>DASRLN010000110.1:0-20324 GCA_035648435.1 Caulobacteraceae bacterium
GAATGGACCGCGCACCGCGCCCAGTGGGTGGGATTCCCCAGCCATGCCGGCCTGTGGGAGAAATCCCTGGGTCCCGCCCAGGCCGAGGTGGCGGCGCTGGCGCGGACTTTGGCCGGACCCGGCGGCGAGAGCGTGCGGCTCGTGGTCCGCGACGAAATGGCGGGACGCGCGGCGGAGGCCCTGCTGGACGGCGTCGAGGGGATCGAGATCACGCCCGCGGTGTTTGGCGACATCTGGCTGCGCGACACCGGGCCGATCTTCACCTCGGCGAGGAGGGCTGCGGCCTTCCGGTTCAACGGCTGGGGCGAAAAATACCGCCTGGAGGGCGACGAAGGGGTGGCCGAAACTCTGGCGAGAGACGACGGCGCGGCCCTCGTGCGTCATGATTTCGTGCTCGAGGGCGGCGCCCTGGATCACGACGGCGCCGGGACGGTGCTGACGACCCGCCAATGCCTGCTCAACCCCAACCGCAACCGGGGTTGGACGTCGGCCATAGCCGAGACCGCGCTCGCCGGATCCCTCGGCGCGCGCAAGACGATCTGGCTCGGCGATGGCCTGATGAACGATCACACCGACGGCCACGTGGACAATCTCGCTCGCTTCGTCGCCCCCGCCACCGTCGCCTGCCCGATGGCCTACGGGATCGACGACCCCAACGCGGCCGTCTACGACGCGGCGGCGCGGACCCTGGCGGCCTCGGCCGACGCGGATGGGCGGCGGCTGAAGGTCGTGCGGTTCCCCTCGCCCGGCCGCACCGTCGATTCCAACCAGCGGTCATTGGCCGCCTCGCACATGAACTTCCTGATCGCCAACCGCGCGGTGGTGGTGCCGATCTATGACGAGCGCGCCGGCGCCCTGGCGGTGGAAGCGCTCGAGATCCTGTTTCCGGATCGGTCGGTGATCGGCCTGCCGTCACGCGCGCTGATCACCGGCGGCGGCTCGTTCCACTGCATCAGCCAGCAGGCGCCGGCGTGAGCGTCCGGACCCTGACACTCGCCGCCGTTCAGGCCGCCTATGGCGAGGACCTGGCGGCGAACATCGCCAAGACCGCCGATCTGATGCGCGAGGCGGCGGCGGCCGGCGCCCAGGTGATCCTGGCCCCGGAACTCTTCCAGGGTCCCTATTTCTGCGTCCGGCAGGAAGAGCGCTGGTTCGCCCAGGCCAGACCGTGGCGCGAACACCCCTGCGTGAGCGCCCTGGCGCCCCTGGCCGCCGAGTTGGGCGTGGTCCTGCCGATCTCGATCTTCGAGCGCGAGGGGCCGCACTATTTCAACAGCGTGGTGATGGTCGATGCCGACGGGTCGATCATGGGGGTCTATCGCAAGAGCCATATTCCCGACGGCCCGGGCTATCAGGAGAAGTACTATTTTCGCCCCGGTGACACCGGCTTTCGGGTGTGGCGGACGCGGTTCGGCCGGGTCGGCGTCGGCATCTGCTGGGACCAGTGGTATCCGGAGGCCGCCCGCGCCATGACCCTGATGGGGGCGGAGGCCCTGCTCTATCCCACCGCCATCGGCTCCGAACCGCACGATCCGAACCTGGACACGGCGCTCCCGTGGCGGCGGGCCATGCAGGGCCACGCGGTCAGCAACACCATTCCGGTGGTCGGCGCCAATCGCATCGGGTTCGAGGCGTGGCCGGATTTCCCGGGCGGCGGCCAGGCATTCTATGGATCGAGTTTCATCAGCGACCATCGCGGCGAGCTCGTTGCCGAACTCGGCCAGGCTGAAGGCGTGGCGATCGCGGCCTTCGATCTCGATTTCCTGGCGCGGCACCGGGCGGCGTGGGGCTTCTTCCGCGACCGTCGGCCCGATCTCTACGGCGCCCTGACGGCGCCGCGCCCGACATGATCGAGACCGATCGGCTGATCCTTCGGCGTCGGCGGGACGTGGGGAGATGGCTCTCGGCGACCCCCGCGCCGCCACATCGTCAGATCTCGTCCGCGAATGTCGCGGCGGACCCGATTGGCGCGCGCTTGGCGGCCCGGATGTCCCGGAATGTCCCGACATGTCCCGCCGTGGTCGATTGACGATCCAGGGCCGGCCACACATCCTGCAACCAGAAACTTCTCGAAAAAGGACGGGGCAATGGCTTCCACGATGTCGAACAACAGCCGCCTGCTTCTGGGCGGTGTCGCGGCGATCGCCATCGCCGGGGGCGCCTATTATTTCGG
The DNA here is from genome assembly GCA_035648435.1 of Caulobacteraceae bacterium. Taxonomy (GTDB): domain Bacteria; phylum Pseudomonadota; class Alphaproteobacteria; order Caulobacterales; family Caulobacteraceae; genus Acaudatibacter. The sequence goes on from DASRLN010000110.1 coordinate 2,174, forward strand.
GCGCGTGTATCCGCCGCAGAGCGGCCAGACCGCCGGCACCATCGCGCCCGCCGAGCGCTATCGCGCCAGCCAGATTCAGGCGTCGGACGTGGCGTTGGGCGACAACGCCGTCCCGATGCTGATGCAGACCGACGCCTTCGAGGTGATGATCAAGAACCCCTCGTTCCGCGCCCTGGCCGCCGACCCCGGCTTCCAGGCCCTGGCCCAGAACCCGGCGGCGCTGAGCGCCATGGCCCAGAACCCGGCCGCCTTCTCCGCCCTGGCGCGCGACCCCCACGCCTTCGCCGCGATGTCCGCCCGGGCCGTGGCCAGCCAGGCGGCCAACGCCCAGGCCTTCTCGGCCCTGGCGGCGAATTCGCAGGCCTTCGCGGCCATGGCCGCCCATCCTGAGGCGTTCGCGGCCATGGCCGCCAACGCCAAGGCCTTCGCCGCCTACGCCTCCAACGCCCAGGCCTTCGCCGCCGCCGCCGCCAACCCGGCCGCCAACGCCGCCATGGCCAGCCACGCCGAAGCCTTCAAGGCCCTGGCCCAGGACGCCAAGGCGATGGCCGCGCTGCGGACCGACTCCCAGGCCTTTTCGGCCATGGCCGCCAACGCCGAAGCGTTCCGGGCGCTGGCCACCAACGCCCAGGCCCTGTCGTCCATGGCCCACGCGGCCGACGCCTTCTCGGCGGCGGCCAGGGGCGAAGGCGGTCGCACCGTCGCCAGCGCGCAGGCGGCCCAGAGCATGAGCGCCCAGGCCGCCTCGGCCATGGCCGCCAACGCCCAGGCGATGAGCGCCATGGCCAGCCAGCCACAGGCGTTCTCGGCGATGGCGGCGCACGCCCAGGCGTTCGCGGCCATGGCCGTCCATCCGCAGGCCTTCGCGGCCATGGCCGCCAACGCCCAGGCCTTCGCCGCCTACGCCGCCAACGCTCAGGCCTTCGCGGCGGCGGCCTCCAATCCGGCCGCCAGCGCGGCCATGGCCTCCCACGCCGAAGCCTTCAGGGCGCTCGCCCAGGACGCCAAGGCGATGGCCGCGATCCGCGCCGACCCGCAGGCCTTCGCGGCCATGGCCGCCAACGCCCAGGCCTTCCACGCCTTCGCCAGCGACGCCAAGGCGTTCAACGCGGCGGCCCGCTCGAGCGCCTTTTCGGCCATGGCGGCCAACGCCCAGGCCTTCGCGGCCCTGGCGGCCAATTCCCAGGCCCTGGCTTCGATGGCCCGGTCGGCGGACGCCTTCTCGGCGGCGGCGCGGGAGTCGGGGAAGATGGCGGCGATGAGCCACGCGGCCGAGGGGATGAGCGCCCAGGCGATGGACGCCATGCGGGCCTATCCGCAGGCCTTCGCCGCCATGGCCGCCCAGCCGCAGGCCTTCGCGGCCCTGGCGGCCAATTCGCAGGCCCTGGCCGCCCTGTCGCATGACGCCTCGGCCTTCCAGGCCGCGGCGAGTCAGCCGGCGTTCGCGGCCCTGGCGGCCAATCCAGCCTTCGGCGCCATGCTCGCCGATCGCAGCTTCGCCCAGGCTCTGCGTTCGGAGTAGATGTCCTCACAGTAGGGGCGGACGTGCGTAGGAGGGGCCGGAGGTGATGGTGCGCGGGTGTCTGATCGCCCTGGCGATCCTTTTCGCCGGGGCGGGCCTCGCCCGCGCCCAGCCCGACTCCGCGCCCCCGCCGGGGCCGGCCCAGCAACCGCCGCCGCCGCTGGGCGACGTGCCGCCGGCCGTGCCCTCGCCGACCCAGCCCCTGACCGGGCCGCCGGGCGCGCCGCGCGAACAGACCGTCAAGCCCTACAGCCCGACCGGCGAGATCGAGCTCTCACGCCTGGAGACCCGCGACCTGCGGCTGCTCTATTTCGATCCGGCCGAGACCTATCTGACGCCGTACATCGCCCGCAGCTTCCTCAACTCCATCGCCTTCCAGAAGAAGATGTGGAACTGGAAGCCGTGGGACAAGACCACCGTCCTGCTCAAGGACTTCTCCGACTACGGCAACGCCGCGGCCAGGGCGTCGCCCAACAACGCCATCCTGGTCGATATCGCCCCGCTGTCGCAGACTTTCGAGACCTTCAGCGCCGGCGAGCGGTTCTTCACCCTGATGAACCACGAGCCGGTGCACGTGGCGACCATGGACGTGTGGAACGACACCGACGCGATGTGGCGCCGGCTCTTCCACGGCAAGCCGATGCCGCTGCAGGACCACCCCGAATCGATCCTCTACAACTACCTGGCGACACCCCGGGTCAACGTGCCGCGCTGGTACCTGGAAGGCAGCGCCGTGTTCATGGAGACGTGGATGGCCGGCGGCTTTGGCCGGGCGCAGGGCGGCTACGACGAGATGGTCTTTCGGGCCATGGTCCGCGACGACGCCCGCTTCTTCTCGCCGCTGGGCCTGGAGTCGGAGGGGACGGCGGTCGACTTCCAGGTCGGCGTCAACGACTACCTCTACGGCACGCGGTTCTTCAGTTACCTGGCGCTGACCCGCTCGCCGGAGAAGGTCATCGAGTGGCTGCGCCGCGACCCCGGCAGCGCCGGCTACTACTCCGTTCAGTTCAGACACGTCTTCGGCGATTCCCTGGACGACGTCTGGCGTCAGTGGATCCTCTGGGAGCACGGGTTCCAGAAACAGAATCTGATCTCGGTCGGCAAGTATCCCTTGACGCCGCTCGAGCGCCTGACGCCGAGGGCGCTGGGTTCGGTGTCGCGCGCGTTCATCGATCCGGCCACCGGAGCGATGATCGGCGCCTTCCGCTATCCAGGCGTCATCGGCCACGTGGGCGTGCTGGATTTCGGCTCCGGCCGCATCCGCCACCTCGTCGATGTCAAGGGCGCGATGCTCTACAAGGTGACCTCGCTGGCCTACGATCCCGGGACCGAGAAGATCTACTACACGATCGACAACTACGCCTACCGCAGCCTGATGGAAGTGGATCTGGCGACCGGCAAGACCCGCCGGCTGATCAACGACGGGCGGATCGGCGAGATCGTGTTCGACCCGAAGGACAAGTCGATCTGGGGCCTGCGCCATCTCAATGGCCTGGTCACCCTGGTGCGCATCCCCGCCCCCTACACCGGCTGGACGCAGGTCCGCACCTATCCCTACGGCACGATCCTCTTCGACCTCGACATCTCGCCGGACGGCTCGAAGCTGTCGGCGTCGGTGGGCGAGATCAACGGCGACCAGTCGGTCAAGGTGTTCAACATCGACGATCTGGCCTCGGACGACGCCAAGCCGCTGGCCGAAGTGAAGCTCGGAACCTCGACCCCGGAGAGCTTCGTGTTCTCGCCGGACGGCCGCTATCTCTACGGCAGCGCCTATTACACCGGGGTGTCGAACATCTATCGCCTCGACATCGCCACCCAGAAGGTCGAGGCGGTGAGCAACAACGCCACCGGCCTCTTCCGTCCCATCCCCCAGGCCGACGGATCGATGATCGCCTTCGAATACACCGGAGCGGGATTCACGCCGGTCAAGTTCGATCCCAAGCCGCTGGACGATCTGGGCGCGATCACCTTCCTGGGGGCCAAGATCGCCGAGAGCCATCCGATCGTGAAGACCTGGGCGGTGGGATCACCGGCCGCCGTGCCGCTCGACAGCCTGATCACCGACCGGGGCAAATACAATCCCCGCGACCAGATGAAGCTCGCCGACACCTGGCCGGTGATCGAGGGCTACAAGGGCGAAGTCGCCTTCGGCGGCCATGTGATCTTCGAAGATCCGATGCAGTTCGACCAGATCACCGGAACGCTCAGCTATTCGCCGAGCCACAGCCTGCCGCCGGAGCAGCGCTGGCACATCGATCTCGACTGGCACGACATCTCCTGGAACGTCCGCTACTGGCACAACGAGGCCGGGTTCTACGACCTCTTCGGCCCGACCGAGCGGGCGCTGAAGGGCGACGCCCTGATCGTCGGCTGGCGCAAGACCTTCGTCTATGACCTGCCGCGCGAACTGGACTTCACCGCCACGCTGGCCGGCTATACCGGCCTCGACACCGTCCCGGGGGCCCAGAACGTCGCCACCGGCGCCGACCGCAACATCGGCTCGCTGCGCCTCAATCTCACTTACACCAACACCACCCAGTCCCTGGGCGCGGTGGACCACGAGCGGGGCGTGCTGTGGAACCTGGCGGTCGAGCCCGACTATTCCACCGGTGGGCTCTACCCGCGCGCACGCGGCGGCTTCGGCTTCGGCTTTCCGATCGGCTGGAACCACTCCTCGGTGTGGCTCTACAGCGCCGCCGGCGTCAACGGCGGCGACCGGAACAATCCCCTCGGTACCTATTACCTGGGGGCCTTCGGCAACAACTATGTCGATGACGGAGCGGTCAAGCGCTACCGCGACTACGACAGCTTTCCCGGCTTCGAGATCGACGGCATCGCGGCGCGCGAATTCGCCCGAACGCTCGGCGAATGGAACCTGCCGCCGGTGCGCTTCGCCAACGTCGGCTGGCCGAGCCTCTATCTCAGTTCGGCGCGCACGGCGCTGTTCAGCGGGATCATGGCCGCGGGACCTCCGACCGGCGGAGAGCGGACCTTGGCGACGGTCGGCGGCCAGGTGGACTTCAACTTCACCCTCGCCCTGCGCCTGCCGATGACGTTCTCGGTCGGCTACGCCCACGGCTTCGAACTTGAGAACCCCCGCGGCCTCGACCTCGGCTCGGCGACCGACAACACCGGCACGGGTCCGCGCGGCCACGGCGAGGTGCTGATTTCACTGAAAATACTGTAGGGACCGGGGAATGGACCCGCTGGTCGTCAAGGCCCTGATCGCATTGCTGCCGGTGATCGGCTGCCTGGCCGTCTTCCAGCTCGTCGATGCATTCAAGCTGATCGGCATTGGCGAGATCGCCCTGCTCCTCGCCGGCGGGGCGGGACTGGCGGCGGCCAGTTACTTCGCCAACGGCGGGGTGATGGACACCTTCCCCATCGGCCTGGGCGACTATACGCGCTATGTCGCGCCGGCGGTCGAGGAGACCATCAAGGGCCTGCTCGTCGTCGGCCTCTTCGCCTTCAACCGGGTCGGCTATCTGATCGACGCGGCGATCGCCGGCTTCGCCATCGGGGCGGGTTTCTCGCTGACCGAGAACCTGTTCTACCTTCACCAGTTCCAAGGCGCCGACATCGGAGTGTGGATGGTGCGCGGCTTCGGCACCGCGATCATGCACGGCGGGGCCACGGCGATGCTCGCGGCTCTGTCGCAGATGCTGTTCGCGCCGCGCCTGCGCCTCCCAGCCGATCGCTTCCGATTCAATCCGCTGCTGTTCCTGCCGGGCCTCGCCGCCGCCATCCTGGTGCACGCGGCGTTCAATCACTTCCCGGAGGCGGCGCTCACCGCCATGGCGGTGGCGGCGGTCATCGTGCCGGTCGGACTGTTCGCGATCTTCGCCCTCGGCGAGACTTACGCCCACCGCTGGCTCGCCGCCGATACCGAAGCGCATTCGCGGCTGCTGGAGGACATGCGCAGCGGCGCGTTCGCGGGGACCGACGCGGGCCGGGCGATCCAGACCCTCGCCGCCCGGCTCGACGCCGGCGCGGCGCGCGATCTCACCGATTACGTGCGGACCAACGCCGAACTGGTGGTCCGGGCCGAGGCGACCCTTCTGGCCCTGGAACAACATCAGCACGTGGCGCTGGGTCCCACGGTGCGCGAACAGTTCGCCGCCCTTCATGGCCTCGAACGTCGGCTCGGCCGGACGCTGGTCATGGCCGTTCGCCAGCATCTGCGCTTCTCCCGCGACGATTTGTGGAAGATGCACGAACTCGAAGGCGACAGCCATCGCGGAGGGATCGGGTGAGGCCCCCGGTTCGGAGCGCGGGCTTCCAGCCCGCACTTTTCGGGGCGTCCGGACGGGTCGATGAGAACAAGAGCGGGCTGGAAGCCCGCGCTCCGAAAGGTGGTGTGCGGACCTCGGCGACAGCGGCGCTTGTGTTCCTGCTCGCGCCGGGCGCCGCTCTGGCCCAGCAGGCCGGGGCGCCGCTGTCGCCGAATGATCCCTCGGCGGTGGTGGCCAGGCCCAGTCCGCCGTCGCGGCCGATCACGCCGCCGCCGGCCGCGCCCGGCGCCGCGCCTGCCGACGATACGCCGCGGTTCGTCCTGACGTCCGTGACCTTCGACGGCGCCGCCGCGATCCCGGTGACGCGACTGGCCCCGGCGTGGACGCCTTGGCGCGGCAGGCCGGTGACGCTCGCGAACCTCGCGGCCATCGCCAGGGCGACCGAGGCGATCTACGCGGCGAGCGGCTATCCATTCGTCGCCGTGGTGCTCAATCCGCAGCGCGTGGTGGGCGGCGCGGTGCGCTTCAAGGTCGTCGAAGGCCACATCGCCAACCTGACGGTCCTCGGCGCCGACCCCCGGGCCAGGCGTCAGGCCACCGCCGCCTTCGAGCCGCTGGTCGACAGGATTCCGCTGACCGCGGCGGACGTGGAAGGGGCCTACGAGCGGGCCAAGACCGTTCCCGGCCTCGCCGTCGCCGGGGCGCTTCATCGCGGCGCCACGCCGGGCGGGATGGATCTGCTGGTCCAGGCCAAGCGCGAGGAATGGCTGCTCTACGCCAACGTCAACGACCTCTACCCCGACGCCCTGGGACCCTGGGGCGGGCTCATTGGCCTGGATCACTACGGAGATTCTGTCTACGGCGATGTGGCCTCCGCGCAGGTCTATGAATCCCTGGACGGCGGCCGCCAGACCGTGGCGCGCCTGAGCTATGCGCGCGGCCTCGATGCGTCCGGAACGACCATCGACCTCAGCGTCCTGGGGGCTTGGGCCGATCCGGGCCGGGCAGTCGCGCCCCTGGATCTGGCCACCAACGTCGCCACGGCCAGGATCGCGATCTCCCAGCCGATCATCGCCCGCCTCGCCCAGACCCTGACGGTCACCGGCGCCTTCGAGGTCAACAACCAGAAGACCGAGGTGTTTTCGAACGTTGGGCTCAGCGACGACAAGCTGCGCATCCTGAGCCTGGCGGCGGCGGGAGAGTGGCGATACCGGGGCGACGCGCGCGTCTCGTTCACGGCCGAGATCCGCCAGGGGCTGGACATCCTCGGCGCCAGCCACCGCGGCGACGCCGACCTTTCGCGGCAGGGCGCCGATCCGGCCGCCACCGTCGGCCGGCTGAGCGTGGAAGGCCTGAGCCCCGCCTTCCACAAGGTGCGGCTCGATCTGCGCGTCGAGGGCCAGCTGGCCAGCGCTCCGCTGACCGCCCCCGAACAATACCTCGCCGGAAACCTGACCATCGGCCGCGGCTACCAGCCCGGCGCCGACTTCGGCGACGACGCCCTGGCGGCAAGCGCCGAAGTGCGCTTTGGTCCCTATCCGCTGATGACCCGATATTCGATCTCACCGTTCGGCTTCTACGACAGCGCCCAGGTGTGGACCCGGACGCCGGGGGCGCCGACGGGGCGCGTTCTCGCTTCGACCGGCGCCGGCGTCCGTATCGAGACGCCAAATCGCCTCCATATCGAGATCACCTACGCGCAGGCGTTGCGGCCTCCCTTGGGTCTGGGCGAATCGACGCCGCACGGCCGGTTGCTGGTCAATGTGACGATGGGGTTGAATGGAATCTACGATACGATCCGCCGCCGGCTTTTTCCGGGAGTGAGCAGGTGAAGACGAGTGTGTGGACCGCGGGCGGAAATATCGACAAGGCGCTGCTGATTTCAGCGGCGATGCTGGTCGCCGGAGGCGCTCACGCGGCGGTCCTTCCTCAGGGACCGGTGGTGGCGGGAGCGACGAGCGGAGTGGGGGCGACGTTCAACTACGGGGTGGCCAACGCCCTGACCATCAACCAGAGCGCGGCGCGGGTGGTGATCGACTGGCAGTCGTTCAGCATCGGCCGCAGCGGGACGGTGACCTTCAACCAGGCGTCCCCGAGCTGGATCGCCTTCAACCGCGTGGATATCAATCCGGCCACCGGGATCAGTCCGCTTTCGACGATTTCTGGGACCCTCGGGGCCACCGGCGGGGTGTGGCTGTTCTCCACCGGCGGCATCCTTCTGGGGCCGACCGCGGTGGTCGATGTGGGTTCGTTCGCCGGGGTCACCGGCCCTCTGAGCGCGGCCGGCGGCCTCACCCAGCTGCTCAATCCGGGTCCGGGCGGCTTGACCACCGTGGGAATCGGCGCGCCGACCGGGGCCGGTGTCGAGACCATCGATGTCCAGAGCGGCGCCCAGATCACCGCCGCCACCGGCTTCGTGGTGCTGCAGTCCGAGACCATGGCCCAGAACGGCGCGGTGACGGCCTTCGACGGCGTCGACTACACCGTGTCGGAGAGCGGACGGATCGTCTTCACCACCTCCAGCGCCGGCCAGCGGTTGCAGAGCGCCGACGCCGTCATCGTTCCGGGCCAGGACCGGCCGAGCTTCAGCCACGGCGGGGTGACGGAGGCGGCCTGGGTGGGCATCGACACACCCGGCGGCGCGCTACGATCTGGCTATCATGGCCTGGTCAATCTGGACGGCGAGATCGAGGCGTCGGGCGTGAAGCCAGGAACCACCGACGGGGTGGTGCTGCTGATTGGCGGGGACCAGGGTCCGGCCTACCCCGGCTACACCGGTTCGAGCATCGGACTCGACGCCTCCGGTGGCGTCATCCGCGCGACGGAGGGGATGTCGGTGACCACCGACAGCGCCACGCTCGGCGCCGTGACCGTCGGCGGCGCGCTCGACGTGGGCGCCTACGGGGCGATCACGCTGGCCGGAGCGGCGTCGGTCGGCGGCTCGGCGCTCATCGGCAGCGGCGCGGGCGCGGTGGCCTTCGATGCGAATTTCAGCGCCAGCCAGGCGGTGACGGCGAACGCCCAGACGATCCTGGTCGGGCCGAACGTGACCGCGCGCTCGGACTCGGCGGGCGCTGGCGCGGGAGCGCTCATTCTCAGCAGCGCCGGCGATATCACGGCGGACCCCAGCTCGCTGCTGATCGGCGGGGCGGACGCCGCCGCGCCGACCAGCGCGGTCACCGTGCGGGCCGGTTCGGGCGCGGGGGGCGGGAACATCGTGCTGGGCGAGGTCTCCGCCAGCCGCGTCTTCGTGCAGAGCCAGTCGCGGGGCTCGGCGAGCGAGGGGGCGATAACCCTGGCCGGCGACGTGCTGGGGTCCCAGGGGATCACGGTCCTGGTCAACGATGTCGGCGCGGCGGGAACCGCCGCCGGCGACCTGCGGGTCCAGGGGGCCGTGACCAGCGCCGGCTTCGTCGATATCGAGAATCTCGGCCCCGGCGTCGCCGCTTTCGGGCCGGGCGCCGACGTGACCAGTACGGGAAATCAGGTTTTCCTCTACTCCGGAGGCGACACCACCCTGGCTGGCGGCGCGAAGCTGTCGGGCGTCTCGCTTCTCGACCACACCCTGGGGACCCTGACCGTCGCGTCGGGGGCGACCATCGCCACGACGGGTTCGGCGGCGGCGCCGGTGTCGCCGGTGATCCCCTACGGCTCGGACTTCAACCGGCAGTCGGGACTGAACCTCGCCGCCGGGAACATGATCATCCAGGGCGCGGTGCGGGCGGGCACGACGGCCGCGCCGGACGACATCTATATCGAGGTCCTGGGCAATCCGGGGGCCACCGCGGTGATCGGCGGGGCCGGCGGGGCGACGGGGTTCGATCTCTCCAACGCCAGCTTCGCCAACCTCGGCGGGCGGAACATCGTGATCATGGGCGGCCCCGGCGAGGCCACGGCGCCGGGCGCGAATCTGGACGTCCAGGACCTCACGCTCGACTCGAGCAAGCTCTCGGCGCTGTGGCTGGGAACGTCGAGCACGCGGTCGATCACCGTCTCCGGCGCCGTGGCCCCGACCGGACCTGGCGCGGTGAACGTCGATCTCGGCTTCGCGCGGCTGGGCCTGGGCGGCAGCTATGCGGGCGGCGCGGTGACCAACCCCGGCGCCGGCGGCCTGGATGGATTCGTCCCCGGCGAGATCGACGTCACCGGCGGCCTTGGCGCCGCCGGCGCGACCCTGGGTTCGGTCACCCTGATCGCGCGCAACGATATCCTGATGGGGGCGCCGGCCTTCATCACCGCAGCCCAGACGAATTCCAGTTTCGACGCCGCGACGCAGTCGGCGAGTTTCCCGGGGTCCACGCCGGATCATCTGTTCGTCGCCGCCGGCGCTCTCCAGATGGCGGCTCAGGGACGAATCGTCGAGCAGAACAGCCCCGGCGCCGGATTCCTCTACGCCGGTCTCGACCTCGCCGCGCCGACCGCGGTCGCGCCGCTGATCTTCGTGCCGGCGGCCCTGGAAGGACAGCTGATCGGCGGGGGCGCGTGGACCGCCGACTATGCCCCGGGACCGACCGCCATCGATCTGTTCGGGATCCTGCGGACCGCTTCGGGCGCGCGCATCGACGGTGTCGCCGCGGCCACCCAGCCGGATCTGCTCGACGCCGGGATTTCCACGCGCGCGGCCTATCTCATCAACACCTGCGCGTTCGGCGCGGCCTGCGGCTCGTCCGTCTCGATCCTGACCTTCCAGCCGCCGGAACTGACCATCGCGTCGGTGGATAGCGCCACCCAGGGCGCCGAAGGCGCGGCCGCCGGCGCCCAGGCCCTGGCATCGACGTCGGCGACAGCGGTCGATGTCGTGCCGGCGCTGACCAGCACGGCGATCAGCCTGCAGCAGGACGACGAGCGGCTGGGCGCGGCCAATCCGATCACCGAGACCGGCAACGGCGATCTTTCGTCCGGCCCCGACAACGCCTGCCCACCCCAGCCCGAACCCGGCAAGGACTGTTTGCGGCCATGACGCGTGGCTGGCTTTTTTCTTGCCTGCTGGCGTCGGCCCTGGTGGGGCCGGTCTGCGCTTCGCCGGCCCGCGCGGCGACGAGCGGCGATTTCAGCCTGGGCGTCAACAGCGAAAAACAGTCATGCCGGGCGGTCGAGAGGTTTGACGGCCCGCGGGGCGGGGCGGCCGTCGATATCTATTGCGGCCAGTGGGAGAAGCCATCGGGCTGGCTTGTGCTGGGTCCCGCCGACGCCCGGCAGGCGGTGCTCGGACGCTTGGCCCAGAGCTGCAAGGGGGCGGAGGCGGTTCTGCCCTCGACCGAATTCTCTGACCTGCGCCAGGTCGCCTGCGGCGCCCCCGAAGGCGGCCGGCCGGCCGGCCCCCGGCGCTTTGGCGTCGTCGCCCAGCGCGGATCGAGGGTCATGGCCGGGGCCGCCTACCCGGCCGATTGGGGTCCGCTGCTGGCCGCCGCCCGCGTCCTTTCCGGGGCGGCGGCGCGCACGGCGGCGGCGGCGAGCGACACCGGCCAGACGCCCGGCCTTCGCGAAATCGAGGCCGCCTATCCGCAAGGTGTTCCCGGGCAGGGCGCCGAATTCAACTATGAACTGCTGCGGCGGCGGGCTTTCGAGCGCAACGTCACCTGGAACTTCGCCAGTTCCGAGCGGGATTTCGAGACCCTGCTACAGGCGCATGACACGGTCAGCCCGGAAGACGGCGAGGGCCGGGCGGAGATCCTGGCCGAGATCGGCCTCAACCTCTCCAATGGCCGCCGGTTCGGCGAGGCGGCACGGGAGTTCGCCCAGGCCGAAACCCTGGCCAAGGCTGCCGGCGCGCAGGCGCTGGTCGGAAAGATCGCCAACTACCGCGCCCTCGATGACCTCAACCAGCGCAACTTCGCCGCCGCGCGGGACCTCGCTCTGGCGGCCAACCAGATGCGCGCCGCTCCCGCGGGCGCCGCCGGCGGCGCGGCGATCTCGGCCACCGACGCGCGCGCCGTCGATCGCGCGACGCCGCGGGCCCGGCGCGATCTGCTGCTCCAGCTTGAGGACACCACGGATGATGAGCGGGCCGCGATCCTTTCGGCGCAGGGCTTCTATATCGCCGGGGTGGCCGCCCGCGCGCTGCACGATCCGGATGCGGAGCGCTACCTCGCCGAGGCGTCCAGCGAGCTGTTGAGAACCCCCTCGCCGCCGGCCTGGCTATCGGCGGCGATCTTCAACGAGGAGGCGCAACTGCGGCTGGCGGCGGGGGACGCGGCCGGGGCCGACGCCCGCGCACGCACCGGCCTGACGCAGGTGCGACTGGTGGCGCCGCAAACCCGGGAAGAGGCGCATCTGCTGCTCACCCTCGCCGAGGCCCAGTCGGGATTGGGCCGGACCAGCGACGCCCTCGAAAGCGACCGCGCCGCGATGCGAATATTCTCACACCAGCTGGAAGAGCCCGGCCTGCCGGCCGATGTCGCCGGCGGACCGCTGCGGCTGCTTCTGCGGCAATGGTCGGCCACCCAGGATCCGGCTCTGGCCGGCGAATATTTCGAAACCCTGGCCTTGACCTGGGACGGAGCGGCGGCGCGCTCGGCGGCGCAACTGGCGGCGCGGCTGGCGCTTCGCGGCGCCGGCGATCAGGCGCGAAGCTACCAGGATGCCGAACGCGGCTACCGCGCCGCCCTGGCGCGGCGTCAGCGCCTGGCCCTCGACGTCGCCAGTCCAGCCGCGGAGGTCGGCCAGGCCGACGCCGCCGTCGCCGACACCGCCAGACGCTTCGCCGTCGCCGAGGCGGATTTGAGGGGTCTCGCCCCCGGCTATCTCGAACTGCTCAATCCGAGCGTGGTGGCCCCGGATGTTCAGAGCGTGCTTCCCGACAAGGAAGGCTATCTGCGGATTGTGATGGCCGCCGACGGCGGCTTCGGCGCCCTGGTGACCAATGCCGGCATCCGACCCTTCGCCATCGCCATGACCCGCCGCCGGGTCGATGAACTGGTGGCCAGAATCAGGCGAACGACGGCGTTCCGTGGCCGACGGCTGCCGGCCTACGACATCGACGCCGCCGCCGAGCTCTACGCCGGCGTCATCGGCCCGGTCGCCGGCGATCTGGCGGCGCTGGAGCGCCTGCAAGTGGACGTTTCAGGGAGCCTCGCCTCGGCCCCGATCGCGGCCCTGGTCGAGTCCCTGCCCCAAGGAGAGGTGGCGCGCAAGGTCGCCGATGCGGACTACAGCCAGGTCGCCTGGTTCGCCCGACGCCTGGCCATCGCCAACGCCCTCGGCCCCGCCTCGTTCGTCCGTTTCCGCAAGAGCCAGGCCGCGCGGCCCGCCGGCGCCCGCGGCATCGTCGCCTTCGGTGATTTCCATCCGGCCCCGGATGAAGCGGCCGCCCGGATCGTCGCGGCGCACGGCTTGCCGGAAAACTGCCAGGCCGACGTGGCCCATGTCCTGGCCAGCCTCGGCCCCCTGCCGGACACCGCCGAAGAGGCCACGGACGTCTCCCAGACCTTCGGTGGCGCGGCGCAACTGCGCCTTGGCGCGGCGTTCACCGACACCGCCTTCCTCGACGATCCCGCCGTCACCACCGCCCAGGTGATCCTCATCGCCACTCACGGCGTGCTCGGCCTGTCGCCGTGTTTCGCCGAACCGGCGTTGCTGACTTCGGTGGGGCCGACCGGAGAGGGCCTGATCGAGGCATCGCGGGTGCTCGACCGCAAGCTCGCCGCCCAGCTGGTCATTCTCTCGGCCTGCGACACCGCCGGCGGTGGGGCGCTGGACATCGGCCGCACGGGCCTGGCCGACGGCGGCGAAGCGCTCAGCGGCCTGGCGCGAGGCTTTCTCTACGCCGGCGCCTCCGATGTCATGGCGACCGAATGGAAGATCGATTCGGCAACTTCGGCGGCGGAGGTGAAGGCCTTCCTGGCTACCGCCTCCAAGCCGGGCGCGGTGCTCACCGAGGCCCTCGCCGACGCCGAGCGCACACTCTACAATTCGCCCGAGACCGGCCATCCCTTCTACTGGGCCGCGTTCATCCTGGTCGGTGACGGCGACGCGTCGATCGCGGCGTCGGCGCCGGAGGTCCACGCGGGGCCGTGAGGCAATCCTTCCCGGCTAGTCGTCCGCTTCGACCAATATGAAGGGATGCGAGTTCGTCGAACCTCCGCGGCCGGAGCGCGGGCTTCCAGCCCGCATCTGCGAAGCTGTTGATGTTCCAAAGAAAGTATACGGGCTGGAAGCCCGCGCTCCGAAGGCGATGTGATCGCGAACACCAGCGGAACGCAAGTGGCGCCCATCAAATTAGCTGAGGCGGGCGACTAGGCCGGACCGTAGCTTTCGATGAGTTCGAAGACGCTCTCGCGGTCGAGGCCGCCGGCGGGTGTTCGATTGAGAATCTGTTCGGCTTCGAGGGACCAGGTGTCGCCGTGCTGGCGAGCGAGGTCGGCGGCCTGGGCGGCGGCCTGGACCTCGTGATCGTCCATGCCGGCGAAGTCATCGGAAACCGGCGCCGCGCCCGCGACCACGGTTATGCGACCCTCGACCGCGGCGCCGCTGCTGTCGGTCGCCTTGATGACGTAGGCTCCCGGCGTCAGGTCGAGGCCAGGCAGCATCAGATTGATCGAGCTTCCGCTGGCATGGGCCAGCACCGCGCCCGAGGCGTTGGCGATCTGGACTTTGTAGGCGCCAACGCCGCCGTCCAGGCGCACCAGAAGATCGCGGGAGCCGGCGGTCAGGGTCTGCCTGCCCGAAGAAAGGCTGGTGATCGCGAAGCCCAGTTCCGCGCCCGGCCCGCGCAGGCGGACGTCCCAGGGTTGGCGCTTCATGTCGGGGAGCAGGTGATCGCTGACGTTGCGGTAGGCGTTGCCTGACAGGCTGGCCGCGCCGCGCCGGGCGCCGACGAGGTAGGTCTGGGCGCCCTGCACGGTGACCGGGCCGGCGCCATCGAGAGACAGAGTGACCCGCGCGCCGTTCTCCACGTGAATGGCGTCGGCCTGGCAGAGGACCTCCAGCACCCGTGGCCGGGCGACTGGCGAACCGGCGCGCTGGATGATCACGTCCTGCGGCCTGCCGACGATGCGGACGACGACACCAACCCCGGGACAGGCCCGCGCGGCCGGCGCGGCGGCGGCGAGACCGACGGCGGCCAGGGCGATCGAAGTCCAATCAGCTTTGTTCATCAGTGAAATCCTGGACGGTTTCGGCCAGCGCCGATCCGAAGGCGGGGCCGGAAAGAAAACCCCAGTAACCCAGGTGCAGGGCGATCAGCATCAACCCCACGCCGAGCCAATGGGCCATGAAAGCAACGCCGATGTTTAGCACGACCGGGTTCAGAGGCAGAAGCACGATCTCGCGGGTCCAATGGGCGCCCGGGCCGCGACTTTCGCGGTAGGCGCGCCGCGCCCGTCGCGACAAGGTGAAGCTTACGGTGATGATGATGCTGATGGCCGCCAGGGCCGACAACTGCAACGGCAGCGGGATCTGCCGCAGACCGCCGTGCGAGATCTGCAATCCGCGCGTGGCATTGGCGAGGATCATCGCCCCACCCATCTCGCCCAGCGGCGTCTGAAGGAAGTCGTTGGAGATCGAATTGGTGCCACCGATCACCACCAGGCGACGGCAGAGAATATCGGTGCTGGCGTCGGTCCCCGCCTGTTCGATGATCCCGGCCGAGATGCGCCGGAACACCGACGGATCGGTGTCGCGACCGCAGGCCGAATAGCCGGGCCAATCCCTGGGGAGCGACGGCCAGGCTCGGCCCTCCTCCTCGGGATTCAGCGACAGATGATAGTCGATGTCCTCGCCGTGCTGGATGAGCAGGTCGGGGTGGCCGCGGCACCGGGCAGCCGCTCCATCCATCCACCGCCGGACGTGGGCCGACTTGGGAACCTTGCCGTTCACCAGGGCGGCGTAGCTGAGAACCGCCGAAGCGTAGAGCGGCCCAACCCGGCCGTGGTCCATGACGCACTCATAGGGCCGCATCTCGACGGCGACGCCGTTGATGTCGGAGAGGACCTTGACGTCGCCCCAGTAGATGTTCGCCGCGGCGCCGACGATGTCGTCGTAGTCGGAGGTCGGCAGGGTGCGGACATTGCCGGTGAGGCCGAGAAGGCTTGGCGGGAAGGATTCGCGCGAGATCATCAGGCTCGGCGCGTGGGGATCGGCGGCCCAGGCGGCCAGAACCTCATGCAGCCTGGCCTCGCCGGCCGCGTCGCCGACCGTCGGGGCGGCGAGATCGACGTCGAGCATGACCACCTTGGGTCCGCGCCCGGGGGCCGCGCCGAGGATGTACCGCAACACGTCGGCGACCATGCCGCGCGGCGTCGAGGCGGGAGGTTCGCGCCCCGGGACCAGGGGGCGGGACTTGTCCTGCGCCATCGCAGCGTTGTCGATGTCGAGCAGCAGCACCGGATCGCCCCGGCCGACATAGACATCGGAGCGCAGATTGAAGGCGGCGGTCATCATCTCGCGGTCCGGCTCGCCGAGGATCGACTGCTGGAAGAACGGCTGGCGGATCAGCACCAGGACCACGGCGCCGCAGAGGAAGGTGATCATCGCGCGTCGCCAATACCGCGCGACGTCGCCGCCGATCTCCCGCAGCACCACGCCGGCCTTGCGCAACGGATCGAACATCCCCCGACCGGCCCCCGCCTCGTTCCACTCGTCGCCACCATACCCGCGCCGGCGCTCGAGCGCCTTGGTATTTCTCGAGGAGCTCATCGGGCCGACGGTGGACAGCGATAGCCTCGGCGAGGTCCTTGTAGCCGGGCCGTCTGAAACCCCGCTGGCGGAAGCGGCGGGCGTCCGGTTTCTCGCCGAGCCGATAGCGGAACGAGGTCCGTATGGGTTCGTCGTAGGCCGGTCCCGGCGGACCGGCGCCGTTGATCACGGCCAGCGGATGTCGCTCATCGTCCTGCCCGATCCTCGACCAACGATTGGCGTGACGCCACGGCCGATCATCCGCGGGCGAACCCTGGTTAACGTGGACGCCGCCATGGGTTATCCTTGGGACGCCGGCTCGGTCAATCCGGCCTGACATCGCGGTCAGTTCACCGCGACGCGTGAGAGTGCGGGGGGGCCATGGCCCGGATTCACTGGACTCATCAGGTCAACGCCGATTTTCACACGCCGGCGGATTGGTCGACCGGCGCGGTTCCGGCCGCCGCCGACGACGCTATCCTCGATGCGGCGGGCGCCACCCCCTACACGGTCATAGCCTCGACCAGCCAAACCGTCTCCTCGATCCAGACCGCATCGACCGCGACCCTGGCGATCACCGCCGGGGTGTTCGACGCCACCAACGGCACGGGGCTGGGCGCCAACGCGGGCGTGATCTCGGTGGGCAAGGGCGCGACCCTCGAACTGGGGGGAAACCTCGACAACGCCAAGGTCGTCTCCCTCGGCGGCGGCGCCACCCTGATGGTGGCGTCTGGCGGTCTGGCCCTCACCGGAACCGGTTTCGTGGAGCTGAGCGAAACCGCCGCCAGCCAGATCACCGGGGCCACGTCCGGCGCCGTGCTCACCAACGCCAACATCATCGAGGGCGGCGGCGATCTGGGCGCGGGCAAGCTGGTCCTGGACAACCGGGCTGGCGGAATCATCGCCGCGGTGGGCGGGCGGACCCTGACCATCGACACCGGCGCCGCCATCGTCACCAACGCCGGGCTGATCCTGGCGGCCGGAGCCGGGGGCGTGATCATCGACAGCGGACTGAACAACACTGGCCACCTGGCGGTCAACGGCGGTCCGATGACAGTGATCGGCGCTGTAACCGGCTCGGGCTACGCCGAGGTGGTCAGAGGGATCCTCGACTTCGCCGGGACCTTCAACCAGAATGTGGTGTTCGCCAGTGGCTCGACGGGCACGCTCGAACTAACCCATTCGACCGGCTACGCCACCGGCAAAATCCAGGGTCTTTCCACCACCGGGGCCAATTGCCTCGATCTCGGCGACATCACCTTCATCGCCGGCGTGACCACGGCCACCTTCAGCGGCTCCTCGGCTTCCGGCGTACTCACCGTCACCGACGGAAACCACACCGCCAGGATCAACCTGCTCGGCGACTACGTGGGTCACACCTTCACCACCAGCCTGGGCGCGGGCGGCGTCGGCACCGAGGTCGCCGATCCGCCGCCCTTTCACTGGGCGAGTCAACTCTCCGGCGGTTTTGCAACGGCGGCTGATTGGATCGGAGGCGTCGCACCCAGCCCCGGCGACGATGCCGTCCTCGATGCGCCGGGCGCCACGGCCTACACGGTCACCACTTCGGCCAGCGAGACGGTCAATTCCATCCGGACGGCGGTCACCGCGACGCTGTCGATCACCGGCGGGACCTTCACCGCGACCAGCGGGACGGGCACGGGCGCCAACGCCGGCGCGATCCTGGTCGGAAACGGCGCGAGCGTCACGATAGGCGGTTCGTTCGACAACACCGGCGCCATCGCCCTGGACGATACCAACGGCGACGCTGATCTGATCATCG
>DASRLN010000111.1:0-17511 GCA_035648435.1 Caulobacteraceae bacterium
AAGGTTCCAGGCCAGTGACGGGATCACCCTTGGCGGCGTGAGCGTCGGCCGAGATATCCTCATCGACGCCGACCTCGCCGATGCGGGCGCCCCCGCCGGCGTGACCGCCGGGGCGCTGATCGCCGGCCGCGACATCGCCGCTCAGTCGGTGAAGGGCTCGCTCGCCTTCACTTCGGCCCAGGCCGGCGATGACATCGTGCTGCGCTCGGCGGGCGCGACGACGTTGACCGGGGCATTGACCACCAAGGGTCCGGACGTGACGCCGGCGACCTCTCCCGACCAGTCCGGTGATCTGCTGGCGGCGGCCGATCCGATGAAGGCCTTCGGGGCCATCTTCTCGGTCAGCCCCGGTTCGGACATCGACGTCGTCGCCGGCGGCGCGATCACGGTCGGCGGGCCGGCCACGGCGGCGGACGTCCTGTCGGACGCGCGCTTCCAGTCGCCACTGGCGGTGACGCTGGGGAACGTGAGCGCGGGCGAGGACGTGCTCGTCGATGGCGGTGGAGCGGTCGTCGGCGGCGCCGCGGTCGCCGGTAGAGACATCGCGGTGCGTTCGTCGGACAGTTCGGTCGCCCTGGCCTCGGCCCAGGCGGCCGACGACATTGTGCTGCGCTCGGCGACTTCGATCAATGTCACCGGGACGCTGGCCAGCCAGGGCCTGGACACCACCGGGACGACGACGGCCGGTCAGGCCGGCGTCCTGCTGGCCACGCTCGATCCGATGGTCGCTTTCGGACACACCTTCACGCTTACAGGCTCTGACATCGACGCGGTGGCCGGGACCACGATCAGCGTGGGCGGCTCTACGACCGGGACCGGGGCCTTGGCCGACGCAAGGTTCCAGGCCAGTGACGGGATCACCCTTGGCGGCGTGAGCGTCGGCCGAGATATCCTCATCGACGCCGACCTCGCCGATGCGGGCGCCCCCGCCGGCGTGACCGCCGGGGCGCTCGTGGCCGGACGCGACGTGGCCGTACAATCGCTGCACAGCGCCGTCACCCTGGCCTCGGCCCAGGCGGGCGACCATCTCGTGCTGCGGGCCGACGGCGCCATCGATGTCACCGGCGCCTTGACGACCGGCGGCGTGAACGCGGCGCCGACAGCGGACCAGGCCGGCGATCTGCTGGTCGCCTCCGACCCGATGGTCGCCTTCGGCCACACCTTCGCTCTCTCCGGCTCGGACATCGACGTCGTGGCCGGGACCACGATCACCGTCGGCGGCTCGGCCGCGGCGGCCGGCGCCCTGTCGGACGCGCGCTTCCAGTCGCCGCTAGCGGTGACGCTGGGGAACGTGAACGCGGGCGAGGACATCCTCGTCGATGGCCGCGGCGCGGTCATCGCCGGCGCCGTGGTTGCCGGCCGCGACATCGGCGTCCGCTCGCTCGCCAGTTCCCTCACCCTACCCTCGGCCCGGGCCGGAGACGATATCGTGCTGCGTGCCGACAATGGCCCTCTGGTCGTCGGCGCCCTGACCACGCTCGGTCGCGATGTGACCGCCGCCGCCTCTCCGGGCCAGGCCGGCGACTTGCTGGCCAGCCTGGATCCCATGATAGCCTTTGGCCACACGTTCAACGCCACCGGGTCTGACATCGACGTCAAGGCGTTCTTGATCAGCGTTACTGGGCAAACGATGGCAACCGGCCCGCTTTCCGACGCGCGCTTCCAATCGCGCAACAACACAACGTTGGGCGGGGTGGTGGCTGGCGAGGATGTGCTCATCGACGCCCTGGGCGTAGATGCAGGCGCTGTCTCCGCGGGTCGAGACATCGCCGCGCGCGCGACCTTCAACGGTCTTACGCTGACTTCGGCCAGTGCCGGCGACGACATTGTCTTGCGTTCAACGCCTTCGGTGACTGTCACGGGGACCCTGACGACGCTCGGCAATGACGTGTCCGCGAACACCGCTCCCGACCAAGCAGGAGATTTGCTGGCCGCCCTCGCCCCGATGACGGCCTTTGGCTTCAAGTTCGGCCTGACCGGCTCCGACATCGATGTCGTCGCTAACGGGCCGATCGTCGTGGGCGGCCAAACGACGGCCACCGGCGCCTTCTCAGACGCGCGCATTCAGTCGCGGCTGGGTGAAGTCACCCTTGCCGGCGTGACTGCGGGCGAGGACGTGCTCGTCGATGGTGGCGGCTCCGTCGCGGCGGGAGCAGTGGAGGCTGGCAGCGATGTCGGCATCCGTTCGGCCGCTGCTTCGATCACCTTGGCCTCGGCCCAGGCGGCCGATGACATCGTGCTGCGCTCGGCGACGACGACGACCGTGACCGGCGCGCTCACCACCGGCGGGACGGATGTGTCGCCAGGGACATCTCCGGATCAATCCGGCGATCTGCTGGCGGCGGCCGATCCGATGAAGGCCTTCGGAGCGACGTTCCCGGTCAGCCCCGGCTCTGACATCGACGTCGTCGCCGGCGGCGCGATCACGGTCGGCGGCGCGGTCACCGCGACGGGCGCCCTGTCGGACGCGCGCTTCCAGTCGCCCTTGGCGGTGACGCTTGGGAACGTGAACGCCGGCGAGGACCTGCTCGTCGATGGCGACGGCGCGGTCATCGGCGGCGCGGTCGTGGCCGGCCGCGACATCGCCGTCCGCTCGTCGGGCAGCTCGATCGCCCTGGCCTCGGCCCAGGCCGGCGATGACATCGTGCTGCGTTCGGCGACCTCGATCGGCGTCACCGGGACGCTCACCAGCCAGGGCCTGGACACCACCGGGACGACGACGCCCGATCAGGCCGGCGTCCTGCTGGCCACGCTCGATCCGATGGTCGCCTTCGGGCACAGCTTCAGCTTATCCGGCTCGGACATCGATGCGGTGGCCGGGACCACGATCACGGTAGGCGGCCAGACAACCGGGACAGGTCTGCTCTCCAACGTCAGGTTCCAGGCCAGCGACGGCGTCGCGGTCGGCGGCGTGACCGTCGGCCACGACATCCTGATCGACGCCGACCTCACCGACGCGGCCGTCCCGATGGGTATTCACGCCGGTGCGTTGGCTGCCGGCCTAGACTTGGCCGTGCAGTCCTTGAACGGCGCCCTGATGTTGACCTCGGCGCAAGCTGGCGACCACTTGGTGCTCCGGGCGGCTGGGGCTATTGGCGTCACCGGCTCGTTGACGACAGTGGGCCTATTCTCCGGGCCGGATCGCGTCGATACGGTGATTGCCGACTTCGATCCGATGGTCGCCTTCGGCCACACCTTTGCTCTATCGTTCGCGGACGTTGACGTCGTCGCTGGTGGGGCGATCTCTGTCGGAGGTCAGGTAACCGCCGCGGGCGCGCTGTCCAACGCGCGGTTCCAGTCGCCCATGAGCGTGACGCTCGCGGGCGTCAATACGGGCGAGGATTTGCTCGTCGATTCCGGCGGTGCGGTGGCGGTTGGCGCGGTGATCGCTGGTCGGGATGTGGGCATTCGATCCCTCGATGGCTCGATCATTTTGACCTCGGTGAATGCGGGCGATGACCTCGTCCTGCGCTCTCCAGACGCGATCAACGTGGCCGGCGGCCTGACCACCAACGGCGACGATGTCTCGCCGGCCCTTGCGCCCCCCCAAGCCGGTGATCTGCTGGCGGCGCTCGCCCCGATGACGGCGTTCGGGGCCACTTTCTCGGTCAGTCCGGGCTCCGACATCGACGTCGTCGCGGGCGGGGCGATCATGGTCGGCGGCCAGACGACGGCGGCGGGCGCCCTCTCCGATGTCCGCTTCCAGTCGCCGCTGGGCGTCACCCTGGCCGGCGTGACGGCGAGCGAGGATGTGCTGGTCGATGGCGGTGGCGCGGTCGCCGCCGGCGCGGTGGTCGCCGCACGCGACGTCGGCATACGCTCGCTGGACAGTTCGATCACCCTGGCCTCGGCCCAGGCGGGTGACGACATCGTGCTGCGCGCGCCGTCAACCGTCACCATCACCGGCGGGGTGGCGAGCGGTCAGGGCGCCGCGCCGGCGACGTCGGCCGGCGCGGCCGGAGACCTCCTGGCGGCGCTCGATCCGATCATGACCTATTGGGCCGCGACACCGGCCGCCTATTCGACGGCGGGCGGCCATGACGTCGATATCCGTTCGGGCGGCTCGATCACAGTCGGCGGGGCAATGACCGCCAACGGCGCCGGCGGCGATGTGCGCCTGGACGCTTTTGGCGCCGGCGCCACCGTGTCGGTGGATTCGATCACCCTTTCCGGTGGCGCGGGGCACGAGCAGATCCTGGTGGCGGCCACCGACTTCAGCCTTTCGGGGAACATCGACGCCCCCTTGGCCGATGTTCTGCTGTTCGCGCGACAGTCGGGGACGCTTTCGACCGCGACGCTTGGTGGGCCGGCGACCGGCCTCGGCGCCGCGTTCACGTTCGACGACGGCGAGGTGGGGCGGACAGCGGCCGCTTCGCTGAATTTGTTTTCGGGAACCAGCGCCGGCGACAGCGCCAACGTAGCGGTCCAGGACCTGAACCTCGGCGCCGGTCTTCGAACCGTGCGTGTATTCGCCGGGGCTGGCGCCAGGGTCGAGGTCTTCGGCCAGGTCGTCGATGGCGGTGGAGGCGGCGCCACGTTCGACGTCGGCACGGCCGCCACCGATCCCACTCTGCCGCGGTTCAGCCAAGACGGGGCGCAGGCCGTCATGTCCTCGTTCTGGACGCCGGACGTGGTGCGGATTTCGGGAGGGATCGGGGTGACCGGTTCGCCGTTCGCCGATGTCGCCCTGGCCGGACAGTCGATATTCATCGCGCCGCGCAACGATGCCGCGCTCGGCGTGGACTTCGAACAGGCAGTCGCAAAACCGGTGAATCTCGCCGACATGGCCACCTACGCCGGCGGCGCCAAGCTGCAGATCAGCAGTGGCACGCTCAAGCTTCGCACCAGCACCGAGGTCCTCGAACGCAATCTCCAGACCGGAGCGACCGAGTTCGGCGAAGGACTGGAAATCGGCCGGCTGACCATTGATCGCCTCACCGTCGGCGGTCCCACCGCGACCCGGGTCAATCTCTACGGCGAAATCGACAAGAATCTCGCCGGAGTCATTCCGCCCGCCAATCCGGGTGACCTGATCGGCGGCATCCTTCCAGCCATCATCCTTCACTTCGAGCCGTTCCCCATACCCGCCGTGCTCTATCCCGCGCCAAGTTTGGCGGTGTCGCAGGCCTACAGGTGGAACAACTGCGTCTTCGGCGGCGGCGGCTGCCTCGCCGAGGAGTTCCCGCCGACCGAACCGGGTAATCTCCCCGGCATCCTGCCCTTCATTCCCCACCCCGACGACATCGGCAACGTCTCCGATCCCTACACACCGGTCGAAGAAGAGCCGGTCACCAACGTCGGCGGCGAGGTGGAATGGTTGCCATCGACCAGCCTGTCGCCGGCCTGCCCCAACGGGAGGCTCCGGCAGTGCGACACCGAGCCGGCCGCCGGCCAGTCCCCGGAGGTCAAATGAAACCCTTCCTTATTCGCTGCCTGGGGAATCTGGCTCTGGCGGCGATGACCGCATGCCTTGGAGCGACGGCCGCCGCGGCCAAGTCGGCCAATCCGGTCGAAGCCGCCCGATCGCCGACTTCGGAATCGTCCGGGATTCCCGATCCGGCGCTCGCCTATCGCTACAACACCTCCAACTGGGCGTTCGCCTCGTCCGTCGCCGCCTATCGAGCCCTGGCCAGATCCGATCCGGCCGTGGCCGGCGCCGCCAAGCCGATCTCGGCGCGCGTGTTCATGGCCTACAATCTCGCCAATCTCGGCCGCATCTCCGAGGCCCGCGCGGCGCTCGACGAGGCCGAGCGGCAGGTCGCGGCGTCCCTGTCGGCCTTGTCGCCGCTCGACCAGCGCATGCTGGGCGTGGGCATCCTGATCGGCCGGTCGGTGGTCGAAGGCAATGTCGGAGCGCGAGCCGCCGGCGCCGCCCGGTCGGCGGCCTTCGACCGGTCGGCGGTCTTAGGCGCCAGGGCGGCCGATCTGGCCGCCACGCCGCTGGAGCCGGTCGCTTCCCCGGCGGCGGCGCCCGCTCGCGACACCGGCGTCGTCGTCCTCGATGGCGCGAGCGCGGTCGCCTTCAATCTGTCCCGCGATCAGACCGAGATCGCCAACGCCGTCGCCCGTCCGATGACCGGCGAGGAGAAGCTCTCCGAGCTGGGGGCCAGAGCGGCCTATGCCGAGGCGGCGGCGCGGCTCGCCCTGGGCCAGCCCGATCGCGCCGCGGCCGCCAACGCCCGCGCCCGCGACGCTTTGGCGCGGCTCGCTCCGCAGATCGCCTCCTGGCTTCGCGCTCTGGTCGATGATCAGAAGGCGGAACTCGAATTGGCGGCGGGGGACGCGCCGGCGGCGGCGCGCACTCTGACCCACGCCATCGCCACCATGCAGAGCGCTCATGGCCTGTCCCGGCCGGAGGCCTATCTGTGGCGTCGGTTGGCGCGGGTCCAGGTTCGCCTCGGGCAGACGGCGTCGGCCAGGGCCTCGGAAGAGCGGTCCTTCGCCATCCTCGTCGCCGAGACCGACGGCGCGCCTCCGACCCGGGACGAAGTCGGCTCGTACCAGACCTTGCTGGCGCCTTCGGCGGTCGCCGGCAATGGCCAGGACGTGGCCAAATTCTTCACCGTCAGTTCGCTGGCGATCGAGACCCAGACGGCCGGCACGATCTCCGATGTGGCGCTGCGTCTGGCCAGCGGCGATTCCGCCACCGCCGTGGCCATTCGCCGCCTTCAGGTCGCCCGACGCGTCCTCGACGCCGCCACCGCGCGCGTCTCGCGGGTTCACGACGCCGCCCCTCCCGCCTCGCCCGAGCAGATCAGGGTGGCCGAGGACGAACTCGACGCGGCCGAGCGCGAGGTGGCCGCCGCCGCGGTGGGGGCGCGCCGCGTCGGCGGACCGCGCGCCGACGCCGTGCTCTCACCCAAGACCGATCTCGCCCAGGTCCAGGCCGTGCTGGGTGCGGACGAAGCCTACGTCCGCTTCGCGTTTCTGGGTGGTGGCGCCGGCTACGCCATTCTGGTCCGCAGGGATGGCGCCAAGGTCGTCGCCCTCGGCGTCGATGAGACCCGGGCCGCGGGTCTGGTTTCCGATCTGCGGAGTTCCACTCGCCTGCTGGAGCGCGTCGATGACGCCGGCCGGTCGAGCGAAGTCCTGCCGGCGTTCAGGCTCACCCGCGCCGCCGAACTCTACAGGGTCCTGTTCGGGCGCCTGGACGCCGACCTGGCCGGGGTGCGACGGCTGGTGATCGAACCGGCCGGCGCGCTCTTCAGCCTGCCCTTCGGCGCGCTCCTCGTGCGGACGCCGGACCAGGCGATGATCGACCGCTGGACGGCATCGCGAGGACGCGACTATCGCGACGCGCCCTGGCTCGCCCGCGACAAGACCCTCGAACTCTCGGTGGGCGCCGCCGCCTTCGTGAGACTGCGCGGCGTGAAACCCTCCGGCGCCCCCAAGGCGCTGATCGCCTTCGCCGATCCGACGCCGTCGCCAGATTCCGCGCGGGACGCCGTTCTTCTGGGATCGGAACGAGAGACGCGCGGCCTGACCCTGGTCGCGAAATCCGGCCCCGGGACATCGGTCCCCGACAACGTCTGCGTCAGGGAAGCGCGCGGGATTCTGGCGTTTCCAGCCTTGCCGGAGACCAGGGACGAGGCCGCCGCCGCCGCCGTCGCCTTCGGCGAGACACCGGATCAAGCCGTGGTGGCGGGGGCGGCGTTCACCGACGAGGCGGTGGAGGCCCGCCGCGATCTCGGCGACTACCGGATCCTGCTCTTCGCCACCCATGCCGCACTGCCCAACCAGGCCGAATGCTGGCCGGATCCGTTTCTGATCACCACCAAGGCGCCCGACGCGGCCAGCGAAGGGGTGCTCGAAACCGGCGACATCGCCGGCCTGGACCTGAACGCGGACATGGTCGTGCTTTCAGCCTGCAACACCGCCGCCGGGGGCGCCGGGGGTCAGGCGCTCGGCGGCCTCGCCCAGAGCTTCATCTTCGCGGGCAGCCGCAGCGTCGTGGTCAGTCATTGGAGCGTCGATTCCAGAGCCACGGCGGAACTGGTCACCGGCTTCTTCTCGGCGATCAGCCAGAAGGCCCGCGCGGGCGACGCGCTGGCCCAGGCCGAGCGCCGCCTGATGGCCGATCCGGTGTTGTCCCATCCCTACTACTGGGCCGCGTTCACCATCGTCGGTGGCCCGGGGCCGAGCTAGCCGGGCCACGCTGGACACGACACCGGCAAGGTTGCACTGTGCCGCGATCCTTTCTGGAACGCTCGGCGTCGAAACACGCGAAGGGGTGAGGCGATGAATATCCGGCCGAAACAGACCATGTCGTCTGGCGAACCCTCCGCGCGGAGAAGGCGAAACCCGAAGACGGGTCTGGGAGCGGCTGTTGGGCTGATCGCGTTCTTCGGGCTGGCTGGAGCCGCCTGGACCCAGGGGACCTCCGACCAAGATCTGCAGAACCGGTTGCTGGGCAAGCCTTCGGCGGCCGCCGACCAATCCGCGCCGGACTGCTCGACGCCCCAGGGGCTCGAGACCAATCCCGATTGCGGCCAGCCGGTGAAGGGGGGCGAGCGCGGCTTCAAACTCTTCGATCACGGCGCCCAGCCGGCCGCGACGAGCCACCCCGCCGGGTCTCCGACGGGACGCAAGACCGCCGGGACGCCCGCGCCCAGGCGCGTCCGTGGCGATCATGGCGCGTCGGCGGCGGCCGCCTGCGCCATCGGTGACGCCAGCAATTCGCGGGCGGTGAATCTGTGCGTCACCTTCGCGGTCAATTCGACCGTGCTCACCAGCCAGTCGCGGCAGAGCCTCGACCGGTTGATCACGGCGCTGAACTCGACGCAGATCTCCAGCCGCGACGTGGTCATCGAGGGTTATGCCGATTCCAGCGGCGCGGCGGGCGCCAACCTGACGCTCTCCGACGGCCGAGCCCACGCGGTCGCGGACTATCTGGCCGGCCACGGCGTCGCGCGCGGCCGGATCGAGGCCAAGGGGTTGGGCGCCACGGGCTTTCTCGCCGGACGTCCATCCACCGATCCGGCCAACCGGCGCGTGGAAGCCAGGCTGAAGGACTAAGGGCGGCGGGCAGGGCGCCATCGCGCCGGCTCGCATGGTCGCCGATCCCATGCGCCTGCCGCGCGAGTTGCGCCCAGCCCTGATCGCTCTGGCGCCCAACGTCCTGGCGCTTCTCGTCGCCGGCGCCGGGGTGATGCTGCTTACTTCCGGCGCCACCCCCTCCGACCCCGTCCGCTTCATGTGGTTGGCCGAACACGCGCCGCTGGTGCTGATCGAGATCAGTCATTTCGTCTCCAGTGTTCTGGGGGTGGTGCTGGTGATGCTGGCCTTCGGCCTCTCCCGGCGCCTGTTCGGCGCCTGGGCGGCCAGCGGCGCGGTGCTGGCGGCGGCCGCGGCGCTGGCGTTCTTCAAGGGTTTCGATTGGGAAGAGTCCCTGACCCTCGCCGCCCTGATGGCCGGCCTGCTCGCCTGCCGGCGCGCCTTTACCCGGTCGGCGCGGCTCTCGCGGATGGAGATCACCCCGGGGTGGCTGCTCTCCGCCCTCGCCGCCCTGGTCGGCGCGGGGCTGGTGGGTTGGTGGTCGTTCCAGCATCTCGACGACGCCAACACCTCGGTGTTGCGGATCATGGGCGACGCCGACGCGGAACGGGCGATCCGTTCGTCGGCCGGGGCGGCGGTGCTGCTGCTGGCGGTCGGAGTCTGGCGGTTGCTAGCCACGGCGGCGACGCCGCGGGTGGTCGGCGAGGACGATCCGGATTTCGCCCGCGTCCGCGCCATCCTGGCCGTGGCCGAGGCCGCCGAACCCGGATCCAATCTGGCGCTGCTGGGCGACAAGCGGTTCCTGTTCTCACCCTCGGGCCGCACGTTCCTGATGTTCGGCGTGCGTGGCCGCTCGTGGATCGCGCTCGGCGCGCCGGTCGGCTGTCGCGCCGAACGCCTCGATCTGCTGTGGCGCTTCCGCGAGCTGGCCGACGCCCACGCCGCGCGGCCGGCGGTCTATGGGATCGGGCCGGAGGACCTTCCGGACATCGTCGAACTGGGCTTCGCGATCCAGAAGGTCGGCGAATCCGCCGCCGTCCCTCTCGACAGTTTTTCGCTCGAGGGACGACGCCGCGGAACCCTGCGGCGCAGCTGGCGCAAGGCGGGGGAGGGGGGCGCGGCCTTCGAGGTGATCGCCGCCAAGCCTTGCGAGAGCGTCATGTGCGAGCTTCGCCGGGTGTCCGACGATTGGCAGGCCCGCCACGCCGGCGGCGAGAAGGCTTTTTCCATGGGCGGCTTCACGCCCGCCTATGTCGCCGAATTCCCCATCGCCGTGGTTCGCGCCGGCGATCGGATCGTGGCCTTCGCGACCCTGTGGACGACGGCCAGGCGGACGTCGTTTTCGATCGACCTGATGCGCTACGCCGACGACGCGCCCAAGGACGTCATGGACTTCCTGTTCGTCGAGCTGCTGCACTGGGGGCGCGAGCAGGGCTATGTCGCCTTCGAGTTCGGCATGGCCCCGCTCGCCGGGCTCGAGGACCGGCCGCTGGCGCCGATCATGTCCCGGGTCGGGCGGCTGCTCTTCGAGCGGGCGGAGGAGATCTACAACTTCCGCGGCGTCTATCGCTACAAGGACAAATACGATCCGCTCTGGCAGCCCCGCTACCTGGCCGGACCGCGGAAATGGACGCTGCCGTTTCTCCTCGCCGATGTCGGGCTGCTCTCTTCGGGCGGCGTGGCCGGGCTTCGGGGCCGCGGTCGCCCGCATGGCGAGCCCGCGCCGGGTCCGGCGCCACCCCGGGCTTGAGGTCGGTGGAAACGTCCCGGGTCAGCAGCGCGTGGTGCTCCTGCCGATGGCGTGGCCGGCCAGGGCGCCGACTCCGGCTCCCAGCAAGGTCCCGCCGACCCCGCCGTGCGCCGCGCCGCCGATCACCCCGCCGCCGACCGCGCCGATAATCGCGCCATTGGCGCCGCGCCGGTGGGCGTCCGCCGCGCAGTCGCCGCGATAGTGGCGCCGGTAGTATTGGCGCCGGTAGTGGTGGTGATGGCGGACCTCGGCCATCCCGGGTGCGGCCATCGACACGGCGGCCAGGCACAGGGCCAGTTTTGCAAGTCGGCTGGTCATCATCGAACTCCGGTCGCCCCAATCCCCCCGCTTCAATGGTCTAGCTGCGTTTCGGTTCCGACCTGGCGGCGAATGCCTGGCCGGCAATCACTCGTCGCCCGGCGCCCGGGGATCCCGCCACAGGCTCCACAGGGGCGGAGCGTCCGGCCGCGCCTTGTGTTCGGAGATCACCTCGAAGCCATGCCGGCGATAGAGGCCGATGTTGCGCTCGGTCTGGGTCTCGAGGTAGGCGCCCTGGCCCTGGGCGTCGAGCCGGGCGGTGGCGACATCGAGCAGACGCGAGCCCACGCCTCGCCCCTGGGCCGCGCGCGCGACTCCGAGGAACCAGAGATAGGCGTGCGGCCGGTCCATGGGATGATGCTTGTCCATGTCGGCGCGCAGGGCGGCCAGGCGCGCGATCCGCCCCAGGCCGGTGGCGAACAAGAGGGTGGGCAGGGCGCGCAGTTCGTCGATCGTCGATACCCGCCCCAGCGCCTCGAAGGGCATCCATACCGCCGCTCCGCCCCCGACGGCGGGCCGCTCGATGCGGGCGCCGTCCCTGGCGGCCATCCTGATGACCATCTTGAAGAACCGCAGATTGGCCTCGGCCCGGCGAGCGTCGGCGCGCAGGAACCAGTCGAACATCACATCACCGGTGAAGGCGTCGGCGAGGTCCGCCGCGACGGCGTCGAGATCGGCCTCGCCGGCTTCGACCGGCGTCTCGGCGCCGCGCCGCATGGCGTCGATATCCATCCTCTCTCCCCCTTGCATCGATGGCGACGTGGTCAAACCTTCTCGGAAAGTCGTATCGCCGCCCGGCATCCCGTCCTGATCACCGCGCCGAGCAGCCGGTAGCCGGGCGCTTGCCTAGCCCCTTCGGCCACCGCCAGATCGCGATGGGCCAGTTCCTCCTCACGGAAGCCGGCGAGTTCAGCGGCGAGGCCAGGCCGGCGATCGGCCAGTTCCTCGATCTGGGCCTGATAGTGAGCCTCGATGACGGTCTCCACGGCTTCGGTGCAGGCGTGCGCCGCCTTCTCGCCGATCAGGGCGGTCGCGGCGCCGAGGGCGAATCCGGCCGCCCGCCACAGGGGCGCGAGGGCGGTTGGTCTGACCCGCTGCTCGGTCAGCAGGGCGTCGAAGCGGGCCAGATGAGCGGACTCCTGGCGTTCCATCTCGGCCAGTTGTCCGTCGATCCGGCCTCGGTCGGCGGCGTTGGCGAGCACCGCCCGCTGGCCGCGATAGATGTGCACGGCGCCCAGTTCGCCGGCGTGATCGACGCGCAGGATCTCCGCCAGGCGGACGGCCTCGGCATGCCGCCCGGGGCGCGGCGGGACCGGGCGCTGGTTCATGGCCCCGGCTTGCGCAGGGCGGCGGCGGCGCTGGCCCCCGCCAATCCCAGGGAAATCAGGAAATTCCATCCGGCCATGGAAAGGCCGAGGAACACCCAGGCGGCCTTGTCGCAGGCCGGCAGGGCGAAATGGCCGCTTCCCTTCAAGAGGGAGGCGAGGTCGGCCGCGCTGACGTGGCTGGCCCCGCCGCTGCACGAGGCCGGTCCCGGCCACCATTTCCACTCTGCGCCGGCGTGATAGGCGGCCCAACCCGCTCCGTAGAGGAAGGCCGCCAGCAGCCCGGCGCTGACGACGCGCCGCGACGCCTCGCGCCATTTCGTGAACCCCAGCAACACGCCCACGGCCGCGACCGCCAGCGCCAGCCAGTAGGCTTCCCGCTGCTTCAGACACAGCGTGCAGGGGGCGAGGCCGCCGAAGGTCTCGAAGGCGTGGGCGATGGCGAGCATGGCGGCGGAAGCCAGAAAGGCCGCCAGGGGCCAATGCCGCATGAGCCGGGTCACCGCGCCGCTATGCCGGAAATCGGCGGTCAGGGTAAGAGCCGCGTGGCCGCCACCACCAGCACCAGGAGCAGGGCGAGGCCGCCGGCCACCCACACCAGCCGCCGCTCGATCATCGGCAGCGCCGCCGGTCCGAAACGCCGCACCAGGGCCGCGACGCCGAAGAAGCGCGCGCTCCTGACGATGATCGAGGCGCCGACGAACTTCCACAGCGTGAAGTGCGCCAGGCCCGAGGTGATGGTCAGCAGCTTGTAGGGAATGGGCAGCAGGCCCTGCAGCAGGATCACGCCGACGCCCCACTTCGCGAACGCCGCGCGCAGCGGCGCGTCGCCGCCGGGGTGCCCGGTGACGCTGAGGATCCAATGGCCGACCGGGGCCAGCTGGTAGCCGATGGCGTAGCCCAGCAGGCCGCCGATCACCGATCCGCCGGCGCAGATCGCCGCGTATCCCCAGACCCGCCCGGGCCGCGCCAGGATCATGGGGGCCAGGAGGACATCCGGGGGCACGGGAAAGAACGAACTCTCCGCGAAGGCGATGGCCGCCAGGGCGAACGGGGCGCGGGGCGAGGCCGACAGCCGCATGACCCAATCGTAGAGGCGTCGGGGCATGCTGCGGGTTCCAGGGCGCGCGGTCGCGCGGGTGCGTCGGCGATCCGCCGTGTTTAGGGATCGCCGCGGTCTTCCGCAAAGCGCTTCGAGACAATACCATGGCGCCAGGCAACAAGGAGACCCGCGCCATGAATGCCCCGGCGGAAGTCGATACCGACCTGTTCGACAATCCTCTCGGCACCGACGGTTTCGAGTTCGTCGAGTTCACCTCGCCGCAGCCGGAACGGCTCAAGGGCCTCTTCGAGCTGATGGGCTTTTCCGCCGTCTCGCGCCATCGCTCCAAGAACGTGCTGCGCTTCGCCCAGGGCGACATCAACTTCATTCTCAACATGGAGCCGGTCGGCCAGGGCGCCGCCTTCCGCGCCGAACACGGCCCCTCGGCCAACGCCATGGCCTTCCGGGTCAAGGACGCGGCCAGGGCGCTGAAACTGGCGGTGGAGCGCGGCGCCAAGCCGGTCACCGGCCTCGTCGGCCCGATGGAGCTGAACATCCCGGCCATCGAGGGGATCGGCGGCTCGAACCTCTACCTCGTCGATCGCTATGGGGCCAAGGCGATCTACGACGTCGATTTCGTCCCCATCGAGGGCGCGCCCCGGACGGTGGCCGGCGCCGGCCTCACCTACCTCGACCACCTGACCCACAACGTCCATCGCGGCCGGATGGGGCGGTGGGCGGAATTCTATGAGCGCATCTTCAACTTCCGCGAGATCCGCTACTTCGACATCGAGGGCCAGCAGACGGGCCTCATCTCCAAGGCCATGACCAGCCCCTGCGGCAAGATCCGCATCCCGCTCAACGAGAGCCAGGACGAGCATTCCCAGATCGAGGAGTTCCTCAAGGACTATCGCGGCGAGGGCATCCAGCATGTCGCCCTGGGGACCGGCGACATCTTCGCCGCGGTCGAAACCATGCGCGAGCGGGGCGTGAAATTCCAGGACAGTCCCGAAACCTATTACGAGCAGCTCGAGGCGCGGGTGCCGGGCCACGGCGAAAGCCTGCAGCGTCTGCGCGCCGACCGCATTCTCCTCGACGGCGCGCCGACCGAGGGCCAGGGCCTCTTGATGCAGATCTTCACCGAGAACATGATCGGACCGATCTTCTTCGAACTAATTCAGCGCAAGGGCAACGAAGGCTTCGGCGAGGGCAACTTCAAGGCCCTGTTCGAATCCATCGAACTCGATCAGATCCGCCGCGGCGTGCTGCCCGCCAAGGCCGATTGAGGTGGCTAGTCGCAACTGGATTCCCGTCCGGGGCGGGCAGGGCGTGCATTCGCGGCAGGCCCACGCCGATATGCCGGAGGGAACTTACGAGCGCGAGGTCTCCAAGGAGGGATTCTTCGGACCCGCCGCCTTCTTCCATCATCGGCGCCCGCCGACCGGATGGACGAGCTTCGAGGGACCCCTGCGGCCCCGCGCCTTCGATCTGGCGGCGCTGAACGAGGCCGAGGCCTCTCCCTGGAGCGCCGCCAGGGTGCTCTCCAACGCCCATGTCGATATCCGCTTCTGGAAGCTCGCGTCGCCCATGCCGGCCCTGGCCCGCAACGCCGACGGCGACCAGCTCATCTTCGTCCACGAGGGGCGGGGAGACCTGTTCTGCGACTACGGCCACATCGCTTTCGAGGCTGGCGACTACCTCTATCTGCCGCGCGGAACGATGTGGCGGATGGCGCCGGCGGGCGCCGCCTCGATGCTGATGATCGAGGCCACCAACGGCCACTTCACCCTGCCGGACAAGGGCATGCTGGGACCCCACGCGGTGTTCGATCCGGCCATGCTCGATACGCCGGCTATGGACGATGCGTTCCGCGCCCACCAGGACGAGACAGGCGAATTCGCCGTCGAGATCAAAAAGCGCGGCGCGGTCTCCCGCGTGACCTTCACCTACAACCCGCTCGACGCCGTGGGCTGGCACGGCGACCTCGCGCCGGTGCGACTCAACGTGCGCTCGATCCGGCCCGTCGCCAGCCACCGCTATCATCTGCCGCCCAGCGTCCACACCACCTTCGCCGCCGACAGGTTCGTCGTCTGCACCTTCGCGCCCCGGCCCTTCGAGACCGATCCCGGCGCGCTGAAGGTGCCGTTCTTCCACAACAACGATGATTTCGACGAGGTGCTGTTCTACCACGCCGGCGACTTCTTCAGCCGCGACAACATCGAGGCCGGAATGATGACCTTTCATCCCAGCGGCTTCACCCACGGCCCCCACCCCAAGGCGCTGAAGAACATGCTCGTCCAGCCCAAGGCGGTCACCGACGAATACGCCGTGATGATCGACGCCCGCGACCCCCTCGACGTCGGCGACGGCGCCGCCGCGGTCGAGAACGGCGCCTATGTGGACAGCTGGAAGACCGGCGCGTGAAGCTCGCGTCCCTGAAGGGCGGGCGCGACGGCCGGCTCGTGGTGGTGTCGCGGGATCTCGCCTGGTGCGCGTCGGCCGAGACCATCGCGCCGACCCTCCAGGCCGCCCTCGACGACTGGGAGCGCTGCGAGCCGCTGCTGCGTGGCCTCGCCGAGAGCGTCGAGCATGGCGCCGTGCCACTGGCGCGCTTCCATGAGCACGAAGCGGCCAGTCCGCTGCCGCGCGCCTACCAGTGGGCCGACGGCTCGGCCTATGTGAACCACGTCGCCCTGGTCCGCCAGGCGCGGGGCGCGGAATTGCCGGCCAGCTTCTGGACCGATCCCCTGATGTATCAGGGCGGCTCGGACGGCTTCCTCGGCCCCCGCGACGACATTCCGCTTCCCGATCCGGCCTGGGGCTGCGATCTCGAAGCCGAGGTCGCGGTGATCACCGGCGATGTGCGCCAAGGCGCGACCGCCGCCGAGGCCCTGGCCGTCGTCCGGCTGGTGATGCTGGTCAACGACGTCTCCCTGCGGGGCCTGATCCCCGGCGAACTGGCCAAGTCGTTCGGCTTTTTCCAGTCCAAGCCGGCCTCGGCGTTCTCGCCCGTGGCCGTGACGGCGGACGAACTGGGCGCCGCCTGGACCGGCGGCAAGCTCTCCGGCGCGCTCGAGGTCGAGCTGAACGGCCGCCCCTTCGGCCGCGCCGACGCCGGGACCGACATGACCTTCGACTTCGGGACCCTGATCGCCCACGCCGCCAGGACCCGGACCCTCTGCGCCGGCTCGATCGTCGGCTCGGGCACGGTCTCCAACCGCGACGCCGCCGGCGGCCCCGGCAAGCCGATCGCCGAAGGCGGGGCCGGCTACTCCTGCATCGCCGAGCTGCGCACGGTCGAGACCCTCGCCACCGGCGCGCCCAAGACGCCTTTCCTCATGCCCGGCGACACCGTGCGCATCGAGATGCGCGACGGCGCCCGTCGCTCGATCTTCGGGGCCATCGAACAGAGGGTGGTGGCGGCCGGCTGACGCCCGCGCCGACCGAATGTCGCGCCACTAGAGGATGCGGATCAAACGCCTTGAATCGCCGGCCAGCGGCTCGAACTCCAGATGGCGATAGAAGCGCGCCGCCGCCTCGTCCTTGGCCTCGACCACCAGGGCATAGGCGGCGATCTCGGAACGGGTCGAACGCAACAGGGCGTCGGCCACCAGCGCCGCGCCCAGTCGCTTGCCCTGGTGCGGTGTCGCGACGGCCAGACGTCCAAGCAGGGTGGCCGGGATGATCGGATAGCGGGGCAGTTTCCGGGCGCGCGCCGGCGGCAGGGCGGTCAATGCCAAGGCGGTGGCGGCGAGCGTGTAGTAGCCGGCGACCGCACCTTCCCGGCTGACGGCGACGAAACAGGATGCGATCCGCCGCCGGACGTCCTGGGATGCCTGCTGCGTGAAATACCGATCGAGGGCGTCCGAGCCGCTGGCGAAGGCGTTGCGATCGTGGTTGGCGAGTCGCTCGAGCCGGTAGGGGGTCAATCAGGTCTCGCCGATCAGCGCGCGGTGGGCGTCGAAGGCCCTCCCGAGTGCTGGTCCCGGCGCCGGCGGATCGAGTATGAGGGCCGCGATCTGTTCCTGGGCGGCCAGCGACAGCCGGATGATCTGTGCCTCTTCGATCGTCCGGCGCGCCGC
>DASRLN010000112.1:0-20542 GCA_035648435.1 Caulobacteraceae bacterium
AATGGGCAGGGTCGAGCCCAATGTGTGCAGATAGGCGATCACATTGATCCGGTCCTGAGGGACCTTCAGTCCGATGAAGGTCATCTTGGTGCCGGAAATGTAGGCCTGCGGTCCCTTTATGAACTCATAGACGTGCTGGAAGTCCCAGATCGGCTGCTTGGCCCCGAACGCGATCATCGCCGGCGAATAGGCGAAGCCCGGATGGCTGCCGGGCTTGCGCCCGATCACGCCGAAGAGGCCCGGACCGATGCCGTTGGTCCCGGCGGCGTCGAAGTTGTGGCAGGACTTGCAGGCGGCGGTCTTGGCTTCGCCGGCGGCGACGTCGGCGGTCGCCAGCACGGTTCCCCAGTCCGGCGGCACGTCCGGCGCCTCGGGGGCGCCCCCGGCCAGATCGGGGGCCACGGCGATGGCGTAGCCGGGGTGGGCCGGCGGGGTCTTCTGGAACACCATGGGGATGACCACGGCGAGGCTGGCGACGACGAAGGCGGTGGCCAGGGCGGCGCCGATGACCTTGTTGCCGGCAAGCTCGCTCATCGTGGTTCCAGGCCCCTGGGGAAGCGCATCGCGGTTGCGGGGGACGCCGGCCCGCGACCCCGCCCCGTGTTGCTTCGCGGTCTCTTACACGCTACCGGCGCTCGCGCAACCATGACCGCCATCGTCCTCATTCCGGCCCGCATGGCCGCCCGGCGCCTGCCCGGAAAGCCTCTGGCGGACATCGCCGGAACGCCGATGATCGTGCGCGTGCTGCGCCAGGCGGAGGGCGCCGGCGTCGGCCGGGTGGTGGTCGCGGCAGGCGACCCGGAGATCGTCGAAGCGGTGCGCCGGACCGGCGGCGAGGCGGTGATGACCGACCCGGCCCTGGCCTCCGGCTCCGACCGCATCCTCGCCGCCCTGGCGCAACTCGACCCGGATCGCCGGTTCGAGACGGTGGTCAACTTCCAGGGCGACATGCCGTTCGTGGACCCGGCGCTGATCGCCGCCTGCGTGGCGCCGCTGGCCGCCGGGCCGGCCTGTGACATCGCCACCCTGGTCGCGGCCGAGAGCGGACCGGAGGATCGGACTAACCCGGACGTGGTCAAGGCGGTGATCGCCCTGGCGCCCGGCGGACGAGGCGGGCGCGCCCTCTATTTCACCCGTTCGACCCTCCATGGCCCCGGCCCGGTGTGGCGGCACATCGGGATCTATGGCTATCGTCGCGAGGCGCTCGAGCGCTTCCACGCCGCGCCGCCCTCGCCGCTGGAGCGCCGCGAGAGGCTCGAGCAGCTGCGCGCCCTGGAGATCGGCCTCACGATCTGGGCGGCGGTGGCGCCGGCCGCGCCGATGTCGGTGGATACGCCGGCCGACCTCGCCGCCGCGCGCGCCTTCGCCGAGAAAAACCCATGACCGGCCGACCGCGCATCGCCTTCCAGGGGGAGCCCGGAGCCAACAGCGACGAGGCCTGCCGGGCATGGTTCCCGGACCACGATCCGGTCCCGCATGTGGCCTTCGAGGACGCCTTCGACGCGGTCAAGTCCGGCGACTGCCAGCTGGCCATGATCCCGGTGGAGAACTCGATCGCCGGCCGGGTGGCCGACGTCCACCATCTGCTGCCGTCCTCGGGCCTGAGAATCATCGGCGAGCTGTTCAAGCCGATCCACTTCCAGCTGATGGTCAATCCGGGAACGCGGCTGGAGGACGTCCGCGCGGTGATCAGCATGCCGTTCGCGGCGGCCCAGTGCCGCAAGGTGTTGCGCCGGCTGGGTGTCGCCATCGAGGCGGCCGGCGACACCGCCGCCTCGGCCCGGGCGCTGGCCGCGGCGCCCGATCCCGCGCGCGCCGCCATCGCCCCGGCCCTGGCGGCCGAACTCCATGGCCTGACCATCGTCATGCGCGACATCGAGGACGAGGCGCACAACACCACGCGGTTCCTGGTCATGTCGGCCGACCCGGAGCCGCGCCGGCCCGCCCCCGAGCTGCCGTGCGTCACCAGTTTCGCCTTCCGGGTCCGCAACCTGCCGGCGGCGCTCTACAAGGCCATGGGCGGCTTCGCCACCAACGGGGTCAACATGACCAAGCTGGAGAGCTACATGGAGAACGGCGCCTTCACGGCGACGTTCTTCTACGCCGAGGTCGATGGCCGGCCGGAAGACGCCTCGCTCACCCGCGCCTTCGAGGAGCTGTCGTTCTTCTGCGACCACTTCGAGATCTTGGGCGTGTTCGCCGCCGATCCGTTCCGAGACCGGCAAGTCAACAGCGATTGACATGGCCCGGGCTTGGGCGGAAGCTCATCGCCCACGCGGCCGAAACGCGGCCGGCGAGAGCAGGGAAGCGGCCATGAACATCGCGGTCAGGATCGAATCCGATCGGCAAGCCGACGAGGCCGCGAGCGTGCCGCTGGCGCTGATCAATCCCGCCAGGGCCGACCGATTCCAGGCCGATACGGTCCTGCCCTATTTCGCGCGGCTGCGGCGCGAGGATCCGGTCCACTTCACGGCCGAGAGCGAGTTCGGCCCTTACTGGTCGATCACCCGCTGGGACGACATCATGGCCGTGGACACCGACCACGGCGCCTTCTCCTCGGCCGACGGCATCGGGCTTCCGAACCTCCAAGCCATGGCCGAGCAGGACAAGGCCCTGGCCGCCATGGGCCGGGAACGTCGGCGCGGCGGGGCCGGCTTCATCACCATGGACGAGCCCGAGCACGGCGTGCACCGCAAGGCGGTCAGCCCGACCGTGGCGCCGGCCAATATCGCCAGCATGGCGCCGGTGGTCCGCGAGCGCGCCGGCCAGATCCTCGACAGCCTGCCGATCGGTGAGGCGTTCGACTGGGTCGACAGGGTGTCGAAGGAACTGACCGCGATGACGCTGGCCACCCTCTTCGACTTTCCCTTCGAGGACCGCCGCAAGCTCACCTGGTGGTCGGACATGTTCACCAACATGCCGGGCCATGGGCCGGTGACCAGCTGGGGCCAGAAGGCCGAGGCGATCGTGGAATGCTTCGGCGCCTTCCAGGAACTGTGGAACCAGCGGATCGACGCGCCGCCCGGCATCGACCTGATCTCGATGCTGACCCACAATCCCGACACCCGGACCATGTCGCCGGATCAGTATCAGGGCACCGTGGTGCTGCTGATCATCGGCGGCAACGACACCACCCGAAACACCATTTCGGGAAGCGTCTACGCCCTCAACAAGAATCCGGGGGAGTACGACAAGCTGCGCGCGGACCCGGGGCGGATCCCCGCCATGGTCTCCGAAACCATTCGCTGGCAGACGCCGCTGGCCCACATGAGCCGGGTGGCGACGCGCGACATCGAGATCGGCGGCAAGACCATCCGCAAGGGCGAGCGGGTGGTGATGTGGTACCTCTCCGGCAATCGCGACGAGAGCGTGATCGACGATCCCGACGCCTTCATCATCGACCGCGCCCGTCCACGCCACCACCTGTCGTTCGGCTTCGGCATCCATCGCTGCGTGGGCAACCGCGTCGCCGAGATGCAGCTGACCATCATCTGGGAAGAGATCCTCAAGCGTTTCCCCAGAATCGAGCTGGTCGGCGAGCCCACCCGCACCCATTCGTCGTTCATCCATGGCTATGAGACCATGCCCGTGGTGATCCCCGCCCGGGCATGACCGCCGTCGCGATCCTCGACCGCGACCGCGTCATCCCGCGCAGGCGCGACGCGGGAGCGACCAGAGCCGCGATCCTCGAGGCCGCCAAGGCGCAATTCGCCCGCCTGGGCTACGACCGCGCGGCCCTGCGCGACATCGCCGCGGCGGCCGGCGCCGACGTCGCCCTGATCAAGCGCTACTTCGGCGGCAAGGAAGCCCTGTTCACCGAGGCGCTGAAGGCCTCGTTCGATCCCGACCGGCTGAGGGAGTGGCGCCGGGCGACATTCGCCCGCGATGTCGCCACGATGATGGCCGGCGCCGCTTCGGGCGACGAGGCGCGCACCCACCGCTTCCAGTTCCTGCTGCGCGCCGCCGCCTCGCCGACCACCGCGCCACTGCTGAACCTCGCCGTCCAGGAGCGCTTCCTGGGACCGATCCGTGACTGGCTGGGCGGCGACGACGCCCCGGCCCGCGCCCGCGCCCTGGCGGCGATCTTCATCGGCTTCCTGGTCGAACGCCTGATCCGCGGCGAGGCCCTCGCGGGGCGCGAACGCGACGCCTTCATCGAGCGCGCCACGGTCACCTTCGAGGCGCTGCTCGGCGGGGCGTGACGGGGGATCAGCCTCTGGCTCGCTCAGGGGATCTGAACCGCTCTCCAACAGACCGTCATGGCCGGACGGAATACCAACCGGCCTTGGCCATAGCCTGCTCGAACCGCCGGCGCTCGCCGGCAGCCGGCGCGAGCCGGCCGTGTCCTATGTCTCGCGGCGCGCGCCCGCCTCTGCATCGACGAAAGGCCGCCGACGTTCCGTCGGCCGCCGGGGAGGACGCCAGCGGTCCAAGTGGGTTCCCTTTAGGGGCCGTTGGCATGAGTCCCGGCCATCCAGGAGCGCGAACCCTGCCTTGGCGGCGCCCGGCGACGACGGAAATGGTGGTGATCCGTCATCATGTGGACGCAGACGAAAGGCCGCGTTTCACCGCCGCGGCTCGCGCCCCCGGATCCGATCGAAGCCCTGGCGGATCCCGGCGAAGCGGGCCTCGACCAGGGGTTCGAATTCCAGGTCGGTGAAGATGTACGGCCAGTCGCCCTCGACGCCTTCGCGGACGAGTTCGCCGACATAGGCCGGGTCGATGCCGTGGGCGACGCGCTCGCGGATCAGGTTGACGAATTCCGCCGACGGCCCGGTGGCCGGCATGGCCCCGGCGGCGCCCTCGAAGCGCCCGGGCAGATTGCGGGCCGAATCCACGATCCGGGTACGGATGAAGCCCGGACACAGCACCGAGACGCCGATCCCGCGCGGCGCGAGTTCGGCCCGCAGGCCCTCGGAAAGCGCCACGACGCCGTACTTGGTCACGTTGTAGGGGCCGCTACCCCCGGAAATCAGCCCCGCGATCGAGGCGGTGGAGACGATCTGGCCACCCTCGCCGTGCGCCTCGATCAGCGGCCCGAAGATCTCGATTCCCCAGATCACCGCCATCAGATTGACCCCGATCGTCCAGGTCCAGGCCGCGTCGGTCCACGCGCCATACGGGCCGCCGCCGCCCACGCCGGCGTTGTTGACCAGCACATGAACCTTGCCATAGCGGGCGCTCGTCGCCACCGCCGCCGCCTCGAGCTCGGCCTTCAGCGAGACGTCCGCCGTCACGCCTTCGACGTCGGCGTTGGTGAGCTTCAGACCTTCCACCGCCTTGTCCAGCGCCGCTTGCTCGATGTCGCAGAGCATCACCTTCATTCCCGCCTGGGCGAGCGCGGTGGCGATCCCCAGGCCGATGCCCGACGCCGCGCCGGTCACGAACGCCGTCTTTCCCGCCAGGTCTTTCATGCGCGTGGTGTCCCGCCAGGCCGCCGAGATCGGGCCGCCGGCGACAGTCCACCTTGGCCGGCCGCTTGCCAAGGGTGATGGCCACGCTTCTTCAGCAACTCGACCGAGGTGATCGGGTCTTGTGGTGGGTCCGGTGAAGATGAGATCGGGTTTGCCGCTTGCTGGCGAAATCCGTTTGTGCGTCAATGCCGCCGTTCAATCGCGAACAGACTCTTGGGAGGAGGGCTCCATGAATCATCGCCTGGCCATGATCGCGGCCGCGATTAGCTTGCTTGCTCTGAGCGCCACGGGCGTCACGGCCCAGGTCGCGCCGCGGAACTACGATTTCGGGACGGTCACCCAGGTCACCCAGGTCGAGGTGAAACCAGGCCAGCTCAACGCCTACATGCAGGATCTCGCCGGCGGCTGGCGCAAATCCATGGAGGACGGCAAACGCGCGGGCGCGATATTGAGCTACGGGATCGAACAGCCTCTCGATCCCAGGCCGGGCGAAGCCAACCTCGTACTCGTCGTCGTGTTCAAGAACCTGGCGGCGTTCGATCGCCCGCTGGCCGACGCCGAGAGGTCGGCCGCGACGCAGTACGGATCACTCGACAAAGCCCACGAGATGGCGATGCAGCGGGAGGCCAGGCGGAAGATTCTGGGCTCGGAAGTCTATCGCCAACTCGCCTTCACGCAGTAGGCCCGTCAGCGCCCGGCCGGTTCCACACCGGCTCGGCGCCGCGCCTCCGCGCCCGCTGGGTGGCGCGAGGCCTCTAGCCGGCGAGCCAACTCGCCGCTCGGGCGGCCAGAGCCGCCGCATCCCCCAGCTCGCACTCCCAGACGGTCTCCACCCGCCAGTCCGCGGCCTCCAGCGCGGCGCGGGCGGAGACGTCCCGGACCCGGTTGCGGCCGATCTTGGCCTCCCAGTATGTCCGGTTGGCCTTGGGGACGCGGGCGCCGCGGGGGCAGTCGTGGCCGTGCCAGAAGCAGCCGTGGACGAAGATCGCCAGCCGCCGGCCCGCCAGCACGATGTCGGGCTTTCCCGGCAGGTCGGAACGGTTGAGGCGATAGCGCCCGCCCAGTGACCAGATCAGGCGCCGCACGGCGACTTCGGGTCCGGTCCCACGCCCCTTCACCCGCCGCATCACGGCGGAGCGCTTCTCCGGGCCATAGACGTCGGTCACAGGCCGTCGAAGAGGGCGGTCGAGAGGTAGCGTTCGGCGAAGCTCGGGATGATGGCGACGATCAGCTTGCCGGCCATCTCGGTGCGCGCCGCGACGTCGAAGGCGGCGGTGAGCGCCGCGCCGGACGAGACGCCCACGGGGATTCCCTCCACGCGGGCGCACATCCGGGCCATGTCGAAGGAATCCTCGTTGGACACCAGGATGATTTCATCCATCACCCCGCGATCGAGGATCGCCGGCACGAAGCCGCCACCGAGCCCCTGGATCTTGTGCGGCCCCGGCTGGCCGCCGGAGAGCACCGGCGAGCCGGTGGGTTCGACCGCCACCATCCGCACCGAGGGTTTGCGGCTCTTCAGCACCTGGCCGACGCCGGTGATCGTGCCGCCGGTGCCGACCCCGGAGACGACCACGTCCACCCGCCCGGCGGTGTCGTTCCAGATCTCCTCGGCGGTGGACACCCGG
The DNA here is from genome assembly GCA_035648435.1 of Caulobacteraceae bacterium. GTDB lineage: Bacteria > Pseudomonadota > Alphaproteobacteria > Caulobacterales > Caulobacteraceae > Acaudatibacter. The sequence continues at coordinate 7,043 of DASRLN010000112.1, forward strand.
TGGACCTGCGGATTGGCCGGGTTCTCGAACTGCTGCGGCATCACCGAGCCGGGGATTTCCGCCAGCAATTCCCGCGCCCGGGCGACCGCGCCCATCATCCCCTTCTCCGCCGGCGTGAGCTCCAGCCGCGCACCCAGGATCAGCAGCATCTTGCGCCGCTCGATCGACATGCTCTCGGGCATCACCAGGATCAGCTTCAGACCCTTGGCCGCCGCCACGAAGGCCAGCGCGATGCCGGTGTTGCCGCTGGTCGGCTCGATGATCGTCGCGCCCTCGCCGATCAGGCCCTCGGCTTCCAGGGCCTCGATCATGGCCACGCCAATGCGGTCCTTGACCGAGGCCAGGGGATTGAAGAACTCCAGCTTGGCGACGACTTCCCCCTTGGGTTTCAGCCTGGCGGTCAGCCGGGGCAGGCGAACCAGTGGCGTGTCGCCGACGGTGTCCAGGATCGAGTCATAGATCCGGCCGCGTCCGGCGCGCCGGTAGCGGCTGGCGTCGTAATCTCCCGCGCTCGTGTTCATGGCGTCCTCGATGTGGGTTTGCGATCGGCCCGATCAGGGCGAACCCTATGCCGCCGGCGCGCCTTTGTAAGTGGGCTTGTTCCGCGCCGTCGGAAGCCGGCGCCGTTCAATAGTGAAACCGGCACTGCGCGATCTCCAGTTGCTGGGCGGCGCCTTTGCCGGTCACCCGATAGACCAGGCGATCTGCCAGCGTGATGCGGCGCGACCACCATCGCTGGAGTTCGCCGCGCAGAGGTTCGGGCTTGCCGATGCCGGTGAACGGCGCGCGCATACAGTCCTTGATCAGGCCGTTCACGCGCTCGAGGGTGTTCGGATCGGTTGCCTGCCAGTGGAGATAATCCTCCCAGGCGCGATCGGCGAAAACGAGTCTCACGCCTCGATCAGTTCCCGCGCGGCGCCGGCGCCCTCTTCGAGTTGACCGATCGCCTCGGCAAGGCGCCGGGCATTGGCGGGACTCGACACCAGATGGAGCGTCTCCTCCATTGCCGTCCAATCGGCCAGGGAAACCATGACCACCGCCTCGCCGCGTTTGCGCGTCACGATCACGGGCGCCCGATCCTCGACCACCCGGTCCATAACCTCCTTTAGTTTCGCTCGCGTGTCGGAATAGGTGAGCACGTCCATCTTGGTCTCCTTGCGCAAGATATGTACAACGTTTCGTACAATTGCAAGACCGCCTCTCACGCCTTCGTCCTTGACGCCCCCCCACCGCTGGGGCGCACAATGTGACCAGCGAAAGGCGCGACGGAAGACGGCCATGGAACGGGCTTACGATCTGGTGATCCGGGGCGGGCGGGTGGTCGATGGTTCGGGCGGCGCGCCGTTCGAGGGCGACGTGGCGGTGAAGGACGGCCTCATCGCCCAGGTCGGCGAAATCACCGGCGCCGGCGCCGAGGAGATCGACGCCCGAGGCAAGATCGTCACCCCCGGCTTCGTCGATATCCATACCCACTACGACGGCCAGGCGACCTGGGATACGCATATGCAGCCGTCGTCCTGGCATGGCGTCACCACCGTGGTCATGGGCAACTGCGGGGTCGGCTTCGCGCCCTGCCGGGGCGAGGATCACGACCGCCTGATCCGGCTCATGGAAGGGGTCGAGGACATTCCCTTTCCGGTCCTCACCCGGGGCCTGCGGTGGAACTGGAAGAGTTATCCGGACTATCTGGGCGCGCTGGCCGAGCGGCGGTTCGATGTCGATATCGGCAGCCAGCTTCCCCACGCCGCGCTGCGGGTATTCGTGATGGGCGAGCGGGGCGCCAACCGCGAGGCGGCCAGCGGCGAGGACATCGCCGCCATGGCCAGGCTGGCGGAAGAGGCGGCCAACCAGGGCGCCCTTGGCTTTTCCACCTCGCGCACGCTCAATCACCGCACCAGCGACGGCCAGCCGACCCCGACGCTGACGGCCGGAGAGGACGAGTTGACCGGCATCGCCATGGGCTTGGCCGCCGCCGGCAAGGGCGTGCTGCAGGTGGTCTCCGACTTCGCCGATCCGGACGCCGAATTCGCCATGCTGCGGCGGATCGTCGAGAGGTCCGGGCGTCCGCTCTCCTTCAGCCTGGTGCAGAGCCCGCTCGATCCCCAAGGCTACAAGCGCCTGCTGGGCGCCCTGGAAGACGCCGTCGCCGCCGGCCTGCCGATGAAGGCGCAGGTGGCGCCGCGCCCCGTGGGCGTGCTGCTCGGCCTGGAACTGACGGTCAATCCGTTCACCCACTATCCGGCGTATCGCGAGATCGCCGCCCTGCCGCTGGACGCGCGGATCGCGCGCCTGCGCGAGCCGGCCTTCCGCGAGCGCCTGTTCGCCGAGCCGCCGGAAGGCGGCGTGCGCGGCTTCGGGAGCGCCTGGGGCCGTATGCACCTGATGGCCGGCGATCCCGACTACGAGCCGACCCCCGACACCACCGTCGCCGCCCAGGCCGCGGCGCGCGGCGTGCATCCCGAGGCCGTGGCCCTCGACCACATGCTGGAGCACGGCGGCACGGGGATGCTCTATGTCCCCTTCCTCAACTACGCCGAGGGCTCGCTCGACCCCGCCCGGACCATGCTCATCCACGCCGACACCGTGCCGGGGCTCTCCGACGGCGGCGCCCACGTGGGGATGATCTGCGACGGCAGCTTTCCGACCACCCTGCTCACCCACTGGACCCGCGACCGCACCCGTGGGCCGACCCTGCCTCTGGAGGCGGTGATCCGCATGCAGACACGGGACACCGCCGCCACCGTCGGCCTCCATGATCGCGGCCTGATCGCTCCCGGCTATCGCGCCGATCTCAACGTCATCGATCACCAGAACCTCGCTCTGCACGCGCCCCGGGTCGCCCATGATCTGCCGGCCGGCGGCCGGCGCCTGGTCCAGCGGGCCAGCGGCTACGCGGCCTCGATCGTCGGCGGCGAGATCACCTACCGCGACGGCGAGGCGACCGGCGCGCTTCCCGGACGGCTCCTGCGCGGCGCCAGGGCGGCGCCGGCCCTGAACTGACCCCTCGAGGCTCGAGATCATGACCCCTCAAATTCTGGAAACCGGCTGCGAATGGCGCGCCGAGGATGTGGCCGATGCGGCCGCCTGGACCGAAGTTCTCACGCCCCTCGAGGTCGCCGAGATCGAAGCGGCGGTGGCGCATGCCGGGGCGCGGTCGGCCGACCTGCGTCAGATCGGCAAGGACGACTTTCCCTTGCCGACGCTGGAGCGCCGCCTGAAGGCGATCGAGCGCGAGCTGATCGACGGACGCGGCTTCGCGGTCATCCGGGGCCTGCCGCGCGAGCGGCTCGGCAACGACGAGATGTGCCTGGCCTATTGGGGAATCGGCGCGCATCTGGGCCGGCCGTGGCCGCAGAACCATCACGGTCATCTGCTGGGCGATGTCACCGACCAGGGCAAGCTTCCCGGCGATCCCACCGCGCGCGGCAACGAGCTGGGGCAAATCGGCCTGGAATTCCACTGCGACGGCTCGGACCTCGTCGGCCTCATGTGCCTCAAAACCGGGGCCAGCGGCGGCCTCTCGGCGGTGTGCAATTCGGTGGCCCTGCACAACGCCATGGTCCGCGAACGCCCCGATCTCGCCGCCGAACTCTACAAGCCGCAGCCCTACGACATGCGCGGCGAACAGGCCCCGGGGCGAAGAGGCTGGTATGAGCTGCCGGTGTTCACGCAGCTGAACGGCCGGCTGTTCATCCGCCTGATCGGCAGCTACATCCTGGCCTCGCAAAGGCACCCCGACGCCCCACGCCTGACCGACAAGGCGCGCGAGGCCCTGGCGTGGCTGCACGACCGGGCCGAGAGCGGCGCGTTCAGCGTGCTGATGGATTTCCAGCCGGGCGACATGCAGTTCATCAACAACTATCACGTTCTGCACGGCCGCACGCCGTACCAGGACGACCGCGCCACCGGCCGCATCCGCCACTTGAAGCGCCTGTGGCTGGAGACCGACGCCCTGCCCGAGCGGCCGACCCATTTCCGCAACAATGTCTCCAGCCACTGGGCGGAAAAGGCGGTGATCAGCCGCCTCGACGCGGTGAACTAAGGGTGGGTGGCGCCTGACGAGAAACCCCCTACCTTCGTCATCCCGGCCGCAAGCGCGCTCTCGCGGGCTGGAGAGCCGGGACCCAGGTGGCTCGGCGCAGGCCTTGGCCGACGCCGGCGTGGCGCCCGGTCTCCTGGTTCCCGGATCTCCGCTCCGCTTTGCTACGCTCCGTCCGGGATGCGGTGGTGGGAGAGCGAATCATTATTACAGCCGACCCTGAGCGAAACGCAGCTCCAACGGCCGGGCGTGCGGCGTGGTGCGGTAGGCCCCGTAGCCATCGGTTTAGCCAACGTCCGCTCGTCGAAGGTGCGTCAAGGGCAGTTCCCCACCCCATTGCAGACCTTCCGTGTGAGATGACACAATCCCGCGCGGGGCGCTCGAAAGATGCAGTTCATCGAAACGTCGATGTTTGGCGTGCGCGCCGCTCGCATGAGCTTCGCCAGTTCCACGTCTACAACCCGGGTCACACTGTTTCCCATGGTGCATGTCGGCGAGCCGGCGTTTTACGACGCGACATATGAGGATGCGCTCGGGCACGATGTGGTCCTTATCGAGGGCGTGCGTTCCCCGATCACTTTCCGGGTGACCCGGTCCTACCGATGGCTTGTCGGTTCTCGCGCGATGGCGGGACTGGTCGTGCAGCCACGTTTTCCGATTGGTGTGGGACCCGCCCGGGTCGTCCATGCCGACGTTACCGGCGAAGAGTTTGCACGGGAATGGGCCGCCGTTCCGATCTGGATTCGTGCGGTCATCTACGTCCTCGCGCCGTTGGTCGGTCTACGACGACGGTGGTTCTCGACAAGAGCCAGGCTCGCGAAAGACATGCGTTGCGAGGACCAGCCCAGTCTCGCCGAGCTTCTCGCCTTCACGCCCGAGACCGGGGCGCTGACCCAGGCCATCTTGCACGCGCGCGATGAGCGCCTACTCGAAAGGCTTGGGACTGAACTCGATGCCAACCCGATGGCGGAGAGAACGATCGCTGTCGTGTACGGCGCCGCACATATGCGGGCGGTCGTGCAAGAACTGACGACGAAGAGGGACTTCTTCGTCACGTGTTCAGACTGGCGGACAGTCCTTGCGCTCGCCTGAAGCAGCCGACCAGTGAGAATCGACCAAGCGGGAGGATCTGCCTTCCAACTGCGCCATTCGCAACGTCTCGTGGACGCGCGACGACAGGCTACGAACCGCGCCGACGATCGCCCATGGGGCTCAAGCGGTGGATGTCCTCCACCAGGACGCCGGGTAATTCCACCGGCCGGCCGTGGGGCGTGGCGCGCCAGGCTTCGTCCCAGGCGGCTTTCCGCGCCGCCAGTTCGTTCGGTCCGGCGAGCCCTTTGGTGGCGACGAGGCCTTCCAGAGCGGCCAACCAGGAGGCGTAGTAGCCGGCTCCGTCATCCGGCCCGGCGGCGGCGATTTGCTCGGACAGGGCGCGGGTCCACTCGGTCCAGGTGAAGGCCCCCTGGCGGTGGAGCTGAACGGTCAGGGCGAAGGCCTGCGCCTGCCAGGGTTCGTCGAAGACGGCCTCGGCGCCGCCCGCCTCAAGCGGGTTCAAGATAGGATTCCCAGAGATCCAGGTGGATGAGGTCGCGCGCCGCCGCCGACTCGCCCCAGAGCTCGCGGGCGGCGAAGGCGACGCCGTAGAGGGGCTGCGGCGCCTCGCCGGCGCCGTGGGCGTTGCTGTCGGGAAACACATGGGCGCCATGGTCGCGCTCGATGACGCCTTGCCGGCCTCGAACATAGCGGGGCAGGCGGGTATGGCCGATGGGGTTGATGTTCCTGGCCCGCACCTGGTCTCCGACCACGAACCGTGGGGGTGCGCCCTCCCGCCGTGTGTAGGGACTGCCTTTGGCCATGGCATCGGCCACGCGATCGGCGGTGAGCGGAGGCGCCAGCTTCGGCGCGCCCGCCGCCGGTCGGCCGGACTCGATCTCGGCGGGCGTGGCGAGCCCGGTCTGGGCGATCAGGGCGGTGAGCCCCGCCAGCCACTTCTCGTAGTAGCTCATGACCAGATAGGTCGGGCCGGGAATGCATTCCCGCTGGTGGCGCGAGGCGTCGATGTTCCACCGGCCCCAGGCCCCGACGGCGAGGGTCATGGCCAGCACCCGGCCTTCCCAGGGCGCGTGGAACAGGGGCTCGTCGGCGTCCGGGGCGACCGGTCCCAGTCCATGCATGCCGCCCATGTCGTGGACGCCGTTCACGGACGGGAGAGCCTGGCGACGCCAATCATCGAATCCCGGGTGACCAGGGCGGCGAGGGCCTCTTCGCCAAGGCCTTCGGCTCCGGCCGGTCGCTCGGGAATGACCAGGTAGCGCACCTCGGCGGTCGAATCCCACACCCGGATGGCGGTTTCCTCGCCGATCGCCAGTCCGAATTCGGCCAGAAGCCCACGCGGATCGATCACCGCCCGCGACCGGTAGGCCGAGGACTTGTACCAGACCGGCGGCAGGCCCAGCACCGGCCACGGATAGCAGGAGCATAGGGTGCAGACGACGAGGTTGTGGACGTCCGAGGTGTTCTCCACGGCGATCATGTGCTCGCCCTGGCGACCGCCAAAGCCGAGTTCCGCGATCGCGGCGGTGGCGTCGATCAAGAGGCGGCGTCGGTAGGCGTCGTCGATCCAGGCCCGTGCCACCACCTTGGCGCCGTTCCTGGGTCCGACCTTGTGCTCATAGGTGTCGATGATCGCGTCGAGCGCGGCCGGATCGACCAGCCCCTTCTCGACCAGCAGCGACTCCAGCGCCTTGACCCGCAGGGCGATTTCCGAAGGCGCCGCCTGACCCTCGTCGTGGTGGTGGTGATGTTCCATCGAAGCGGACCCCACGCCCCAAAGGCGCTAGCGCGCCCGGGCCTTGCGGGCGGCGTATTTGGCGTCGCGCCTGGCCTTCTGCTCGGCCTTGGTGAGCGCCTTGCGTTCCTTGCGCTCGCCACGCTTGGCCTCCAGCGTCGCCTGTTCAGCCGCCTCGGCCGCCAGGCGGGCGACCTCCTTGGCCTCGGCGCGCTTCTGGCGCACCACGGCGAGCTCCGCCTCCCGAAGTTCCTCGCGGCTCGGCAATCCCGGCGCGGTGACCATGGGTTTGGGCTTGAGCTTGGCCACCAGGGCCTTCTTGGCTTCGGCCGCCGCGCTGAGGCGGTCCTCGAAGCCCAGTTTCAACGGGTCCTTCATGCGTCCTTCTGAGTTGGCGACCGGCGCGCCCTCAAAGCCCAAATCGCCGCCCGAGGCAACACGCGCCTTGAGCCAGAGGCGCCGTCATGGCCTATCTCGGCAGCATCGGCGCGCCCTGATGGGCGACGAGCAGGTCATGCATGTCGTCGGCGTGTTCCTCCTCCACCGACAAAATCCACTCCAGCATCCGCTTGGTGGTGGGATCGTCGTCGCCGAAGAAGCGGACCAGTTCCTGGTAATGTTCGACGGCGATGCGTTCGGCGATCAGGTTTTCCTTGATCATGTCCACCAGACTGGGACCGGTGGAGTATTCCGAGGCCGATCGGCTGGCCAGGCCCTCGGGATTGAAGTCCGGCTCGCCGCCCAACTGGGTTATCCGCTCGGCGACCGCCATCATGTGTTCCTGCTCTTCCTTGGCGTGTTCGGCGAACTCGGCCTTCACCCCCTCGCTCGATATCCCCGTCGCCGTCACCGAGTGCATGGTGTAGCGCAGGACGCAGACGATTTCCGTCGCCAGCACCGATTGCAGAATCTCCACCGCCTGTTTCGGATCGCCCTTGTAGGTCGAAGTCACCGCGCCGTCGGCGATGTTCTTGCGGGCCCGGTCACGGAGCGTCTTGACGTCGGACAGGAACGGCTTGGCCGGCGCTTTCGAGGTGTCGGGCATGGAATTCTCCAGGGCTCTGAAATCTGGGCGAACGCGAAGACGCTTCGGAGCTAAGCGGACCTCGGCGTGCGTTGCCCCTGAACGCCCGGCCGAGCGTCCGGTTCCGGCCATCGCTGGGCGCGATCCGCCGAGGCCACCGCCAGCACCGCGGCGAGGGCGCGGCGCTTTGTTGCGGCGCCGAATATCGCATGGTATCAGGCCGCGGCTTCGCGCGAGAGGCGGTTTGAGAGTTCTCGCGGACAGGCGCTTCCAGGCGCGTGACGGGCCTCGATGCCGACTCCCTTAGATGTCGGCGCAATTGATGACACCGGGCGGTTCTTGAGTTGGCGGACGATTCCAAGGCGAGCGATGTGGGCGCGCGTTACGCGCGGGCGCTGTTCGATCTGGCCGTCGAAACCGACGCCCTGGGCGTGGTCGAGAGCGATCTGAAGTCGATCGAGGCGATGACCAAGGCCAGCGCGGATCTGCGAAACCTGATCGTCTCTCCGGCCTTCTCGGCCGAGGATAAGGCGCGCGGACTGGCGGCGATCGCCGAACGCGCCGCCTTCGCGCCGACCACGCGCAAATTCCTCGGCCTGCTGGCCGCCAATCGCCGAACCGGCGTCCTGCCCTCGATCATCGACGCCTTTCACCGGCTGGCCGCCCTGCGGCGGGGCGTGGTCTCGGCCCGGGTGACCACGGCGGTCGCCCTGACCGACGCCCAGATCGCCAGCCTCACCGCCGCCCTGCGCTCGGCGCTCGGCAAGGATCCGCAAATCGAAACCCACGTCGATCCGTCCATTCTGGGCGGCGTCAAGGTGCGCGTCGGATCGCGCCTGTATGACGCTTCGCTGAAGTCGAAGCTCGACTCGCTCAAATTCGCCCTCAAGAGAGCCTGAAGAGAATCAGACCGCCATGGACATCCGCGCCGCCGAAATCTCGGACATCCTGAAATCCCAGATCGCCAACTTCGGCGTCGAAGCCGATGTTTCCGACGTCGGCCAGGTGCTGTCGGTCGGCGACGGCATCGCCCGCGTCTTCGGTCTCGACCAGGTCCAGGCCGGCGAGATGGTCGAGTTCCCTTCGGCGGGGGTCAAGGGCATGGCGCTCAACCTCGAGCGCGACAACGTCGGCATCGTGATCTTCGGGGCCGACGCCGAGATCGCCGAGGGCGACGAGGTCCGCCGGCTGGGCGAGATCGTCGATGTGCCGGTGGGCAAGGGCCTGCTCGGCCGGGTGGTCGATCCGCTGGGCGAGCCGATCGACGGCAAGGGTCCGATCACCGATATCGCCGAACGCCGTCGGGTCGATGTCAAGGCGCCGGGGATCATTCCCCGCAAGTCGGTGCACGAGCCGGTTCAGACCGGCCTGAAGATCATCGACTCCCTGGTGCCCATCGGCCGCGGCCAGCGGGAGCTGATCATCGGCGACCGGCAGACCGGCAAGACCGCCGTGGCCATCGACGCCATCCTCAACCAGAAGCAGGTCAACGCCTCCGACGACGAGAGCGCCAAGCTCTACTGCATCTACGTCGCCATCGGCCAGAAGCGCTCCACCGTGGCGCGGATTGTCAAGACCCTGGAGGAGCGCGGAGCGCTGGACTACACCATCATCGTCGCCGCGACGGCGTCCGATCCCGCGCCGCTGCAGTTCCTGGCCCCGTTCTCCGGTTGCGCCATGGGTGAGTGGTTTCGCGACAACGGGATGCACGCCCTGATCATCTACGACGATCTTTCCAAACAGGCGGTCGCCTATCGCCAGATGAGCCTGCTGCTGCGCCGTCCGCCGGGCCGGGAAGCCTATCCGGGCGACGTCTTCTATCTCCACTCGCGCCTGCTGGAACGGGCGGCCAAACTCAATGAAAACTTCGGCTCGGGCTCCCTGACCGCCCTGCCGATCATCGAGACCCAGGCCAACGACATCTCGGCCTATATCCCCACCAACGTGATCTCGATCACCGATGGCCAGATCTTTCTGGAGACCGACCTCTTCTATCAGGGCATCCGCCCGGCCATGAGCGTCGGCGCCTCGGTCTCGCGCGTCGGCTCCGCCGCCCAGATCAAGGCCATGAAGACCGCCGTCGGTCCGCTCAAGGGCGAGCTGGCGCAGTATCGCGAGATGGCCGCCTTCGCCAAGTTCGGCTCGGACCTCGACGTCTCCACCCAGCGCCTGCTGGCGCGCGGCGAGCGCCTGACCGAGCTGTTGAAGCAGCCGCAATATGCCCCCTTGCAGGCCGAGGAGCAGGTGTGCGTCCTGTTCGCCGGCACCCGCGGCTACCTCGACGCCATCCCGGTCGCCAAGGTCGGCCAGTTCGAAACCGAGCTGCTGTCGCGCCTGCACGGTCAGCATGCCGATCTGATCGGCGAGATCCGCACCGGCAAGGCCCTGACTCCCGATCTGGAGAGCCGGCTCAAGAGCGCGCTCGACAGCTTCGCCGCGACCTTCGCCTAAGCGCGCCGGCGGGACCGAACATCCGGCATGGCCAGCCTCAAGGACCTCCGCAATCGGATCGCCAGCGTCGCCGCGACGCAGAAGATCACCCGCGCGCTGCAGATGGTCGCCGCCGCCAAGCTGCGCCGGTCGCGGGAGGCGGCGGAGAACGCGCGGCCCTACGCCGAGCGCATGGCCGGCGTGATCGCCAATCTGGCCGCCGGGGTTTCGGCGGGTGGAGCGCCGCGCCTGCTGGTCGGCACCGGGTCGGACACCCGGGAGCTCGTCGTCGTGGCCACCGTGGACCGGGGCCTGGCCGGGGGATTCAATTCCTCGATCGTCCGCGCCGCCCGCGATCACATCGCCGTCCGCATCGCCGAGGGTGCGCGGATCTCGATCCTCACCGTCGGCCGCAAGGCCCGCGACCAGCTCCGCCGGGTCCATGGCGAGCGCATCATCGACTCCGTCGAAGCCGGCGGCGCGGCCAGTCTCGCCACCGCCCAGGCGGTCTCCGACACCATCCTGGCGCGTTTCGAGGCCGGCGAGATCGATGTCGTCACCCTGTTCTTCAACCGCTTCGCCTCGGTGGTCAGCCAGGTCCCCACGCGCCGCCAGCTGATCCCCGCCCAGGTCGCCGGGGCCGCGCCCACGGTCGATCTCGCGGGCGCGGCCTATGAGTATGAGCCGGACGAGGCGACCATCCTGGCCACGCTCCTGCCGCGCAACATCACCACCCAGATCTTCTCGGCGATGCTGGAAAACCAGGCCGGCTTCTTCGCCGCCCAGATGGCCGCCATGGACAACGCCACCCGCAACGCCGGCGACATGATCGCCGCCCTCACCCTGATCAAGAACCGCACCCGCCAGGCGCAGATCACCAAGGAGTTGATCGAGATCATCTCCGGCGCCGAGGCCCTGTAGATGGTCGAAGCGACCATGGTCCTTTCTCCTCCCTCGCCCTCTCGCGGGGGAGGTGGCGCGCGGCCCTCTTGCCGCGTGACGGAGGGGGCGTCGGGCGGCGACAACGATAACCTCGAACAGCGGAGCCCGGCGGCCTTGCGCCCCCTCCGTCATGGCGCGAGAGAGCGCCATGCCACCTCCCCCGCAAGAGAGCGGGGGAGGAGAAAAATCAGAACGTCAGACGAAGGATAGCCATGTCCACCGAAACCCTCGAAGCCCCCGCCGCCCTGCCGCCCGGGGTCGCCACCGGCCGGATCGTCCAGATCATCGGCGCCGTGGTCGATGTCGAGTTCGACGGCCATCTGCCGGCGATCCTCAACGCCCTGGAGACCACCAACACCGACCAGCGCACCGGCGAGCCGTTCCGCCTGGTGCTCGAAGTCGCCCAGCACCTGGGCGAAAACACCGTGCGCACCATCGCCATGGACACTTCCGAGGGCCTGACCCGCGGCCACCCGGTGACCGACACCGGCGGTTCGATCACCGTCCCGGTCGGCCCCGGATGCCTCGGACGGATCATGAACGTCATCGGCGAGCCGGTGGATGAGGCGGGGCCGATCCCCTACAACCGCCGCGCCAGCATTCACCGCGAGGCCCCCTCGTTCGCCGACCAGACGACGTCCGCCGAAATCCTGGTCACCGGCATCAAGGTCATCGATCTGCTGTGCCCCTACACCAAGGGCGGCAAAATCGGCCTGTTCGGCGGGGCCGGCGTCGGCAAGACCGTGACCATGCAGGAGCTGATCAACAACATCGCCAAGGCATATGGCGGCTATTCGGTCCTGGCCGGCGTCGGCGAGCGCACCCGCGAGGGCAACGATCTCTATTACGAGATGATCGACTCCAAGGTGAACGTCGATCCCAAGGCCAACAACGGATCGACCGAGGGCTCGCGCTGCGCCCTGGTCTACGGCCAGATGAACGAGCCTCCCGGCGCCCGCGCCCGCGTGGCCTTTTCCGGTCTCGCCCAGGCGGAATACTTCCGCGACGAGGAGGGCAAGGACGTGCTGCTGTTCATCGACAACATCTTCCGCTTCACCCAGGCCGGCTCGGAGATGTCGGCTCTGCTCGGCCGCATCCCCTCGGCGGTGGGCTATCAGCCGACCCTGGCCACCGAAATGGGCAATCTGCAGGAGCGGATCACCTCGACCAACAAGGGCTCGATCACCTCGGTCCAGGCGATCTTCGTTCCCGCCGACGATCCCACCGACCCAGCCCCGGCCACGTCCTTCGCCCACCTCGACGCCACCACCATGCTCAGCCGGGATATCGCCGCCATGGGCATCTTCCCCGCCGTCGATCCGCTCGATTCCAGTTCGCGAATCCTCGATCCGCTGGTGATCGGCGACGAGCATTATCAGGTCGCCCGCCGGGTGCAGGAAATCCTTCAGCAATACAAGGCGCTGAAGGACATCATCGCCATCCTGGGGATGGACGAGCTTTCCGAGGAGGACAAGATCACCGTCGCCCGGGCGCGGAAGATCAGCCAGTTTCTCTCCCAGCCCCTGCACGTGGCCGAGGCCTTCACCAACCAGCCCGGCGTGTTCGTGCCGCTGGAGGAGACGATCCGGTCGTTCAAGGCCGTTTGCGAAGGCGACTACGATCACTTGCCCGAAACCGCCTTCCGCATGGTCGGCGGTATCGACGAGGCGGTCGCCAAGGCCGAAAAACTGGCGGCGGAGGCTTAGAGGCGCGTGGCCGAGAAGCTCCATTTCGCCCTCGTCTCGCCTGAGCGCGAACTCTTCAGCGGCCTTGTCGATCAGGTTGACGCGCCGGGATCGGAGGGTGACTTCGGCGTGCTCGCCGGCCATGCGCCGTTCATGACCACGCTCAAGGAGGGCCGCGTGATGGTCTACGAGGCCGGCGTCGCCCACGCCTACGAAGTCAGGGGCGGGTTTGCCGACGTCACACCGCAAGGGCTGACGATCCTCGCCGAATACGCCGCGCCGGTGGCCTGACGCCGATCTCGCGCGGGGCGAATTGTTTGGCTAGGGTGGTTGGGCCGACCGGCCTGGGACCTTCGCCGCCGGCCTCTTAGGATCTAGGGAGAATTCACCCCATGCGTCTCGCTCTCGCCAGCCTCGCCGCCGTCGCGGGGCTCGCCCCCGTCGCCTTCGCCCAGAACAGCGCACCCAGCGCGCCGATTTCGGCGCCTCCGGCTTCCGCCCCGGCGGCGACCGCGCCCGTCGCCCCATCGCCGACGCCCGCCGCTGCGGATGGCTCGGCCGCACCGGCGGTCGCCCCCATCGCGCCCGAGGC
>DASRLN010000113.1:0-3336 GCA_035648435.1 Caulobacteraceae bacterium
GGCCAGTCCCTCGCCAGATCGAGGTGGATCACCTGGGCCGTGGCGTGCACCCCGGCGTCCGTCCGGCCGGCGCCGTGGATTCGCACCGCCTCGCCGCAGAAGCCCGCCACGGCCGCCTCCACACACCCCTGCACCGTGGCCGCGCCCGCCTGAGCCTGAAACCCCTGGAACGGGCCGCCGTCATACTCGATGGTCAGCCGGTAGCGCGGCATCTAGGTCAGCCCGGCGCCGGGGCGGATCGGGAAGCCGCGCAGGAAGTCGGCGGCGTCCTGGGCCGCGCGGCCTTCCCGCTGGGCGCGCAGGACGCGGACGGCGCCCTGGCCGCAGGCCACGAGCAGAGCGTCGTCGAGCACGGCGCCCGGCGGACCGTCGCCATCCTCGCGGCGCGAAAGCAGAGCCTTCACCCGCACCGGCCCGCGCTCGCTGGGGGCCATGAACCAGGCTCCGGGAAAGGGCGACAGGCCGCGAATCTGGCCGTCCACCCGGCCGGCCGGCCGGTCCCACCGGATGCGAGTCTCGGCGCCCTTGATCTTGCGGGCGTAGGTTTCGCCGGTCTCCGGCTGCGGCGTCTCGACAGCGTCGCCCCGCTCGACGGCGACCAGGGTGTCGGCCATCAATCTCGCCCCCGCCGGGGCCAGCCGGTCATGCAGGGTTCCGGCGGTCTCCAGGGCGTCTATCCGAACGCTGGCGGAGGCCAGCACCGGTCCTTCGTCGAGCCCCCGCGTCATCCGCATCACCTGAACGCCGGTCATCGCGTCGCCGGCCATGATCGCCCGCTGGATCGGCGCCGCCCCGCGCCACCTCGGCAGCAGCGAGGCGTGCAGGTTGAACGCCCCCAGCCTCGGCGCCTCCAGCACCGCCGCCGGCAGGATCTGGCCGAAGGCCACCACCACCGCCGCGTCGAGATCCAGGGCTTCGAACGCAGCCACCGCCTCGGGCGCGCGCATCGACGCCGGCGTCGCCACGCTCAGCCCGCGTTCCTCGGCGAACGCCTGCACCGCCGATGGCCGGGCCGTTTGGCCCCGCCCGCGCGCCGCCGGCGGCTGCGAATAGACCCGCGCGATCTCATGGCCCGCCTCGACCAGTAGCGTGAGCGTCGCAACCGCGAACTCCGGCGTGCCGAGAAATGCCAGGCGCATGAGACCAGCGTTTAGCGATCGCCCGGCGTGCTCGTAACCCCGAAGGTCGTGGCTACGCCTCGACCTTTGCCGCCTTGCGGACCTTGCTGACGGCGCGCTCGCGCTTGAGTCGCGAGAGGTGGTCGATGAACAGGACGCCGTCGAGGTGGTCGATCTCGTGCTGGATGCAGACCGCGTAGAGGTCCTCGGCGTCCTCCTCGACCGGCTGGCCGTGATAGTCGAGATAGCGCAGGCGCACCCGGGCCGGGCGCTCGACCTCGTCATAGATCTCCGGCACCGACAGGCAGCCCTCTTCCCAGGGCTTGGTCTCCTCCGACGCCCAGAGAATCTCCGGATTGGCGAAATAGCGCGGCTCCGGGGTCTCGTCCTCGCCGCGGGCCAGGTCCATCACGATCACCCGCTTGGCGACGCCGACCTGGATCGCCGCCAGGCCGATGCCGGGCGCGGCGTACATCGTCTCCAGCATGTCATCCATCAGGGTCCGCAGATCGTCATCGACGCGGGCCACCGGCTCGGACGTCCGCTTGAGGACTGCCAGATCGCCGTCCACCGAAAGAATGCGCCTAAGGCTCATGTCGCGGACGTAGGCGCCGCCCCGGCGTGCGTCAAGGCCGGCGCCCCTGTCGCGGGCTCGGGGGGCGCCAGCTTCACCAGCGGCCGCGTCGCCGCCTCGATCGGGGCCAGTTCGGGAATGGCTCTGGTCTCATGATCGACCTGCAGGTCCTCGAACCGCCGGGCCTGGGTCAGCACCTGGGTTTCCAGCGAGCCGACGAACTGATTGTACTTGCCCACCGCGTTCTGCAGCGCCCGGCCGACCTCCTGGGCGTGGCCGCCCATGGTCGCCAGGCGCTTGTAGAGTTCCCGCCCCAGCGCCGCGATCTCCTTGGCGTTGACATGCTGCTGCTCCACTCGCCAGCCGTAGGCCACCGCCTTACACAGGGCGAAGAGGCTCGACGGCGTGACCACGATCACCCGCCGCTCCATGGCTTCGGCGTAGAGGCCCGGCAGGCGCTCGGTGGCGGCGGCGAGGAAAGCGTCGCCCGGCACGAACATGACCACGAAGTCGGGCGAGAGGTCGAGCTGATCCCAATAGGCCTTGCCGGCCAGGGCCTGCATGTGGGCGCGCACGCTCTGGGCGTGACGATGGTAGCCGGCCTCGCGGGGGCCGTCATCGGCGGCGTCCTGGGCCTCGAGAAAGGCGTTGAGAGAGCACTTGGCGTCGATGACGAACTGTCCGCCGCCGGGCAGCCGCACGACCACGTCCGGGCGCAGGCCGCCGCCGTCGCCGGCGACGTGGAACTGTTCCTCGAAGTCCACGCCGGCCTTCATCCCGGCCATCTCCAGGACGTTGCGCAGCATCTGCTCGCCCCAGCGGCCCTGAACGCCGGCCCCTCGCCGCAGCGCCGCCGATAGCTTGCGCGCCTCGTCCTGGGTCGCGGTCGAAGCCGCCAGCAGCTGGGCGATCTGTTCCTTGAGGCCGCCGGTCTCCAGGACCCGCGCCTTCTCGGTCTCGGCCACCTGTCTCTCAAACCGGGTCAGGGCGGCGGTGACTGGCCCGAGTTGCGCCTCGATCCGCGCCTGGGCCACGGCGTCCTGAGCCCTGATGATCTCGACCCCGGACGCGGTCTGTTCCTCCAGCAGGCGGAACTTCATTTCCGCCCGGGCGGCCCGCCCCCGCTCGAACACCGCCCACGCGGCCATGGCCGCCGCGATCAGGGCGCAGACGATGGCGAGGATCATCCCGTTCATGATCCGTTCGATAACAGGAGTCGCCGCGACTTGCCTAGGCGGGCCGGCGCGCGCGCATGGCCTGAGCGATGGTGCCGTCGTCCAGCCAGTCGAGTTCACCGCCCACCGGAACCCCGCGCGCCAGCATGGTCACCGACACGTCGGCCTCCGACAGCCGGTCGGCGAGGTAATGGGCGGGGGTCTGGCCATCGACGGTGGCCGGCAGGGCGAGGATCACCTCGCGCACCGCGCCGTTGGACGCCCGGGTGACCAGGCCGGCGACCCGCAAGGCCTCGGGTCCGACCCCGTCCAGGGCAGAGAGCAGGCCGCCCAGCACATGATAGCGACCGCGGAAGGCGTTGGCCCGCTCCATGGCCCACAGGGCGCCCACTTCCTCGACCACGCAGATCAGCGCCCCGTCGCGACCGTCGTCGGCGCAAATGGCGCAGGGATCGCGGGTGTCCAGCGC
>DASRLN010000114.1:0-10243 GCA_035648435.1 Caulobacteraceae bacterium
GGCGCCGGCCCCCTCCCCGCCCGAGGCCGCCGCCAGCGACGATGATCGACCGCTGGGTCCCGTCCTCCGCGGGATCGTGCTGCTGGGACGCGATGATCCGGCCTCGGCGGCGCCGGCGGTGACAAACCCGATCGACGTCAGCCGCCTGGCCAAGGCGGAAGGGGCGCCCCTGCGCCGCAACCTGACGCCGTTTCTCGGGCGTCCCCTGTCCCGCAAGCTGATTTCGGACATCGAGGCGCGCATCGTCCGCGCCTTTCGGCGTCGCGGCCACCCGTTCGTCGAGGTCTCCGCGCCCGAGCAGGAACTGACCGGCGGCCTGCTGCGGCTTCGGGTGGTCGAATTCCGCTTGGGAAAGATCGCCGTGGCCGGCGCCAAGACGCGGGAGGCGGCCCGCATCGCCCGCGGGGTGAGAGCCCGGCCGGGTCAGCCGATCGACGCCCACGAGCTCGAGCAGGATCGCGACTGGCTGAACCGCAATCCCTTCCGCGCCGTCGAGATCGCTCTCACCCCCGGCGCCGGGCTCGGCGAGACCGACATCGATCTGAAGGTCACCGCGACCCGGCCGTGGCGCCTGTTCGGCGGCTACCAGACCTCCGACTCCCTGGCGACGGGCGGCGACCGCTACTTCGTCGGCGCCCTGGCCGCCCTGCCGCTGGCGCCGGGCGCCTACGCCTCGTGGCAACTGACCGCCAGCCCGGATTTCTGGGTCGATCACCGCCTGTTCGGCCAAGCCCACCCCGAGTATGTCAGTCAGGCCGGCCGCCTGGTCGCGCCGACGGCGCCGCGCCAGCAGATCGAACTGACCATCGACGCGGTGGAGACCAACCAGACGGTCCAGGTCTTCCAGGAACGGCAGAGCACCTTCGAGGCGAGCCTCGACGATCGCTTCGCGCTCTCCAATCTCGTTCCGCTGCCTGGCGAGGTCGCGATCGGCGTCGAGGCCAAGCGGCAGATTCACGACACCTTCTTCGGCGGCGCGGCGGTGGTGGGAGGCTCCGAGGACGTCTTCCAGGCGCTGCTGGCGTGGTCCAACACATGGAGCGACGGGCGGGGCGATTCATCGCTCGGCGTGGCGCTGCATCTGAGCCCCGGCGGCGTCGATCGGCGCAACACCGACAGCGCCCTGGCGACCGACACCAACGGGCGGGTGACCCGTTCGAGCTATATCTACGCGACCATGGATTTCAGCCGCACGATACGCCTGGGCAGGAATTTCGCGTTGGTGGACGAGGTGATCGGACAGCTCGCCGACCAGGCGCTGCCGGCCACCGAACAGAGCGCACTCGGAGGCCAGGGGCTGGTGAGGGGGTATCTGCTCGACGACGGGGCCTTCGACGACGCCCTGGTCGCGCGCCAGGAACTCCACATACCGCCGGTGGCGCTCGGATGGCCCGGCGCCGGGAGCAGCGTGGCGGGCTTCGCCTTCTCCGACCTCGGGTTCGGCCGCGACGACGCAACCCGCCAATCGGCGTTCGCCGCGTCCGCCGGCCTCGGCGTTTCGCTACAGCTGGGTCGTCGCCTACACGCCGACGTGTCGGCCAACTGGCCGCTCGTCACGCTCTCGCACTCCACGGCCGGTCACCCGACCCTCGACTCGCGCCTGACGGCGACGTTCTGATTTCAGAACTTCGGTCCGTCGATCGCCGCGTCGATGGCCGCCGCGACGGCTTTGTCCGTCACCGGGCGCGCCGGGCCGCCTGGGCGCGGACCCGGTGCAAGGCCGCCCAGGCGGGGGCGAATTTCAGGGCCGCGTCGTATCTGGCCATGGCTTCTCTCCAGCGGCCCTGGCGGACGAGGACATCGCCCCAGGCGGCCAGTGGATCGGCCCAGTGGGGGCCGCGGGCGTTGGCGGCGGCGAGCTTGGCGGTCGCGCCGGCGAGATCGCCATGGCGGGCGAGGGCGAGGCCCCAGGAATAGTAGCCGGCAGGAAGATCCGGGGCGATGGCCACGGCGGCGGCGTAGGCGCCCTGGGCGCCTCGCCAGTCGCCGCGACGATCGAGGATGTCGCCGCGAAAGCGCGCGCAATCGACGAAGTGGCCGCCGGCCTTCAGCACCGCGTCGGCCTTGTCGGCGTGGCCGGCCGCTTCTTCCGCCGGGGCGATCCAGCAGGCGTATCCGGGGTAGTTGCTGGAGACCACCGGATCGGCATAGGCCACGCCGAACGCTTCCATCTCCGCCGCCGCGCGGGCGGTGTCGCCGGATTCCGCCGCCAGTCGGCCGTGGACGAAGTGGGTCAGGGCGGCGATGGTCGGGTCCTTGGCGTCGCCCTGGGCAGTCTGCAGCTGGAACTCGGCGTCGACCGGATCGTGCATCCGCTGGTCGATATCGGCGATCGCCGGCGCCTCGGCGGTGACGCTGGTGCCGATGCCGCCCTGGGTCGCCTCGTCGGCGACGCTCTCGACACGCCATTGCGCAAGGTTCCAGGTCAGCGTGTCCCAGTTTTCGTAGTACAGGTCCGGGGCCCGGCCGGGGCGTCCGCCGGCCGCTCTGCGCATGGCCTCGCCGGCCCTCCAGGCGCCCTCTTCGTCGCCCATCAGCCAGGTGCCGTTCATCACGTTGTTGTAGGCAACCCAGAAATCGGGCTCGAGTTTCAATGCCTGGCGATAGAGGGCCAGGGAGGCCCGAGGCGCGCCGCCGGTGTTGTTGAGCGCGTTGGCCCAAACATTGAGCAGATAGGGGCGATCCTCGGGCGCGGTGGCGGCGTAGGCGTTGCGGCTGAAGGCCACCGCCTCGCCATAGCGTCCGACGTTCGTCAGGTAGTTGGCGTAGAGAGACGGTTGCGACTGGCCATAGATATATTCGGCCGCCTGGGTGGTCAGCCTGGCGAGGTCCCCCGTCGCGCCGGTGAACGCCTTGGGCAGCACGCCATCTCCGCGGACGGTGAGCGCCAGGCCGCCGTCCTCGGTCTGGATCAGGTCGCCGCCGATGTGCAGGTCGTGGCCGAAGCGCTGGTGCAGCAGACGGCCGATCTCGCCGATCGAGACGCCGGTTTCGGGCACCTCGACCTTGATGTCGCTGGTCCAGGCGTTGGAAAGGTTGCGCTTGACGACGGTGCTGCGGGTCGCCGCCTGAAGGCGGGTGAGTTCGTCAAACAGGCCGCCGGCGACGACCTTGCCGGACAGGCCCCGGGCGGCCAGGGATGGCGGCGCGTCGAACGGCTCGACAATCACCGACTTGGAGGCCAGCGAGTCGGTGAGCATGATGATGAGACCCAGGCCGGCCATGGTCGCCGCCAGCGCCGCGAAGACCTGCAGCCCGTTCTTCATCCGGTCGGCGAACCGCTTGCGCTTGGCCGCGCCGATAGCCAGGCGGCGTTCCTCCTCGGTAAGGCGGGACTCTTCCTCGAAGTGCCTGATCTGCAGATCGACCAGCCGGGATCGCTTGTCGAGGTAGTCGCCGGCTCGGCGCGCCAGGGCCGGATCGTGCCGCGCCTCGTCCATGGCGATGGCGGCGGCGAAGCCGTCGGTTCCCTCGGCGATGCTCGGCGTCTGGCTGTCTTCGTCCTCTACACCGACGATGGGTTCAAACAGTCCGCCTTCAGGCATCCCTCAAAACCTCGGCCCGTCGATCGCCGCGTCGATGGCCGTCGCGACGGAATCGACGCTGGCCATGCCGTCCACTTCGATGAGCTTGTTGTGGGCCTGATAGTAGGGCAGCAGCGGCGCGGTGTCCTTGTTGTAGGCGACCAGGCGCTGCTCGTAGGCGACGGGATTGTCATCCGGCCGGCCCGACTGGGCGAAGCGGCCGGCCACGCGGGCCTTGAGGGCGGCCTCATCGACCTTCAGGCGGATCACCAGGTCGATGTGGTGGGCGCGCCGCTCGAGCATCGCGTCGAGCGCCTCGGCCTGGGCCACGGTGCGGGGGAATCCGTCGAAAATTCCGCCGCCGTGGGCGTCCAGTTCCGCGAGGCGCTCCTCGATCAGCCCGATGACGATGTCGTCGGTGACCAGATCGCCGCGCCGCAGGATGTCCTCGACCTGGTGGCCGAGCGCCGATCCCGAAGCGATGGCGGCGCGCAGCATGTCGCCGGTGGAGAGCTGGACCATGCCACGCCGTTCGACCAGACGCTTGGCCTGCGTCCCCTTCCCCGCCGCCGGCGGGCCGAAAAGGATCAGGTTCATCACTTCCCCCCTGCTCGGCTTGTCGATCCGCCGGTTCGGCTGTCCCACGAGTCCGGAAAGCTAGCGCCGCCCGCCCCTCAGCTTGGATTTCTTGATAAGGCCCTCGTACTGATGGGCCAAGAGGTGCGACTGGATCTGCGCCACGGTGTCCATGGTCACCGACACGACGATCAGGATCGAGGTGCCGCCGAAGGCGTAGGAGCCGTTGGCGCCGGCCAGGAACTCGGGCAGCAGGCAGACCGCGGCGATATAGACCGCGCCGATCAGGGTCAGGCGGGTGAGCACGTAGTCGATGTACTCCGCCGTCCGCTTGCCGGGCCGGATGCCGGGCAGGTTGCCGCCGTATTTGCGCAGGTTCTCGGCGGTGTCGTCGGGATTGAACACCACCGAGGTGTAGAAGAAGCAGAAGAACATGATCAGGGCGCCGTAGAGCAGCATGAACAGCGGCTTGCCGTGGGTCATCTGGCCGACGACCAGCGGCAGCCATTGCGCATAGTCGGGCAGATTGGCGGTCGAGAGAAACGCCATCGCCGTGGCCGGCAGCAGCAGCAGCGAGGAGGCGAAGATCGGCGGGATGAACCCCGAGACGTTGATCTTCAGCGGCAGGAAGGAGTTCTCCCCGCCCATGATCCGGTTGCCGACCTGACGCTTGGGATAGACGATCAGCAGGCGCCGCTGGGCGCGCTCCATGAACACGATGAACAGGATCACCACCACGGCGACGGCCAGGTAGCCGAAGATCAGCATGCTCTTGGATGGATCGATCCGCGCCGCCTGAAGCAGGTCCCAGATGCCCACCGGCAGGCGGGCGACGATGCCGGCGAAGATGATCAGGGAGATGCCGTTGCCCACGCCCCGGGCGGTCATCTGCTCGCCCAGCCACATCAGGAACATGGTGCCCCCGGTGAGGGTGACGACGGTGGAAAGGATGAAGAAGATCCCCGGCTGATCGACCACGTGCGGGCTGTTGGAAAGGCCCACGGCGATGCCGAAGGACTGGAACACCGCCAGCACCACGGTGAGATAGCGGGTGTACTGGTTGAGCTGTTTGCGACCGGCCTCGCCGCCTTCCTTGCGCAGCTTCTCCCACGGCGGATAGGTGGTGCCCAACAGCTGCACGATGATAGAGGCCGAGATGTAGGGCATCACGTTCAGGGCGAACACCGCCATGCGCGACACCGCCCCGCCGGAGAACATGTTGAACATGCCAAGGATGCCCTTGGACTGGCCGGCGAAGGCGCTGGCGAAGGCCGATGCGTTGATCCCCGGAATCGGGATGTAGGTCCCCAGCCGATAGAGGACCATGGCGATCAGGGTGAACCAGATACGCTTGTGAAGCTCGGTCGCCTTCTGGAAGGCGCCGAAGTTCATGTTGGCGGCTAGCTGTTCGGCGGCCGAAGCCATTCATATCCCCAGGAATCGATCGCGGCGTGACGCATCAGATAGGACGGCGGCGAGCCCCGCGCGAGGGCCGCGTCGCCGCAGGGCCAGTTCAGGCTTCGGCGGAGGCTTCCGCCGCCGGCCGCTCGGGGCGGGTGACGGTGAGTTTGCCTCCCGCCTCTTCCACGGCCGCCCGGGCCGAGGCGGAAGCCGAATGGACGGTGATGTCGAGCTTGTGGCTCAGGGCGCCGGCCCCGAGAAGACGCACGCCGTCCTTCTGGCGGCGGACCACGCCGGCGGCGACCAGGGCGTCGCCGTCGATGGGTTTGGCCGCGTCCAGCTTGCCGGCCGCGATCGCCTGCTCCAGGCGCCAGAAATTGACCTCGGCGAACTCCTTGCGGCGCGGGTTGTTGAAGCCGCGCTTGGGCATGCGCATGTGCAGGGGCATCTGGCCGCCCTCGAAGCCGGCGATGGCCACGCCGCTGCGCGACTTCTGGCCCTTGACGCCACGGCCGGCGGTCTTGCCCTTGCCGGAGCCGGGACCGCGGCCCACGCGCATGCGCTTCTTGGCGGACCCCGGACGGGGTGAAAGCTCGTTGAGCCTGGTCATTTGTGCGCCTCTCCTTGCGAGATCTGTCGCCGGGCGATTCGCCCGACTCGGCTGTTGAGAAAAAATCGTAGCGCGGGCTTCCAGCCCGCTCTTGCCGTCCGTTCCGAAGGTTGCAATGCGGGCTGGAAGCCCGCGCTACGATCTATGTTGTACCGACCACCTCGACCATGTGGGCGACCTTGGCGATCATGCCGCGGACCTGCGGGTTGTCGTCGAGAACGGCGGTGCGGCCGATGCGGTTGAGGCCCAGGCCCACGAGAGTGGCGCGCTGATCCTTCTTGCGGCGGATGGGGCTCGCGGTCTGGCGAACGGTGACCTTGTTCATGGGCTGGAGTCCTTAAGCTTCGGCGACGTCGCCGGCGCCGTCGGCGCGGCGGCCGATGATGTCGCTGACCTTCTTGCCGCGCTTGGCGGCCACCTGGCGGGGCGAAGCCTGGACCTTGAGGGCCTCGAAGGTGGCGCGGATCATGTTGTAGGGATTGGACGAACCCACCGACTTGGCGACCACGTCCTGCACGCCCAGGGTCTCGAGGATCGCGCGCATCGGGCCGCCGGCGATGACGCCGGTGCCGGGAGGGGCGGCGCGCATCATGATCTTGCCGGCCCCCCAGCGGCCCTGGCCGTCGTGGTGCAGGGTGCGGGATTCGCGCAGCGGCACGCGGATCATGGTCTTCTTGGCTTCCTCGGTGGCCTTGCGGATGGCCTCGGGCACTTCGCGCGCCTTGCCGTGGCCGAAACCGACCCGGCCCTTCTGATCGCCGACCACCATCAGGGCGGCGAAGGAGAAACGCCGGCCGCCCTTCACCGTGGCCGCGACGCGGTTGATGTGCACCAGCTTTTCGACGATGTCGCCATCGCCGCGCTCCTCGGGTTTGTTCCGGTCGCGTCCCCGGCGGTCACCGCCGCCGCGCTGCTGTTCGCCACGAGCCATGCTTGATCCCAATTCCCTTAGAAGTTCAGGCCGGCTTCGCGCGCGGCGTCGGCCAGCGCCTTGATCCGGCCGTGATAGATGTAGCCGCCGCGATCGAAGACGACGTCCTTGACGCCCTTGTCGAGGGCGCGCTTGGCGAGAAGGGCGCCGACCTTGGCCGCCGCCTCTCTGTCCGCCCCTTTTTCCGACCTGGCCTCGAGCGACGAGGCGGCCGCCAGGGTCACGCCCGCGCGGTCGTCGATCAGCTGGGCGTAGATGTTCTTCGCCGAGCGGAACACCGACAGGCGCGGCCGGCCGCCCCCCATCTTCTTGAGGCGGGTGCGAACGCGCCGGGCGCGGTGCTGGGTGGTGACACGAGCTGAGAGCGCCATGGCCTTACTTCTTCTTGCCTTCCTTGCGCCGGACCATCTCGCCGGCGTAGCGCACGCCCTTGCCCTTGTAGGGCTCGGGCGGGCGAATCTTGCGGATGCGCGCGGCGGTCTCACCGACCAGCTGCTTGTCGATGCCGCTGATCTTGACCTCGACCGGGCGGGGGACGGCGAAGCTGATGCCGGCCGGCGGCGCGATGTTCACATCGTGAGAAAAGCCCAGCTGCATGGCCAGCGCCTGGCCCTTCAGCGCGGCGCGATAGCCGACGCCGACCAGTTCCAGGCTCTGCTCGTAGCCGGTGGTGACGCCGACCACCATGTTGTTCACCAGGGTGCGCGAGAGGCCCCACATGGCCCGGGCCCGGGTGCTCTCGTCGCGCGGTGTGAAGGTGAGTTCGCCGTTCTCGTGCTTGACCACGATCTCCTCGGTCACGGTCCAGGCGAGTTCGCCCTTGGGCCCGGTCACCGAGACGGTCTGGCCCTCCAGGCCGACGGTGACGCCGGCGGGAATGGAAATCGCCTGCTTGCCGATCCGCGACATCTCAATACACCCGGCAGAGAATTTCGCCGCCGACATTGGCGTCTCTGGCGGCGGTGTCGCTCATCACGCCTTTGGGCGTGGAGAGGATCGAGATGCCCAGGCCGTTCTTGACCGGCTTCAGATCGCCGACCCTCGAATAGACCCGCCGGCCGGGCTTGGAGACCCGGCTGATCTCGGCGATCACCGGCTCGCCGTCGAAATACTTCAGTTCGATCTCGAATTCGGGGAAGGCGCCCGGCTGCTGGACGAGGGTGAAGGCGCGAATATAGCCCTCCGACTGGAGGACGCCGAGCACCCGCTCGCGCATCTTGGAAGCCGGAGTGACGACCTTCGCGCGCTTGCGCGTGGCGGCGTTCTTGATCCGGGCGATCATGTCACCGATGGGGTCATTGACCATTTTTAAGCCCTCCTCACCAGCTCGACTTGACCAGGCCGGGGATCTGGCCGGCCGAGCCCAGTTCGCGCAGGGCGATCCGGCTCATCTTCATCTTGCGATAGAACGCGCGCGGCCGTCCGGTGACTTCGCAGCGGTTGCGGATCCTTCCGGGCGCGGAATTACGCGGAAGCTCGGAGAGCCTCAGGCGCGCCTCGAAGCGCTCCTCCAGCGACAGGGCCTCGTTCTCGGCTGTGTCCTTCAGCGCCTTGCGCTTGGGCGCGAACTGTTTCACCAGCCTGCGGACCATCTCGTTTCGGTTGACGGCGCTCTTCTTGGCCATGGGCTTTAACTCTTTCTGGTCCCGTCTATTGGGTGGTGAACGGGAATTGGAATTCCTTGAGAAGCGCGCGCGCCTCGTCGTCGGTCTTGGCGGTGGTGCAGACGATGATGTCCATCCCCCACACCTGGTCGATCTCGTCGTAGTTGATCTCCGGGAATACCAGATGCTCCTTCAGGCCCATGGCGTAGTTGCCGCGGCCGTCGAAACTGGTCGGCTTGAGGCCGCGGAAATCCTTCACCCTGGGCAGGGCGATGGTGATCAGCCGGTCGAGGAATTCGTACATCCGGTCCTTGCGCAGGGTGACCTTGGCGCCGATGACCATGCCTTCGCGCAGCTTGAAGCCGGCGATCGAGGTCCGCGCCTTGGTCGGCAACGGCTTCTGGCCGGTGATCGCGCCCAGGTCCTTCATCGCCGAGGCGGTCTTCTTTGAATCGGCCACCGCTTCGCCGATGCCCATGTTGACGACGATCTTGTCGAGCTTGGGGATCTGCATTTCATTGGTGTAGCCGAACTGGTCCTTCAGCACCTTGCGGATGCGCTGGCGGTATTCGGACTTCATCCGCGGTTCGTAGACTGCCTCAGCCATTGATCACCTCACCGGTGGTCTTGGCGAAACGAACCTTCTTGTCGCCGTCGATGCGGAAGCCGACCCTGGAAGGCTTGCCCTTGGCATCGGCGATGGCGACGTTGGAGATGTGCACGCTGGCTTCCTTGGACTTGATGCCGCCCTGGGGATCGGCCTGGGAGGCGCGGGTGTGGCGGCGAACGAGGTTGAGCCCGCCGACGAAAACGCGGCCGTCCTTGGGCAGCACCTTGGTGACCGTGCCGCCGCGGCCCTTGTCCTTGCCGGTGAGCAGGATGACGCGGTCGCCCTTCTTGATCTTGGCGGCCATCACAGCACCTCCGGGGCGAGGGAAATGATCTTCATGTGGTTCTTGGCTCGAAGCTCGCGCGGCACCGGACCGAAGATGCGGGTGCCGATCGGCTCGGACTGCTTGTTGACGATCACCGCGGCGTTGCGGTCGAAGCGGATGATCGAGCCGTCCTTGCGCTTGATCGCCGATGAGGTGCGCACGACGATCGCCTGGAGCACGTCGCCCTTCTTCACCCGGCCGCGCGGAATGGCTTCCTTCACCGACACGACGATGCGATCGCCGACGCCGGCATAGCGCCGCTTGGCGCCGCCGAGCACCTTGATGCACATCACCCGGCGCGCGCCCGAATTGTCGGCGACCTCGAGATTGGTCTGCATCTGGATCATGGCTAGACCCTTTCCAACTTAGGCGCTGGCGCCCTGGTCGCCCTTTGGCAGGACTTCCCAGGTCTTCAGCTTTGACTTCGGCGCGCACTCGACGATCCGGGCGAAATCGCCTTCCTTGTAGGAATTGGCTTCGTCGTGTGCGTGGTACTTCTTGGACCGGCGGACGGTCTTCTTCAGCAGCGGGTGCAGGAAGGTGCGCTCGACGCGCACGATCACCGTCTTGTTCTCCTTGTCGGAGACCACCACGCCCTCGAGAATTCGTTTCGGCATGTTCTGTTCTCTCCGTCAGGCCGTCGGGGCCTTGGCGCGCAGGAC
>DASRLN010000115.1:0-22988 GCA_035648435.1 Caulobacteraceae bacterium
GCACCCACTATGGCGCGCCGCTCGCCGAGGGGCTGCTGGTCGGCGAGACCGTTCGCTGCCCGTGGCACCACGCCTGCTTCAGCCTGCGCAGCGGCGAGGCGGTGTGGGCGCCGGCGCTGGATCCGGTTTCCCACTGGGACGTCGAGGTGGTGCGCGACTCAGCGGGCCAGTTTACTCCGACCGGCGCGCGCGCCGGCGTGGTCTATGTTCGCGCGAAATCGGCACGGGCGGCGCCGCCTTCGCTCCCGGCCTCGGCCGGCCTTCCGAAATCCGTCGTCATCGTCGGCGGCGGCGCCGCGGGGAACGCCGCGGCGGAGATGCTGCGCCGCGAGGGGTATGCCGGCCCGATCACCATTCTGAGCGCCGACGAAGCGGCGCCCGTCGATCGCCCCAAGCTGTCGAAGGGTTACCTCGCCGGCACGGACGCAGAAGAGGCGACGGTCCTGCGGCCGGGCGGCTTCTACCACGACCACGACATCCGGCTGGTTCTGAACACGCCCGTCGCGGCGATCGATGTGGCGGCCTCGCAAGTAGAGTTGGCCGACGGAAGCCGGCGAGACTATGGCGCGCTCCTCCTGGCCACGGGGGCCGATCCGGTGCGGCTGGAGATCCCCGGCGACGACCTGCCGCACGTCCACTATCTGCGTACCCTCGCCGATAGCCGCGCCCTGGTCGCCAAGGCGCTGACATCGAAGCGCGCTGTCGTGATCGGCTCCAGCTTCATCGGCCTGGAGGTCGCCGCCTCGCTGCGGGCGCGGAACATCGAGGTGGACGTGGTGGCGCCCGAGAAAATCCCGATGGAGAAGGTGCTGGGGCCGGAGGTCGGCAATTTCATCCGCCAACTGCACGAGGATCACGGCGTCACCTTCCATCTCGGCACGACCGCCGCGACGATCGACGAGCGGGGCGTAGCGCTGAAAAACGGAGAGGTCCTGCCGGCCGATCTCGTGGTCATCGGCGTCGGCGTGAAACCAGCAACCGCCTTGGCGGAGCAAGCGGGACTGGCCATGGATCGCGGCGTCACGGTGAATGAGTATCTGCAGACCAGCGCGCCCGGCGTCTTCGCCGCCGGAGACATCGCCCGCTGGCCGGATCGGCTCACCGGCGAAAACATCCGCGTCGAGCACTTCGTGGTCGCCGAGCGGCAGGGACAGGTCGCGGCGTGCAACATGCTGGGCCGGCGGCAGGTGTTCGACGCCGTGCCGTTCTTCTGGACCATCCAGTACGATCTGGGCGTCGGCTATGTCGGCCACGCGGAAGGATGGGATGAAGCCAGGATCCACGGCAGCCTGGAGGCGCGCGACTGCACGATCGATTATTCGCGCGCCGGCAGGAAATTGGCCGTCGGCATCATTTCCCGCGATCTCGACGGCCTGCGCGCCGATGTCGAGTTCGCCAGAAGGATGGCGGCGACATGAGCGGGACCATCCCGGCGGCCAACGTCAAACTGAAACGCGCCTACGAAAAGCCGGGCGCGGCCGATGGCGTTCGGGTGTTGGTCGATCGGCTGTGGCCGCGTGGGGTCGGCAAGGCCGACGCCGCCCTCGACGACTGGGTCAAGGAGATCGCGCCCAGCACCGAGCTTCGCCAATGGTTCGGCCACGATCCCGCCCGCTGGGCGGCGTTTCGCATCCGCTACGCCGCGGAGGTGCGCGAGCATCAGGGCGCCCTGCGCAAGCTGCGTGACCTGGCCAGACACGGGCCGCTGACGCTGGTCTATTCGGCGCACGACGAGGTTCACAACGACGCGGTCGTGCTGCGGGACTTTCTGTTGGGACGGATGACAAAGGCGAAACGCGCGGCGCGCGGATAAGAGCGCGCGCCAATTCGTGGCTTCCAACAAGGCTAGGGCAATGACGGATTCGGTAAAGGTGTCACCGCCGCAACACCGCCCCGTCACGCCGACGCTCACGTCGGCGGACGATCGCCTCGTGCTGAGCGACTGGCTGCCGCCGCGGCAAGGCATCGTTCCAGTCATTCGCATCGGCAAGCGCTGGATCAGCGTCCTGTGGGGGCTGCCGATCGGCGCCGCGGCGCTCGTTCTGCTGATCGCGATAGCTCAGAGCTTGCGGGCGCTTCCGGGCGTCGAAGCCTTCATCAAGCGCTACCCCGGCATCGCGCAGGCCGCGCCGTCGGTCGATTCCGGCTTTCCGTGGTGGCTGCAGCTGCAGCACTTTCTCAACATGCTGTTCATGATGTTCATCATTCGCGCCGGGATCCAGATCCTGGCCGATTTTCCGAGGCTGAACTGGCGCCGAGACTGCACCCCCGGCTCCGAGTGGTTCCGCTTCCAGCGCCCAGTGCCGAAGGATCGGGTGTGGACGTCCAAGGATGATTCGGTGACGATCCCGAAATGGCTGGGCATCCCCGGCATCCGCCATTCGATCGGGCTCGCCCGCTGGTGGCATTTCTCGATCGTCCTCTTGTGGACGATCAACGGCGTCATCTTTTACGTGTTGCTGTTCGCGACCGGGCAATGGCTGCGCGTCGTGCCGCTCACTTGGCAAGTGTTTCCCAGCGCGCTATCGACCAGTATCCAGTACGCCTCGCTGAACTTCCCCGTCGAGTCCAGCTGGACCCGCTACAACGGCCTGCAGCAACTCAGCTATTTCGTCACCATCTTCATCGCCGCGCCGGTTTCGATTCTGACCGGCCTGATGCAGAGCCCGGCGATCTCCAACAGGCTGGGCATGGTTGGCAAGGTGCTGAACCGGCAGGCGGCGCGCTCCATCCATTTCATCTCGTTTTGCTGGTTCGTGTTCTTCATCCTGGGGCACGGGATAATGGTGTTCATCACCGGCCTTAGGCAAAACACCAATCACATGTTCGCCGGCGTCGATGATAAAACCTGGGCCGGGTTCCCTGTCTTCGTCCTGGCGATGGTCCTGGTGGGGCTGGCGTGGTGGATCGCCTCGCCGTTTACCATCCGGCACGCCCGTCTGGTGCAGCGGATCGGACAGTTCATGGTCGGCTGGTTCAAGGCCCTCGCCGAGTGGTGGGATCCGAACGCCCAATTGACGGAAAAAGACATCTCTCCGCACCTCTGGCCCAACGGCACGATGCCCGACTCCGCTGAATTCGAAGCCTTGGTGGCGGGCCAGTTCGCGGACTATCGCCTGCGTATCGACGGCCTGGTCGAGACGGCGCGCACTTTCTCCTTCGCCGACCTCAAGGCGATGGCGAAGCAGGAACAGATCACCACGCATTTCTGCATCCAGGGCTGGTCGGGCGTCGCCAAGTGGGGCGGCGTTCCGATGCGCGATATCCTCGATCTGGTGCGGCCGACGGCGGAGGCGCGCTTTGCCGTCTTCTATTCCTTCAGCGAAGGCGCCGCGGGGGGCGGCTACTACGACGTCCACGAAATACACAACATGCGCCATCGGCTGACCATCCTCGCCTACGAGATGAATGGAAAGCCGCTGAGTGTGCTGCACGGCGCGCCGCTCCGGCTGCGTTGCGAAAACGAACTGGGTTTCAAGATGGTCAAATGGATCGGCAGGATCGAGTTCGTGCACGAGTTCGCCCATCTCGGCGCCGGCCAGGGCGGTTACAACGAGGATCACGAATTCTACGGCTACCGCATGCCGATCTGAGGCGCGCCAACGCCACTTTCACGTCGCCCGGAAGGCCCAGTCTATCCGAAGTGGCCGATGTGAACTCGTCGTTGACGATTGGGTTCTCAAATCTACAGTCGATCGGGGATGAAATTCACACCGCGATGACCGCGAGAAATCCGAAGCCCAATCGAGACCGGGCCGCTCCCGTCACCAAATGCGCGTCACGACGGCGTCGAAAATCGGGTCGGCCGAGACGATGGGGCTAACTCAGCTAACCACGTGAGACATCGTCAAGTCCGCGCGGCGGCGCGGCCGGCGGAGAGGGCCAGGAAGATGGCTGGGGCGACGATCAGGGCGGCCATCACGAAGGGGCCATCGACGCTGATCCCGGCGAACACCAGGCCGGCGCTGAGCGGCCCGGCGACCCGGGCGAGGGCGCCGGTGGCGTTGTTCAGGCCCATGATCTGGCCCTGGTTGTCGGCGTCGATGCTGCGCGACATCAGCGCGCCGGCGTTGGGGAAGGCGACAGACGACGACAGCGCCATCAGGGCCATCAGGGCGATGGTCATGACCCCGCCGTCGCTGAATGGCTGCAGGCCGGCGGCGATCACCGTGCCGGCCATGCCGACGGCCAGCATTCGCGCCTCGCCGAATCGCCGCGACAATCGGCCGGTGACGAAGAACTGGGCCACGGCCGAGACCACCCCAGTGACCCCGAAACAGAGGCCCACGTCCCTCGGCCGCCAGCCGAAGCGGTGCTGCGCCCACAGGCCGAAGGTCGATTCGATGCCGGTGAAGGCGAAGCCGACCACGAAGGTCAGCAGCATCACCCGTCCGATCACCGGATGGCGGCTGGCGATGGCCCACAGCTTCCAGCGGCTCGGCGGATCGGGCGGCGCCGGGGTGCGCGCCCGGCTCTCCCTGACGATCAGGGCGATGCCGAGCGACGAGCAGAGGGCCAGGCCCGAGGCCACCAGCAGGGGGATCTGGAAGCCGAGCGGCCCGGCCGAGGGCTTGGCCAGGACCCCGCCCACGAAGGGGCCGAGAATGAAGCCGAAGTTGTAGGCGGCGCCGAGCTTGCCCATGCTGCCGGCGCGCTGGTCCTTGGGGGTGACGTCGGCGATGTAGCCCTGCAGCACCGAGCCATTGCCCGCCGCCAGGCCCCCCGCCATGCGTATGGCGAAGGCCGCATAGATGTTGGGCGCGAAGGCCAGGGCGCCGTAGCACAGGCAATTGGCGAGCGTCGTGGTGACCAGCAGCGGCTTGCGGCCGATGCGGTCCGACAGCCGTCCCCACAACGGCTCGCCGAAGAACGATCCGATCGAATAGGCCGAGAAGATCAGCGCGATCTGCCAGGGCTGGGCGTGGAACGAGGCGCCGTAGAACGGCAGCAGCGGCACCACCACGCCGAAGCCCAGCATGTTGATGAACATCACCGACAGAAGGGTGTAGAGCGCCGCCGGCGATCCTCCGGCCCTGGCGGTCGTCGCCGGCGCGGTCACGGCGCCGTCCGCGTGCGGCGGGCGACCTGGGTGGCCATGACCAGCGCCGGGGCGATCAGCGCCGCGGCCGTCGCGAAGGGCGCGCCGATGGAGACACCGCTGAACACCGCCCCGGCATAGATCGGTCCGCCCACCCGCGCCAGACAGTTGCCGGCCATGTTGAGGCCCAGCATCTCGCCCTGGCGTTCCGGCGGCGCGGCCTGGGAGATCAGGGCGGCGATGTTGGGGAAGGTCAGCGACTGGCCGAAGGAGACGGTGAAGAACCCGGCCATGGCCACCGGCCAGTTGGGCGAGAGAAGCTGGACCAGCATGCCCACGCCGACCAGGGCCAGACCCACGGTCAGCACCCGTGCGCCGCCGTAGCGGCGCGCCAGGGGGCCGGTGACCAATCCCTGGGCGATCGCTCCGGTTACGCCGACGACCATGAACGCGAAGCCGATCTGTCTGGGACCCCAGCCGAACCGCGCCTGAGTCCACAACCCATAGGTCGCCTCGATGCCGGCGAACCCGGAGACGACGATGAAACTCATCAGCAGAACCCGCGCGATCACCGGGTGGCGCGCCGCTTCGACCAGCGATTGGAGGCGCGGCGTGGGCGGGATCTGCATGTGATGGGCCGCGCGGGTCTCGCGCACGAACAGCACCACCCCGATCGCCGACAGGCCGGCCAGCCCCGCCGCCGCCAGCAGCGGCAGATGGAATCCGGCCACCCCGTCCTGTGGCCGCGCCAGCAGGCCGCCCAGCGCCGGCCCGGTGACGAACCCCATGCTGAAGGCCGAGCCCAGCAGGCCCATCCGCCCGGCCCGCTCCCGGAGCGGCGTGACATCGGCGAGGTAGCCCTGGATGGTCGAGATGTTGCCGCTCATCAGCCCGCCGGCCAGGCGCAGGGCGCAGGCCGCCGCCATGTTGGGCGCGAAGGCGAGAGCCGCGTAAGCCGCCGCCGTGCCGAAGATGGTCGCGATCAGCACCGGCCGACGGCCGACGCGGTCCGACAACCGCCCCCAGAACGCCTCGGCGAACAGCTGACCGACCGCGAAGGCCGAGAACATCACGCCGATCTCGAAGGTCGAGGCGTGGAACGCCCGGCCATAGAACGGCAGCAGCGGAATGACCACGCCGAAGCCCGCGATGTTCACGAACACCACGCCAAGCAGCACGACGAGCGCGCGGCGCGCGCTTCCCTGGCCTTGGTATTCGGGCATGGCGCCGCGATAGGCGCAAACGGCGCGGATCGCGAGGGGGCGGCGCGGTGCGTGGTCGTTTTATCCGCGCCTGAGGCCCTGGAGCCTCACCGCGGCGGGCGGCCGTTTTGTCTATGCGGGTCGCCGTTGTAGGGTGCGGCCCGCCATGAAGCGCCTTTTGACTCCCTTCGCCGTCGTCGGCGCGCTGATTGCCAGCCATGCGAAGGCCGACTGCGTGTTGGGCAAGCTCGCCGAGATTCCCGTCACGATGGTCGGCCTGCGGCCATTGGTTTCCGCCACGATCAATGGCGCCGAGGTGCGTTTTCTCGCCGACAGCGGCGCCTTCTACAGCATCATCACGCCGGGCGAGGCGGCCGAACTGGGCCTTCACCTGACACCCGCTCCGTTCAACTTCTATGTGCGGGCTATCGGGGGCGACACGAGCGTGTCGATCGCCAAGGTGAAGCAGTTCACGCTCGGCAAGGTCACGCTACCCAACGCCGAGTTCCTGGTCGGCGGAAGCGAGGTCGGCAATGACGCGGCCGGCGTTGTGGGCCAGAACATCCTGGGCTATCGCGACACGGAATATGATCTGGCCAACGGTGTGATCCGCCTGATGCGGGCGGAGAACTGTTCGGGAAGCCTGCTCGCCTATTGGGTCAAGTCAGGGCAGTATTCGGTCATGAACATCGGCGAGACGACCGCCCGCTCGCCGCAGGTGAGCGGAACGGCGTCGGTGAACGGCGTCAAGGTTAGGGTCGTTTTCGACACCGGCGCTGGGGCCTCGTTCCTGTCGCTGGCGGCCGCCAAGCGAGCGGGCATCGACGTGAACGGACCCGGGGGGGTCGATGCCGGATTGAGCGGTGGGTTCGGCCGACACACCGTGCGGACCTGGATCGTTCCGGTCGATAGCTTCAACATCGGCGACGAGCAGATCCGCCACACCCGGCTGCGAATAGGGGCCACCGAGCTTCCCGACGCCGACATGCTGATCGATCCGGATTTCTTTCTGTCGCACCGGGTCTATGTCGCGAGGAGCCAGCACAAGCTCTATTTCACCTACAACGGCGGGCCGGTGTTCGATCTGTCGCGCAGACCAGAGGCGACGGCGGCGCCCGCTGCCGCCCCGAGCGCGCCGGCGGCGGCCCAGACCGGCGCTACCGACCCCACCGACGCGGAAGGATTCAGCCGGCGCGGCGCCGCTCTCGCCGCGCGGGGCGAGTTCAATCAGGCAATCGCCGACTTCACCCACGCCCACGAATTGGCGCCGGCCGAGGAGCGGTACTTCTACCAGCGGGCGGTCGCCCGGCTTCGCAACAGACAACCGGTTCTGGCGATGGGTGACCTCACCCAGGCCCTCATCCTCAAGCCCGGCGACGCCGATGCCCTGACGACGCGGGCGGAACTCCGTCTGGCCGCCGCCGACCGGAAGGACGCGATCGCCGATCTCGACGCGGTTTCCCGCCTGGCGGCGGCGGAGGCCGATCGTCGTCTGACCCTGGCCGAACTCTACGTGCGAGCCGACGAATTCGCCTCGGCGATCGATCAGTTCGACCTGTGGATCAAGGCCCATCCGGACGACAGCCGCCGCTCCATGGCCCTGAACGGCCGCTGCTGGGCCAGGGGGATGTCGGGCCGGGATCTCGAAAAGGCGCTCGGCGATTGCGACGCCGCTTTGAGAATGAACGCGAAGAGCCCCGCCGTCCTCGACAGTCGGGGGCTCGTCCATCTGCGCTTGGGCGATTTCGACAAGGCGATCGCCGACTACGACGCCGCCCTGGCGCAGCGACCGAATGGCGCCTGGTCCCTTTACGGCCGCGGCGTCGCGAAGCTGAAGAAGGGCATGAGCGCCGAGGGCAAGGCCGACATCGCCGCCGCGACCGCGCTCCAGCCCAAGCTGCCGGAAGAGGCCAAGCGGCGGGGAATCGCGCCTTAGTTCGGGTCCAGCGAGGCTGACGTCGACCAGACGCCTACCTCGGGGCGAGGATCATGATCATCTGGCGGCCCTCCATGCGGGGCTCGTATTCGACCTTGGCGACGGGGTCGAAGTCGGTGCGGACCTGCTGGAGAAGCTTCATGCCCAGTTCGGGGTGGCGCATCTCGCCGCCCCGGAAGCGCAGTGTCACCTTGACCTTGTCACCTTCCTCGAAGAAGCGATGCATGGAGCGAGCCTTGACCTCGTAGTCATGGATGTCGATGTTTGGGCGAAGCTTGATCTCCTTGACCTCGACCAGTTTCTGGCGCTTGCGCGCCTCGTTCTTCTTCTTCTGTTCCTGGAATTTGAACTTGCCGAAATCGAGGATCTTGCAGACCGGCGGATCGGCGGTGGGGGAGACCTCGACCAGATCGAGGCCGGCTTCGACGGCGGCCTCGAGGGCCGCGGAGGTCGGCATGATCCCTTGTTTTTCCCCGTTCTGATCGATCAGCAGAACGCGCGGCACGCGGATCTCATCATTGATGCGCGGACCGTCCTTCGACGGGGGCGCGGGCATGGGACGACGAATAGGCTGTGCTCCTTATGGCCATTGCGACGAGGCGGGCCGCGCGAAGCGCTTCGAACAGCCCACCCCACTATATGACCAACCGCCCCCCCCGGATCAAGCGCGACGCCGTCGGTGGGATGTTCGTCAGCCGATCCCCCGCCGCGCCAGGGCGATCGCCGTGGCCGCGACGGTATCGACCGAGACGTCCTTCAGGTCCGGGGCCTGGAAGACGGTGACATGGCCGCGGGGCGCGTTCAGGGCCGGATCGGAAGCGGAGGAGAACAGGGCGATGGTCGGGGCGCCGGCGGCGGCGATCAGGTGCGCCGGGCCGGTGTCGTTGCCGACCGCCAGCGCCGCCTTGGCCCCGAGGGCGGCGATCTGGGCGAAGTCGGTGCGGCCGGTGAGGTCCCGCGCCCTGGGCGCGCGGCGCTGGATGGCATGGGCCAGTTCGCTTTCCTGCAGGGCGCCGATGATCACGATGTCGAAGCCCTCGGTCTGCAGGGCATCGGCCAGGGCGCCGTAGCTCTCGATCGGCCAGCGCTTTTCCGGTCGGTGGGCCGAACTGCCGGGGATCAGCAGCACCACCGGGCGGGGATTGGGCGCGGCGATGGAGCGCGCCGCCGGCGTCTTCTTCAGGATCCACGAGATGTCCGGCGGGGCGGCCGAGAGCGGCCTGGTGGGCGCGTCCGGCCAGATGCCGGCGTCCTGAAGCTGCTGGGCGGCGCGCTCGAGGGCATGCATCTTCATCCGATCGCGGTTGCGGTGGGGCAGGGCGCAGCCGGCCGCCGTGCCCGACCACTGCGGCGGAGACGGCCGCAGCGCCTGGAAATAGAGCCGCGTGCGGCCGCTGTTCTGCAGATCGTACACCCGGTCGTATCTCGCCGCGCGCAGGCGCGAGACGAGGGTGAGCCAGCCGCCGGGTCCGTGTGGCCGCCCATCGGTCTCCACCTTGTCGAAAAACGGGCTGGAGCGCGCCAGGCCCTCGAACGGGGCCGTGGTCAGCAGGGTGATCTTGGCGTCCTTGTGGGCCGCGCGGATGCGCTCGAAGGCCGGGAAGGCGAGCACGAAGTCGCCGATCGCCGACAGCTTGATCACCAGCACCTTGCGGATCGGTTTCACGGCCAGGCCTCCACCACCCGCCGATAGACGCCAAACGTCTCCGCGCACATGGCGGAAAGCGAATAGAGCCGCTTCACCCGCGCCCGCGCCGCCCGGCCGATCGCCGCCCGGGCCTGCGGCGACGCGGTGAGCGCCGATTGCACGGCGGCCGCCCAGGCCTTGGGATCGGTGGAGGCGACCAGCCACCCGGTGAGGCCATCGGCGATGGTCTCGGCCGGGCCGCCGAGGGTCGAGGCCAGCACCGGCCGCTCCATGGCCCCGGCCTCGGCCACGCCGCGGCCGAACGATTCCGGCGCGGTCGAGGGCGCCACGACCAGATCGGCGGCGAGATAGGCGGCGGGCATGTCCTCGCAGTCGCCGACCAGGCGGACGGTGTCCGATATCCCGGCCACCGCCGCCGCCGCCTCGATGGAGGCGAGGTATTCCGCGCTTCCGCCGCCTCCGGCGAGGATGAGGATCACTTCGCCACGGCCGGGGAGGCCGCCCAGGGCCTCGACCATCAGGCGCTGACCCTTCCAGCTGGTCAGGCGGCCGGCGAGCAGGACCACCGGCCGCTCTTCGCGCTCGCCGATCCGCCAGTTGGCGCGCACCGCGGCGACCCGCGCCGGCGCGACGGCGGCGGGATCGAAGACGTCGGTGTCGATCCCCTCGGTCACCACCACCACTCTGGCGCCTTGGACGCCGTGCTCGGCCAGTATGTGGTCGCGGGTGTAGGCCGAATTGGCGATCACCAGGTCGCCACGGGTCATCACCGCGTTGTACCAGCGCTTGAGGGCCGATCGCGCCGGGTAGATGCCGTGATAGGTGGCGATCAGCGGCCTGCCCGTCGCCCGCGCCGCCGACAGGGCGCTGAACGCCGGGTTCCTCGATCGAACATGGATCAGGCTCACTCGCTCGCGGCGCACGACGCCGGCCAGGCGGGCGGCGTTGGCGGCCATGGTGAAAGGATTGCGGCTGGCCAGCGGCATGCGGATGAGCCGCGCGCCGTCCCGCGCCAGCGCCCCCTCCCGTCGTCCGCCGCGCGAAGCGACCAGGGATCGCCCCCCCGCCCGGGCGACGGCCGCCGCGATGTCCAGCGTCACGCCCTCGACGCCGCCGTCGTCCAGCGCCGGGGTCACCTGCAACAGCGTGAAGCCCTCGGGAAGGGACGCGGGTTCGATGCGTTTCGCTCCGGCGGGCGGCGGGTTGGAGGGATCGTCCTTCTATCGATTGGCGGCGCCGAACACCAAGTGGATCATCGATTTCGGCTGGACGATGAGCGAGGCGGCGGCGGCGCTCCGCGAGGCGGCGTTTCAGTATCGCATGGTGCGCATCGAGCCCGACGGATCTGGCGATCAACGACGGCGCCGCCTTCGGCATCCGCTGGATCGCGCGATCCCTTCGCGCTCGTTTCCCCCGGGAAATGCCTACCTGTCGTCCCCGATCGCCGCCTCCACCTCGCCCAGCCGGTCCTTGCCGAAATAGAGGTCGTCGCCGACGAGGAAGCTCGGGCTGCCGAACACGCCGCGCGCCACGGCGGCGTTGGTGTCGGCGATCAGGCGTTCCTTGACCGCCTGCTCCCGGGTCAGGGCGATCAGCCGCTCGGCCGGCAGTCCGGCGGCCGTCAGCACCTCGGCGACCACCGCCGGGTCGTCCATCTTCCGGCCATCCTCCCACATGGCGGCGAACATCGCTTCGACGTAGGCGGGGAATACGCCCAGGGTCTCGGCCGCCACCGCGCCGCGCATGATAGCCAGGGTGTTGACCGGGAAGTGTGGATTGGCGGCGAAGCGGGTGAGGCCGTGTCGGGCCACGAAGCGCCGGGTCTCCAGGGCCTCGTAGGCGAGCTTGGCGGGGACGCCGGCGAAGGCCTCCATCGGCGAGCGGTTGCCGGTGGCCTTGAACACCCCGCCCAGCAGGACCGGCAGATATCGGAACCGAATGCCGGTCCGCGCCTCGATGGCCGGGATGACCTTGTGCGCCAGATAGGCGTTGGGGCTGCCGAAATCGAACAGGAACTCCACTGGCCTGGCCGCCATCACCACGGCTCCGCGAAAGGACGAAGATCGAGTTCGAAGGTCCAGCCGTCCCGGCTCTGCTGGTGCAGCATCCAATAGGCCCGGGCGATCGAGGCCGGCGCCATCAGCGTGTCGGGCGCAAGGGCCTTCAGCGCCTCCGCCCCGCGCGCGGCCGCGATCCGATCGCGGACGAAAGCGGTTTCGACGCCGGCGTCGATGATCAGGTGGGCGACATGGATGTTTTTCGGACCCAGTTCGCGGGCCATGGATTGGGCCACCGATCGGAGCCCCGCCTTGGCGCTGGCGAAGGCCGCATAACCAGCGCCGCCGCGCACCGAGGCGGTGGCCCCGGTGAAGAAGATCGAGCCCGATCCCCGCGCCACCATCCTTCTGGCCGCCTCGCGCCCGGCCAGGAATCCGCCCTGGCAGGCCATCTCCCAGACCTTGCGGAACACCCGGTCGGTGGTCTCCAGCAGGGGGAAGTTGACGTTGGCGCCGACGTTGTAGATCGCCACTTCCAGCGGCTGGTCGGCGTCGGCCTCGGCCATGAACGCCGCCACCTGGTCCTCCTGGCGGGCGTCGAGGCCGCGGCCTTCGAAGCGTCCGCCGGCCGCCTCGATCTCGGCTTTCAGCGCGGCCAGCTCGCCGCCCCGCCGCCGGCCGCCGAACACTCTGTAGCCTTCGGCCGCGAAGCGCCGGGCGATGGCCGCGCCGATGTAGTCGCCGGCCCCGACGACGGCCACGGACGCGCCGCGGGGAGTCATCGGGCCGCGCTCCGTTCGCGGACCGCCTCGTGGTGGCGGATGACTTCGCGGACGAGGAGGTTCAGGAACTTCTCGGCGAAGGCCGGATCGAGTTCGGCGGTCACCGCCAGGGAGCGCAGGCGGGCGATCTGCTGGGCCTCGCGCACCGGATCGGCGGCGGGCAGGTCGAGCCGGGCCTTCAGGGCGCCGACCTTGCGGGTGCACTTGAACCGCTCGGCCAGCAGGTGCAGCACGGCGGCGTCGATGTTGTCGATCGAGTTGCGCAGCTCGGCCAGTTCGGGGGGGACGCTGTCGGGATGATCGGACATGGTCTCTCTGGATGGGGACGAAAGGGCGGGAAGGTCAAGACGGCGATGCGCAGGGCGGCGTGGTTCGTGCTTTGGCTCGGCCTGCTGTCGGCGGGAACGCCGGTGACGGCGCGGGCGGCGACCGCGCCTCCGCTCGCCGGCCTCGACGGAGACTGGGACGGCGCCCTGCACGTCGGCGCGGTGACCCTGCGGCTGGCTCTGCACGTGACCTCCGGAAGCGATGGAACCCACGCCAGCCTGGATTCCATCGACCAGGGGGTCAACGGTCTGCCGGTCGCCGCCCTGACCCGGGACGGCGCGGCGGTGCGCTTCGCCGTCGCCTCGGTCGGCGGGGTGTTCGAGGGCGAGCTCGCCGCCGACGAGGCGACGATCACCGGGACCTGGACTCAGGCCGCCAGCCCCCTGCCGCTGGCGTTCCACAAGCGCGCCGCGGGCGCGCCCCAGGCCGCCCTCGACCGTCCCCAGACACCGCGAGCGCCGTGGCCCTATCGCGTCGATACCGTCGCCTTCGACGGCGGCGCGACCGGCGTCAGGCTCGCCGGGACCCTGACGCTGCCGGCCGGCGCCGGGCCGTTTCCGGCGGTGGTGCTGATCGCCGGCTCCGGCCCCAACGACCGCGACGAGACCATCCTCGGCCACAAGCCGTTCTGGGTCCTCGCCGACTATCTCAGCCGGCGGGGGATCGCCGTGCTGCGTTACGACAAGCGCGGCGTGAAGGCCTCCACCGGCGACTATGCCCGGGCCACCACGCTCGACTTCGCCGCCGACGCCGGGGCCGCCGCCGCCTGGCTGCGCGCGCGGCCCCGGATCGATCCAAACAAGGTCGGCCTCATCGGCCACAGCGAGGGCGGCATCATCGCCCCGGCGGTGGCGGCCAAGGATCCGGCCGTGGCGTTCGTCGTCCTGCTGGCCGGCCCAGGCGTGAACGGAGGAAAAATCCTCGAATTGCAGGGTCCTCTGATGCTGCGCGCCGCCGGGACGCCCGAGGCCAGGGTCGCCGCCGTCGCCGCGCTCAACGCCCGCGTCTACGCCGCCGTGGAATCGGCGGGCGACGAGGCGTCGGCGTCGGCCAGGGCCAAGGCTGTCCTCACCGAAGGGGGGCCGGCGGTGGGTCTCGCGCCCGCCGCAATCGACGCCCAGGCCAAGGCGGCGGCCAGCGACTGGTTCCGCTTCTTCCTGACCTATGATCCGGTTCCGGCCCTGAAGCGGCTGCGCTGTCCGGTCCTGGCGCTCTCCGGTTCCCTCGACCTCCAGGTCCCCCCGGCCCAGAACGTCCCGGTGCTGAAGGCCGCCCTCGCCGCCAATTCCGACGCGACGGTCGAGGTCATCGGCGGCCTCAACCACCTCTTCCAGCCGGCCAGGACCGGCGGGGTCGGCGAATACGCCGCCATCCCGACCACAATCTCGCCGGATGTGCTGGCGACAATAGGGGATTGGATCGCCCGGCGCGTGCGCTAGAACCGCCGGCCGATCCCCTCCGCGACCTACGGATTCTCAATGCGCCGACGCCTCTGCCTGGCCCTGCTCGCGACCGCGAGCCTCGTTGCCGCCGCCCCGGCCGTCCGCGCGTCGGCGCCCGGCTGGCCCCAGGCCGGCAGCGACCTCGCCGCCGATCCGGCGGTTCGGTTCGGCGCCCTCGCCAACGGCATGCGCTATGCGATCATGAGGAACGACACCCCGGCCGGCCAGACCTCGATCCGCCTGCGCATCGGTTCGGGCTCGCTGGAGGAGAGCGACGATCAGCAGGGCCTGGCCCACGTCCTCGAACACATGGCCTTCAAGGGTTCGACCCACGTCGCCGCCGGCGAGATGGTAAAGATCCTCCAGCGCGAGGGCCTCGCCTTCGGCGCCGACACCAATGCCGAGACCGAATGGACCCAGACCGTCTACATGTTCGATCTGCCGAGGAGCGACGAGGCGACCATCGATACCGGCCTGATGCTGATGCGCGAGACGGCCAGCGAACTGCTCATCGATCCCAAGTCCCTGGCCACCGAAAGAGGCGTCGTGTTGTCCGAGGAGCGCCTGCGCGACACCCCGCAGTACCGCGCCTTCAAGGCCCAGCTCGACCTTCTGGCCCACGGCCAGCGGGCCACGACACGCTTCCCGATCGGCAAGGTCGATATCGTCCAGACCGCGCCGGCCAGCCTCATCCGCGAGTTCTATCGGGCCAACTACCGGCCCGACCGCGCCACCCTGATCGTGGTCGGCGACTTCGACCCGGCCGCGATGGAGGCCAAGATCAAGGCCCGCTTCTCCGACTGGAAGGGCGTCGGACCGGAAACCGCCGAACCAGACCCCGGCCACGTCGAACAGCGCGGCCTGACGGTCAGGATCGTCGAACTTCCCGGCGCCTCGACCCAGACCCAGATCGCCTGGGCGCGGCCCTACGACGACAGTCCCGACACCGCCGCCAAGCGCCGCCGCGACACCATCGAAAACCTGGCCTTGAGCGTGCTCAACCGGCGCCTGGGCAAGCTCGCCCGCGACGAGCATCCGCCGTTCCTGGGGGCCGAGGCGGCGTTTCAGAATCTGCTGCACTCGGACAAGGTCGCCATCGTCGAGACGGTTTCGACGCCCGACGGTTGGCGCCCGGCGCTCGACTCCGCCGAGCATGAGGTGCGCCGCCTGGTGACCTTCGGGGTGCGGGCCGACGAACTGGCCCGGGAGATCACCGAAACCCGCACCGCCCTCGTCAACGCCGCCGCCGGCGCGGCGACCCGGCGAACGCCGGACCTGGCCACCGGCTTGGTCGGGGCCGTGGATGAGAACAACGTGTTCACCAATCCGGCCGAGGATCTGGCGCTGTTCGACGCCGACGTCAAAGGCCTTGCCCCGGCCGAGATCGATGCCGCCACCCGCGCTGTCTTCGCCGGCGCCGGGCCGCTGGTCGAACTGGCGACGCCCAGGACCGTCGATGGCGGCGAGGCGGCGGTGGCGGCCGAATACGCCAAGGCCCACGCCGAACCGGTGACCGCGCCGGCGGCGGAGGCGGCGATCGCCTGGCCCTACGCCAGCTTCGGCCCGGCGGGCGGCATCGCCGAACGCCGTCCCGCCGACGATCTCGGCGCGACGGTGGTGCGTTTCGCCAACGGCGTCGGCCTGACCGTCAAGCCGACGACGTTCCGCAAGGATCAGGTCCTGGTCAGCGTCGTCTTCGGCGGCGGACGCGCGGCTCTGCCCACCGACCATCCGGTCGCCGTCTGGGCCGCCCCGGCCTTCACCGCCGGCGGCTTCAAGGCGATCAGCCTGGAGGACAGCGAGCGCGCCCTGGCCGGCCGGATCTACGACGCCAATCTCACCGTCCGCGACCGGGCCTTCGAACTGACCGGAACCACGCGCCCGGCCGATCTCGACACCCAACTCCAGGTGCTCGCCGCCTATGTCGCCGATCCGGGCTTCCGGCCGGAAGCCTTCGAGCGCGTTCGCGGCGCCTACCTCAGCATGCTCCCGCAATTGGCGGCGACGCCCAGCGGCGTGCTGTCGCGGGATCTGGGCTCACTGGTCCATTCCGGCGATCCGCGCTGGAGCTTCCCCGACCAGGCGGCCCTGGCGGCGGCCACGCCGGACGACCTCAAAGCCCTGCTCGACGATCCCCTGGCCCACGGCCCGATGGAGATCACCATCGTCGGCGATGTCACCGCCGACAGGGCGATCGAACTGGCCGCATCGACCTTCGGCGCCCTGCCGCCGCGGCCGGCGCCCGCGCCTCCGCCCCCCAGCGCGGTCCATTTTCCGGCCCCGACCGCGCGGCCGGTGGGCCGCACCGACACCGGCCGGGCGGATCAGGCGGTCGCCTTCGTCGGCTGGCCGGTGACTGACTTCTTCGCCGACATGCAGCGCTCGCGCGACGCCTATCTCACCGCCGATGTGCTCC
The DNA here is from genome assembly GCA_035648435.1 of Caulobacteraceae bacterium. Lineage (GTDB taxonomy): Bacteria > Pseudomonadota > Alphaproteobacteria > Caulobacterales > Caulobacteraceae > Acaudatibacter. Next base: position 16,789 of record DASRLN010000115.1, read on the forward strand.
AGAACCGCCTTCTCGACCAGGTGCGCATCGCCCAGGGCGCCACCTACAGCCCGCAGACCCAGGTTGAACCGTCGGAGGCGTTTGCCGGATACGGCTACGCCTTCAGCCTGGTGGAGATGCCGCCGGCGAAGATCCCCGGCTTCTACGCCACCGTCTCCCAGATCACCGCCGACCTGCGGGCCAATCCGGTCTCCGCCGACGAACTGACCCGCGCGCGAAATCCCCACGTCGAAGGCATACGCAAGGCTCAGCTGACCAACGAATACTGGCTTCAGCGCCTCTCCGGATCGATCGCCGACCCGCGCCTGCTCGACCTCATCCGCACCACCATCCGCGACTACGAGAAGGTGGCCCCGGCCGACATCGAAGCCATCGCCAGGGCCTATCTCACCGACGATAAAGCCTGGAAACTGGTCGTGCAGGCGGCCCCGGCCGCCGCGAACTAGGCGCTCATCCCGGGACGCGGCGGTGGATGGCGGTCATCGCCGCGATGGGGGCGCCCAGGAGGCTGACCTTCACCGACTTCAGGGCCAGATCCGGGGCCAGCAGCGTGAACCGGGTCGAATACCGGGGCGACGCCAGGCCCCGCGCCTTGCCGACCGGCCGGTGGAACGAGAGGGTATAGTCGTCGCCGGCGCGATGGCCGACGATGCCCGATCCGGCGGCGGATTCGGCGGCGATGTACTGGCCCTCGGGGCCGACCGTCATCGCCCAGCGCCAGACGTCCACCTCGCCGTCGTCATAGGTGAAGGTCTCGTCGAACTGGATGGCCCCATAGGAGGCCTGGGCCGCGCCCAGGGTATGGATGGCGCAGCGCCGCGTCACCCGGCCGAACGGATCGCGAATGACGCCGGAGCCCTCCGTGCGGCCGAGAAAGAACGCCTCGGGCCGGAACAGCGTGTCGCCAGGATATGTGGTGCTCGAGTCCAACCTTCCCCTCCCAGGGTGAACACCGTTTAGGATTCCTCGCGTCGGCGGCCCATAACGCGGATTGTCGCGGCCTCGCCGGGGCGAAACGGAGGATTGTCGGATGCTGGAATCGCTCATCCCCCTGGCCCGGTCGGTGGCCGAGGCGCTGATCCGGCGCGGCGAGCGGCTGGCGGTGGCCGAGTCGTCGTCCGGCGGCCTGATCAGCGCCGCCCTGCTCGCCGTCCCCGGGGCCAGCGCCTACTTCCTCGGCGGTGCGGTGGTCTATACCGCCAAGGCGCGGATGAGCCTGATGGGTCTGCCGCGCGAGGCGGTGGCCGGCATGCGTTCGGCGAGCGAGCCCTACGCCGCCCTGCTGGCGGCCACGGCGCGGGAGAATTTCGGGGCCGACTGGGGACTGTCGGAAACCGGCGCCGCCGGGCCGACGGGCAACCCCTATGGCGACGCCGCCGGGCACAGCTGCGTGGCCGTGTCCGGCCGGGTGGATCTGACCTTCACGCTGGAGACCGGCTCGGCGAACCGGGCCGCCAACATGCAGGCCTTCGCGGCCAGGGCGCTGGAACTGATGTCGGCGGCTCTGGAGGCGGCGGGCTAGAGAAGCCCGCTCAGTGGCGCCTTCCGCCGATCCGGCCGGCGTCGATGGCGATGGTCACGGCGGCGTCGTCGCCGATCGGCTGGCAGACGACGGCCCCGGCTTCGCGGTAGCCACGGGTCCCCGCGCCCGCGGTGACCTCGCCGTGGGCCTTGTGGTCGGGTCCGTCTCCCCGGGCGTTGGGACCGGTCGATCCGCAAGGGCCGATCATCGGCCCGGGTCCGCGGTCATCGAAGCGCGGGTGGTCGGCGTCCAGGGTCGAGACCGGGTCGATGGCTTCCCGCGCCGGCGCGTCGGCGGCCGGCCGCTGGGCGGTGGGAATCGCCTCCTGGGCCCGCGCGGTGGCGGCGGAGAGCAGGAGCAGGGCGGCTGAGAGGGCGGCGACGCGGGTCATGGCTTCGAGGCTCTGGCGGGCGGGATTCTAGGGTCACCCGGCACGGCGGCCAAAATGCGTCCGACACGTGGCGCCGTCAATCGGCGGCGAGCCGCTGGTCGAAATCAACGGTTCCGCGGACGTCGAATCCGCCCCGCCCCGGAAAATCCCCCCCGATGTCGGCGGCCAATGTGTCAGGCGCGCTTGAAACCCGCGTTAACAGAGCCGCGCGAGGCGGTTAGAAGCCTTTGCCGGCCCGCCTCGCCGCGAGGCGCGTGGCCGTGCGCCGGGGAGCCCTCTTGTCCGCCACTCTTCCACTGGATGCAGCCAGAGCCGCCATCCCGCCGCTCTACCGGGTTTCCGAGCCGGCCATTCTCGCCGAGCTGGCCGAGAAGGCGCGGCTGACGCCGGCGGCCCGCTCGCGGGTGCTGGCGCGGGCCGGGATCCTGCTGGCCGAACTTCGCGCGCCGGGGCGAACCGGCTGGATCGACCGCTTCCTGCGCGAATACAGCCTCTCCAGCCAGGAGGGCGCGGCCCTGCTAGGCCTGGCGGAAGCCTATCTGCGGGTCCCCGACGCCTTCACCGCCGACGCGCTCATCCGCGACAAGCTGGCGCTGGGCGACTGGCGCGCGCACCTGGGCTCCGCCGACGGCGTGATGGTCACCGGGGCCACCCTGGGTCTCATCCTCGCGCAGGGCCTGTCCGAAGCCTCGACCCGGGCCGGCACGCTGCGCGGGGCGGTGGCGCGGCTGGGCGAGCCGGCCGTGCGCGCCGGGGTGGCCGGGGCCATGCAGCGCATGGGCGAGGCCTTCGTCCTTGGCCGCGACATCGACGAGGCGCTGAAGCGCGCCGACCGGGGCGCCAACCGCGCCTTCCGTTACTCCTTCGACATGCTCGGCGAAGGCGCCCGCACCGCCAGTGACGCCGAAAGCTATTTCGCCGCCTACCGCGCGGCGGTCGCATCGGTCGGCAAGGTCGGCGAGGGCGGCGGCGATGTGCTGGCCCGCGACAACGTCTCGGTGAAGCTCTCCGCCCTGTATCCGCGCTACGAGCCGTTTCAGGAAGGCCGCGCGGTCCCCGGGCTCACCGGCCTGCTCATCGAGCTGTCCCGCGCCGCCAAGGCGGCCGGCGTCGGCCTGACCGTGGACGCCGAAGAAAGCGAGCGGCTGGAAATGTCGCTTTCGATCATCGAAGGCGCGGCCCGCGATCCGAGCCTCGCCGGCTGGGACGGCCTGGGCATGGCGGTGCAGGCCTATCAGAGGCGCGGCGCGGCGGTGATCGCCTGGGCCGGCGCGCTCGGCGCGGCGGTGAACCGGCGTCTGATGGTCCGGCTGGTCAAGGGGGCCTACTGGGACACCGAGATCAAGCGCGCCCAGGAGCGCGGCCTCGCCGACTATCCCGTCTTCACCCGCAAGACGGCCACGGACGTCAGCTACATGGCCTGCGCCAGGGCGATGCTGGCCGAGCCGCGCATCTTCGGGGCCTTCGCCACCCACAACGCGCTCACCGTCGCCACGGTTGTGGAATGGGCCGGAGAGCGCCGCGATTTCGAGTTCCAGCGCCTGCACGGCATGGGCGAGGGCCTCTACGAGGACCTGATGGAAAAGCGCGGCGTGGCGGCGCGGGTCTATGCCCCGGTGGGCGGCTACCGCGAACTGCTGGCCTACCTCGTCCGCCGGCTCCTGGAGAACGGGGCCAACACCAGCTTCGTCCACCAGATCGCCGACAAGACCGTTCGCGACGAGGATCTCCTCGCCGATCCGGTCGAGCGGGCGGAGGCGACCGGCTTCTCGCCCCACCCGGCCATCGCCGCGCCCGCCGACATGTTCGGCCCCACCCGGCGCAATTCCGCCGGGCTCGATCTCTCCGACGACGGCGTGGTGACCGACCTGATGAACGGGATGCGCGCCGCGTGGGCGGCGCCCCATCGGGCCGCCCCGCTGATCGGCGGCGCTGAAGCGGCCGGCGTCGGCCGCCCGGTTCTCGATCCCGCCGACACCCGCCGGCGGGTCGGCGAGGTCGCCGAGGCCAGCGCCGCCGATGTCGCCCGCGCCGTCGATCTGGCCGCCGCGGCCCAGCCGGCCTGGAACGCCCGCGGACCCGAGGCGCGCGCCCGGATCCTCGAACGTCTGGCCGATCTCATCGAACGGGACCGCGCGGCGCTGATGGCGCTGGCGGTGCGCGAGGCCGGCAAGACCCTCGCCGACGCGATGGGCGAGGTCCGCGAGGCGACCGACTTCTGCCGCTACTACGCCGCCCAGGCCCGCGACCGCCTTGCCCCCCAGCGCCTGCCGGGACCGACCGGCGAGCTGAACGAGCTGACCCTGGCCGGCCGTGGCGTCTTCGCCTGCGTCAGTCCGTGGAACTTCCCGCTGGCCATCTTCCTGGGCCAGATCGCCGCCGCCCTGGCCGCCGGCAACGCGGTGGTCGCCAAGCCGGCCCCCCAGAGCCCCTTGATCGCCGCCGCCGCCGTGCGCCTGGCGCTGGAGGCGGGGGTCCCGGCCGACGTGCTGGCCTTGGTTCCCGGCGGTCCCGAGGTCGGCGCGGCCCTGGTCGCCGACCCCCGGGTGGCGGGCGTCGCCTTCACCGGTTCGACCGCCAGCGCCCGGCGGATCGCCCGCGCCCTGCTGGAGGACGAGAGCCGGCCGCTCGTGCCGCTGATCGCCGAAACCGGCGGGATCAACGCCATGCTGGTCGATTCCACCGCCCTGCCCGAACAGGTGGTCGCCGACGTGATCACCTCGGCCTTCCTCTCCGCCGGCCAGCGCTGCTCGGCCCTGCGCCTGCTCTGCCTGCACCAGGACATCGCCGAAAACACCCTGACGATGCTCGCCGGCGCGATGGAGCAGCTGGTCATCGGCGATCCGGCCCTGGTCGCCACCGACGTCGGTCCGGTCATCGATCGGGCGGCCAAGGCGGCGCTCGACGCCCACCTCGAGAAGTGGCGGGCGAGCGTGATCTTCGCCAAGCCGGTCCCGCCCGGACTGGAGTATGGCCACTTCGTCGCGCCCACGGTCATCCGTCTGTCGTGCGTGGAGGACCTGACCCGGGAGACCTTCGGCCCGATCCTCCACGTGGTCACCTTCGCCGGCGGCGAGCTGGCGGCGACCATCGACCGGATCATGGCCTCGGGCTATGGCCTCACCCTCGGCGTCCACAGCCGCATCGGCGCGGCGGCCGAGGCGGTGCGCGCCCGGGCCCGGGTCGGCAACCTCTACGTCAATCGCTCGATGATCGGCGCCGTGGTCGGCGTTCAGCCGTTCGGGGGCGAGGGCCTTTCCGGCACCGGTCCCAAGGCCGGCGGCCCCAACTACCTGCCCCGCTTCGCGGTCGAGCGGACGTGGACCGTCGACACCACCTCGGCGGGCGGCAACGCCAGTCTGCTCAGCCTCGAGGATTGACCGCGGCGGGCGGGCGGCGGATCATCGGACAAACGGGGGGACAACTCATGCACCTGGCCACAATCGCCGCGCTCGCGCTCGCCGCCGCACTGTCGCTGACCGGCGCGGTTCACGCCAACAAGTCGCCGGGCTTCATCGCCAGGGCGGTGGGCGATCCGGGTCGCCCGGCCGAGGACCGGGCGCGCGACGCGGCCCGCAAGCCCGCAGAGATGTTGCGGTTCTCGGGCGTCGAGCCGGGCGATCGCGTTCTGGAGATGATTCCCGGCGGCGGCTATTTCACCCGCTTGCTCAGCAAGGCGGTGGGACCCGCCGGCCACGTCTACGCCGCCGCCCCCGACCCCAAGGGCTCCGACGCCGAACCGGCCGCCGCCCGGATCGCCGCCGACCCGGCCTACGCCAATGTTTCGGTGATCGGGATCACCGCCGCCGCCCTCGGCGCCCTGCCGCCGATCGACCTGATCTGGACCTCGCAGAACTACCACGATCTGCACCTGACCCGGGTCCACGCCGACGTGCCGGCTCTCGACCGGCTGTGGCTGAAGATCCTCAAGCCCGGCGGCAGGCTGATCGTCATCGATCACGTCGCCTCGCCGGGATCGCCGGTCACCGCGACCGCCGACAAGCTGCACCGCATCGATCCGGCCGCGGCCAGGAATGAAATCGTCGGCGCCGGCTTTGTCTTCGACGGCCAGAGCGAGGCCCTCGCCAACCCCGCCGATCCCCACACCGCCAACGTCTTCGACCCCTCCATTCGCGGCCGGACCGACCAGTTCGCGTTCCGCTTCCGCAAGCCTTGAGGGCGCGCTCGTTGATGTCGGGCGGGATCCTCTAAGCAGAGATTCGCTGGGTTCCCAACGGATAGACGGAGTTTGCGGCTTTGCGCCCCCTCCACCACCTCGTCCTTCGG
>DASRLN010000116.1:0-7451 GCA_035648435.1 Caulobacteraceae bacterium
AGGCGGAAGGGTCCACCGCCGCCGCCGAAGTCGCCCCGGCCGCGAGGACCAACGCGCCGAGCACCGCGATCAATGAACTGCGCCCCATGATGCCTCCGACCAGTCTGGCGCCGGCCATAGCCCAAATGGCGACATGATCTCAATTCGTCTTCGAATTGAGTTCGTGTTGCCGATTTGGGTGCTTCGGCGCTGGCGGGCTCCAACGAAACCTTAAACGCCGGCGCTCGCAATCGGCAACACGAACCAATTGCAAACGGGCAATCGGATCATCAGCATGGCGCCTCGAACCTCTCGCACCCGGCGCATACCGCGGCCTTCATCGCCGCGAACCGCTCGGCGACAGCGATCTCCGGCCTCTGATGGAGCCAGCCGATCACCGCCAGCTGGCGGATCAGCATGAACATCGCGATCACGCCCGCATCACGATCCGGAAGGCTCCGCGCTCCTCGGTACCCGGCCAGGAACGCCGCCTCGACGGCCGCGAAGTTCGGCGCCTCCGAGTATGGCGTCAGAGCGACCGCGATCTCGTATTGCCGCCAGCCGAAGGCGGCGTCGTCGAAGTCGATGACGGTCAGCCGGTCGCCATCGACGAGCACATTGCCGGTGTGCAGGTCGGCGTGAATCAAGCCGAAGTTTTCCGGTGTCCTTGCGTATCGCGCCAGGGCGCCGGCGATGCGCTCGCGGGTCGCCAGGATCAGCGTTCGCTCGCCCGGCGAGAGACCGGGATGTTCCCAGAACCGCCCCCAAAGCGGCGCACCGCCGATCAGCCCCTCGGCGTCGAGGATCCGCCGATCGAACCCCGGCGGGATGGCCCACGCGCTCGCCTGATTGTGGATTGCGGCGGCGATCGCTCCGAGCTGACCCATGCGGCGCTCGACGAGGGCCGGATCGCTCCCCTCAAGCGCCTCGGCCAGCACCTCACCGGCCGTCCAATGGGTCATGCCCGCCTGGCGCGTCTCCCCGGCGGCCTCGATGACCACCGGCACGAACAGGCGCCCGTCGCGGGCGGCCACGCCCCTGGGCGCGGCGATACCCGCGTCGTTCAAGGCCTGGACCCACTGGCGCTCGGAGCGCAGGGCCGCCAGGCTGTTGTAGCCCGGCCGGTGCAGCCGCAGGACATATCGCCGGTCATCGTTCGCGTCGGTGACCCGGAAGGTGACGTTCTCCGAAACCGCGACCAGTTCGATCTCGCCCGCCTCGACGGGAAAGGCGGCCGCCGCCGCCCGCGCCGCCGGCGCGTACAGCGCCGCCGTGGTGTCCCTATCCATGGATCTCGCCGGCGACGACGTCCCAGGCGTCCAGGAACGCCGCGGCGTTGTCCCGCGAAAAGACCAGGGGAGGGCGGATCTTGACCACATTGCCTGACGCCCCGGCCGCGCCGGTGAGGAACCCCCGATCCTTCAGCCGTTCCACGATCTCGATCGCCGCGTCCCGGTCGGGCGCGTCGCTCGCCTTATCGGTGACCATCTCGATACCGAGAAAGAGCCCCTCGCCGCGGACATCGCCGACCTTCGGCGTTGCGGCCATCCGCTCACGCAGCGCGTCCTTGAGGGCGGCGCCGACCACGGCGGCGTTGTCGATCAAGCCCTTCTCCTCGATCTCGTCGATTACCGCCATGCCCACCGCCGCTTGCAGAGGAGTCGAGGCGAAGGTGTTGAAATATCGCGTCTTGGCGCGGAAGCCCTCCACCAGGGTTCGGCTCGCCGCCGTGGCGGCCAGCGGCAAACCATTGCCCATCGGCTTGCCGGTGACGACGATGTCCGGCGTAAAGCCGGTCGCCTCATATCCCCACCAGCGTCCGGTGCGGCCGTAGCCGGCCTGGACCTCGTCGGCGATCGCCAGACCACCGGCGGCGTGGGCCATCTCCGCCGCCCGCGCCATGAACCGGCGCGGAACCTCCGGCAGGCCCTCGTTGGCGAATATCGAGCACACGATCAGGGTCGCGAAGCCGGCGCCACTCTCCTTGAGGCCCTCGATCGCCTCCGCCAGCCGCGCCAGATGGGCGTCGGCTATCGCCGCCTCGCTCGCGCCGGGCGTCACCGGCCGGTACATCCGCGGGAACGGAAAGGTCCTCACCTCCGGGTTCGCGGGCTGATCCAGCCCCAGCCGCGTCAGGCCCCCGACCATTTCATTGCTGCCGTGATAGGTGGCGTCGGTGCAGACGACGCCCCGCCGGCCGGTGGCGAAGCGCGCCATGCGGATCGCCACCTCGACCGCCTCGGTGCCGCTGCAGCTGAACACCACCGCCTCGATCGCCGGACCGTGCAAACCGGCCAGCCGTTCGGCGAATTCGATCACGCCCTCATGCAGATAGCGGCTGTGGACGTTCAGCGTCGCCTGCTGCCGCGCCATCGCCTCGGCCACTTTGGGGTTGCCATGACCGACGCACGGCACGTTGTTGTACATGTCGATATACCGCCGGCCCTCGGCGTCGAAGAGGCACACTCCCTCGCCCCGCACGATGTGCAACGGCGTCCGGTAGAACAGTTGCGCCCCCGCTCCCAGCGCCCGCTCCCGGCGCTCGATGAGAGATGCGGTCGTCATCGTCGGCTCTCCACCCCGATCGCCGTATAGATCATGATCCCGGTGGCCACCGCCAGGTTGAGGCTGTCGGCGCGACCGCGCATGGGGATCTTGACCAGGGTGTCGCAGGCGGCGGCGAGGGCCGGGGTGAGGCCGGCCTGTTCGTTGCCCATGATCAGGAGGGCGGGGGACCGGTAGTCGGCCTGGCGGAAGTCGATGGTGGTCGCGAGGCTCGCCCCCACCACGGCGCCCGGCCATCGCGCCCGCCAGGCGAGGAACTCCGCCGCCGTCGCCCGCGCGATCCTCACCGCGAAGATCGAGCCCATGGTCGCCCGCACCGCCTCCACCGAATGGGGATCGCAGCAGTCTCCGACGAGGATCACGGCGGCGCAGCCGGCCGCGTCGGCGGTGCGGATGATGGTCCCCAGGTTCCCTGGATCGCGCACCGCCTCCAGCGCCACCCAGCAGGGGCCGGCGGCCGAATCCAGTTCGGCGAGCGGCGTGAACACCTGTTCGAAGATCCCCAGCACCGTCTGCGGATTGTCGCGTCGGGAGATCTTGGCGAGAATGGCCGGCGTCACCACGACGACTTCGCCGGCGACGGCCGCCGCCCCGCGCAGCAGCGGGTGGTCGGCGGCCTCGACGCCGTAGAGCAGTATGCGCGGCGCCCGGCCGACATCAACGGCTTCGGTGACGACCTTCAGTCCTTCGGCGAGGAAGAGGCCGCTCTGCTCCCGCGCCTTTCGCTGGTGCAGGGCGCGGGCGGCCTTGACGGCCGGATTGGCCAGGGAGGTGATCGCCCGGCCGGTCACGGCGCGCTCCAGCGGGCGAAGAACGACAGGCCGGCGCCCCGCGCGCCGGCTTCCTCCATCAGCGCCAGTTCGCCCCAGTCGATCCGACCCGGCCGGCCGGCCAGGGCCTGCGCGAGCAGGCCGGCCAGCGCCAGGCCGGACAGCCGTTCGGAATAGGCGCCCAGGAGCAGGAACGCGGCGTCCGGGGCCAACAGCGCCGCGCAGCCCTCGATCAGGCCGGGCAGATCCTCATGCAGCCGCCACACCTCGCCAGCCGGTCCCCGGCCGTATTTGGGTGGATCGAGAATAATTCCGTGGTAGCGCGATCCACGCCGAGCCTCCCGCTGGACGTATTTGCGCGCATCCTCGGCGATCCAGCGCACCGGCCGCTCGGCCAGCCCCGACAGGGCGGCGTTCTCCCGCGCCCAGCCGACCGCCTTCTTCGAGGCATCGACGTGGGTCACCGCCGCGCCCCGGGCCGCCGACACCAGGCTCGCCACGCCGGTATAGCCGAACAGGTTCAATATCTTCAGGCCCGGGGCTGAAGCAGACAGCAGGCCGTCGAGCCAGGCCCAGTTGGCGGCCTGCTCGGGAAACACGCCGAGGTGACGGAACGGCGTCAGCCGGGCGTTGAAGCGCGCCGCGCCCCACGCCATCGGCCAGGTCGCCGGAACCGCCGTGCGCACGCGCCAGCGGCCGGCGTCCTCGTCCTCGCTGGCCTCGAACACCGCGTCGGCCGCTTCCCATTCCGCCGGCGCCAGCGTCGGACGCCAAAGGCACTGGGTCTCGGGCCGCACCACGCGCCAGGGTCCATAACGTTCCAACTTGCGCCCGCCGCCGCTGTCGACGAGGGCGTAGTCCTCCCAGCCGCCGGTGCGCATCACCAGCGGCGCGGGCGCGATCGAGGGGAGGGGGCCGGCGGCCATGCCGGGCCATCTTGCGGCGGCGCGCCGATTCCCGTCTAGTGGCCTGTCGGAAAGTCGAGGGCCACGCCCGTGAACATGATTGTGAGCCCGGCGCGCAAGTCGGCGCGCAAGGCCAAGGGCGACGGCCATCTGCGCCGGGCCGAAATCCTGCGCGCCGCCGAACGCATCTTCGTCGCCCAGGGCTACGAGGCGGCGACGATCCGCAAGATCGCCGACGAGGTCGGGGTCTCCTCCACCGCCCTCTACATGCACTTCAAGGACAAGGACCAGATTCTGCTGGAGATCGGCGCCCAGGCGATCGAGCAGCTCCTCGGCGTCAATCGTGAGATCTCCGCTCGCCCGGTCGATTGCGTGGCGCGGGTGCGCATGATGCTCGAGGCCTACGTCCGCATCGCGCTTTCCAATCCCAATGCCTACCGCCTGGTGTTCTGCTCCTCGCCGCTGGCCGCCTCGGAGCGCAAGATCGAAGCCACCAACGAGATGGGCGCCCAGTGTTTCGAGCGTTTCAGCGGCGTGGTCGGCGAAGCCGCCGCCGAAGGGCGTCTGCGCGTCGGCGATACCCGCACCGCCGCCCAGGTGCTGTGGGCCGGCTGCCACGGCATGATCGCCCTGATGATCACCCGGCCCGACTTCGACTGGGCCCCGCCCGAGGAACTCACCCGCGTGATGATCGACGGCCTCCTCTACGGCCTGATCGCCGACTAGGCGCCCTTGTATCACGAGGCGCTAAATCGTAGCGCGGGCTTCCAGCCCGCTCTCTTTAGTCACGCGGCTCGGGCGGGCTGGAGGCCCGCGCTACGAACGTCGCTCGCCATCTGCCTGCTCGCCGCCCCCGCGGTCGCCGCGCCGCGCGTCTATTCCCTCGACCAGTGCGCCGACCAGTACGTCCTCGCCCTCAGCCCCCGCGCGGCCATCGTCGGCCTGTCCAGACGCGCGGCCAACCGCGACGCCTATCTGGCGGCGCAGGTCGGCGACCTGCCGCGCCGCCGGGCGACGACCGAGGCGGTACTGGGCGCCAGGCCCGACGTCGTGGTGCGCTATTGGGGCGGCGACGACCGGCTCGCCGCCGACCTCGGCCGTCGGGGAATCCGCGTTGTGAAGATCGCCGACGCGACCGATTTCGCCGGAGTGAGGAACAACATCGTCCGGGTCGCCGCCGCCCTCGGCCGGCCGGCGGCGGGGGCCGGGCTGATCGGCCGCATGGACGGCCAGCTCGCCGCCGCCGGCGGCGCCGGACGCGGAGCGCGGGCGCTCTATCTGACCACCGGAGGCTACACCGCCGGTCCCGGCACCCTGGTGGACGCCATGATGAGCGCCGCCGGCCTGAGCAACCTGGCGGCGGGTCGCGGTTTCCATCCCGTGCGCCTGGAGTCCCTGGTGCTGAGGCCGCCGAGCGCCATGGTCCTCGGCTTCTTCGACGGCGCGCTCGACGGATTCCAGCGCTGGAGCGTCGGTCGCCACCAGGTCCTGCGCCGTGTCGCCGACGGCCGGACCCTGGTCTCCCTGCCCGGCGCGATCCTCGGCTGCCCGGCCTGGTTCGCCGCCGACGGCGCCGCCCGCATCGCCCGCGCGGTTCGCTGAAGGGGGTCCGCCAGCGTGCGCCTCACCCTGATCCTGCTGGGCGCCCTGTTCCTGGCCCTCGCCCTGGCCGTGGCCTTCGGCGAAACCGCCGTCACCGCCGCCCAGTACGTCCGGGCGCTGACCGATCCCGGCTCGCCGCCCGGCGAGATCCTGTGGGCCATCCGCGCCCCGCGCGCCGTCGCCGCCGCCCTGGTCGGCGCCGCCCTGGGCCTGGCCGGGGCGGTGATGCAGGGGCTGCTGCGCAATCCCCTGGCCGATCCGGGGGTGCTCGGCGTCTCGGGGCTCGCCGGCCTGGGGGCCGCGACCGCCATCGCCGGCGGCCTGTCCGCGATCCCCGGCGCCATCGAGGGCTCGGCCCTGGCCGGCGCCCTGATCGCCGGGAGTCTGGTCGCCGCGCTGGCCGCCCGGCTGCGCGAGCCCGAGGCCCTGATCCTGTTCGGCGTGGCGCTGTCGGCCATGGGCGGGGCGCTCACCGCCCTGGTCTTCAACCTCTCGCCCTCGCCGGTGACCACCGCCGAGATGTGGTCCTGGCTGATGGGTTCGGTGGCCAATCGCGACTGGAGCGACATCGCCGCCGCCCTGGTCCCCTGCGCGCTTGGCGCGACCCTCTGCGCCTTCGCCGCCGGCGGCCTGCGCATGCTGACCCTGGGCGAGGAAACCGCGGCCCTCTCCGGCCTCGCCATGGGCCGGCTGCGCGTCGCCGCCGTGGCCGGGACGGCGCTGCTGGCCGGGGCCTCGGTGGCCGTGGCCGGGGTCATCGGCTTCGTCGGCCTCGCCGCCCCGCACCTCGTCCGCGGCTCGGTCTCCGACGATCCGGCCCGCACCCTGGCCCCCTCGGCCCTGGCGGGGGCGATCCTGCTGGTCGCCGCCGATCTCGCCGCGCGCCTGATCCCCACCGACGAGGAGCTCAAGCTCGGCGTCGTCACCGCCCTGTTCGGCGCGCCGCTGTTCGCCCTGATCGCCTGGCGCGCCTCGCGGAGCTGGCGCGCGTGACGCCGGCCCTGGAGGTTCGCGGGCTTGGCGTCAGGCGCGGGCGGACGCCCGTGCTCGGGGACGTCACCCTCCAGGTCTTCCCCGGCGAGGTCGTGGGCGTCATCGGCGCCAATGGATCGGGCAAGACGACCCTGCTGCGCGCCGCCCTCGGCCTTCAGGCGCTCGCCACCGGCGAAGCGTTCCTCGCCGGCCGGCCGGTCGCCGCGTTGAGCGATCCCGAACGCGCCTGCCTCGCCGGCTATCTGCCTCAGGAGCGCCGGGTGAGCTGGAACCTCCCGGCCTGGCGGATCGCCGCCCTGGGCGCGATCGGCCGGCCGCCGGCGGCGGCGCACGCCGACGCGCTGGGCGCCCTGGCGGCCCTGGGCGTGGCCGGCCTCGCCGAGCGCGGGGTTCTCGACATGTCCGGCGGCGAACGGGCCAAGGTTCTCCTCGCCCGCCTGATCGCCACCGGCGCGCCGCTCCTCGTCGCCGACGAGCCCGCCGCCGGCCTCGATCCCGACGCTCAGCTGATGGTCATGGAGACCCTCCGCGCCCGTGCCCGGGCCGGCGCGGCGGTGATCGCTTCCCTCCACGACCTGACCCTCGCCGCCCGCGCCTGCGACCGCCTCGCCGTGCTCGCCGGCGGTCGCCTTGTCAT
>DASRLN010000117.1:0-2955 GCA_035648435.1 Caulobacteraceae bacterium
CGCGCCGACGCTTGGGGGGGCGGCAGCCGTTGTGGGGAATGGGTGTGACATCGCGAATGGTGGTTATGGTCATGCCCGCCGCCTGCAGGGCGCGCAGGGCCGACTCGCGCCCCGAACCGGGGCCGGAAACATTGACTTCGAGGGTCTTGACGCCGTGCTCGGCGGCCTTCTTGCCGGCGTCCTCGGCCGCCATCTGGGCGGCGTAGGGCGTGGATTTGCGCGAGCCCTTGAACCCCATGGCCCCGGCGCTGGACCAGGAGATGGTGTTGCCCTGGGCGTCGGTGATGGTGATCATGGTGTTGTTGAACGAGGCGTTCACGTGCGCCACGCCCGAGGTGATGTTCTTGCGCTCGCGCTTTTTGACCCGCGCCGGTTCCTTGGCCACTTTTTTGCTAAGACCCTTGCTACTTCTTCTTGCCGGCGATCGGCTTGGCCGGACCCTTGCGGGTGCGGGCGTTGGTGTGGGTGCGCTGGCCGCGGACGGGCAGGCCCTTGCGGTGGCGAAGGCCGCGGTAGCAGGCCAGATCCATCAGCCGCTTGATGTTGACGGCCGTCTCGCGGCGCAGATCGCCCTCGACCTGATAGTCGCGGTCGATCGCCTCGCGGATATGGATGACCTCCTGATCGGTAAGCTGGTTCACCCGGCGGGCGTCCTCGATGCCGACCTTGCCGACGATCTGGCGGGCCTTGGCCTTGCCGATGCCGTGGATGTACTGCAGCGCGACGACGACGCGCTTGTTGGTTGGAATGTTGACGCCGGCGATACGGGCCACGCAGCTTTTCTCCTGACACGCCTGTAAGCGCGAAAAGCGCACCCGGCCCTGCCACCTGGAACGGGGAGGGCCGGCGCGTCTGTTCGCGCCCTTTCGCGGAAGAACTTGGTTATAGGTATTGCTGGCGCGAGGTCAATGGCGGCGCACGCGAAAACGGGACGGCGAAAGGGAAATCGCCGACGATTGACAAACGATTAACCTTGGGGCGAAGTGCCGTCGAGGGGCCGGCGACCATGCCCAGCGATGCGGGGGGCATACCTGGGCGATTTGACTGGCCCTCCGCAGGGGGAAGGTCCGATGCGTCATGTGGCTTCGCCGGCGTCTCGTCCCGTGGGTCGGCGCCGGGCGCTGTCGTGGCCGATCTTCGGCCTTTCGCTGGTATCGCTGGTATCGCTGGTGGCGATCGCGGCCAATGCCGAGGCGGCCTCCGGCGCCGCCCCGCCGGTGGCCCATGTGGCGGCCGCCCTGCCCCGGGGCGGCGTGGTCACGGCCGGATCGGCCAGCATCGGCGCCAGCGGCGGATCCAGCCTGACCATCGATCAGACCAGCGCCCGGGCGATCATCGACTGGTCGAGCTTTTCGATCGGGGCCGGCGCCGCGGTCACCTTCGACAATGGCGCGGGGGCGACCCTCAACCGGGTGACCGGGACCTCGGCCTCGACGATCGACGGCCTGCTGTCGGGGACGGGAAGCGTCTTTGTGCTCGACCCTCACGGGGTGATCATCGGCAAGAGCGGGGTGGTCGATACCGGCGGCTCCTTCGTCGCCTCGACCCTGGGTCTCGCCGACAGCCAGTTCCTGGCCGGGGGCGCCCTCGCCTTCTCCGGCCCCAGCGCCGCCTCGGTGGTCAATCTCGGCAGGATCGGCAGCCTGGGCGGCGACGTGGCGCTGATCGCCGCCACGGTGTCGAACCAGGGTGAGATCGACGCCGTCGGCGGCTCGGCGGGTCTGCTCGCGGGCTACCGCATCCTGATCAGCGACCAGAATACCGACAACGGCAAGTTCTCCGTCCTGCTTGGCGGGGCGTCCACCTCGGCGACCAACGCCGGGGTCATCGCCGCCGCCGAGGTCGAGCTTCGCGCCAACGGCGGCAATGTCTATGCCCTGGCCGGCAACACCGGCGGCCTGATCAAGGCCACCGGGGTCTCGGCGGCCGGCGGCAAGGTGTTCCTGGTCGCCGAGGGCGGCGCGCTGTCGCTGGCCGGGGCCATCCAGGCCCGCGGCGCGAACGGCGCCGGCGGGTCGATCGAGACCTCCGGCTCGACGGTCGTGATCGGCAAGGCGACCATCGGCGCCGGGGCCGGCGGCGCCTGGCGACTCGATCCCAACGACCTGACCATCAACCAGACGGCGGCCAACACCATCGCCGCCAGCCTCGATACCGGAACCAATGTCACCCAGCAGACCACCGCCGGCGGCGCCGGCGGCAATGGCGACATCTTCGTCTCGCCCAGCGTGACCCTCGACTGGACGACGGCCGCCAGCCTGACCCTTTCGGCCTATCGCAACATCAGCCTGGGGGCCGGCAGCCAGCTCAAATCGACCGGCGGCGGCGCGGTGACCCTCGCCGCCGACAATACCGGAACGGGGACCGGCACAGTGAGCTTCGCCGCCGGCGCGAACGTCTCCACCTCGGGCGCGGTCCAAATCTTCTACAATCCGAGCAGCTACGCCAGTCCGACCAGCTTCACCGGCAATGTGACCGGTGGCGCGCCGACCGCCTGGATGCTGGTCAACACCCTCGCCAATCTTCAGGCGATATCGACCAACCTCGCCGGCGACTACGCCGTGGGCGCCGACATCGACGCCAGCGCCAGCGCGGCGATGAACAGCGGGGCCGGGTTCGCGCCGATCGGAACCAGCGCGACCCCGTTCAAGGGCCTGTTTGACGGCCAGGGGCATGCCATCAACGGCCTGACCATCAATCGGCCGACGACCAGCTATGTCGGCCTGTTCGGCGATGTGACCGCGAGCTCGACGATCGAGAACGTCGGCGTCGCCGGCGAGAGCGTCAGCGGCGCCAGCTACGTCGGCGGTCTGGCCGGCGCCATGGGCGGGTCGATCGCCGGATCGAACGTAAGCGGCGTGATCGCCGGCGACGCCGACGTTCTCGATCGTCGAGCTCGCGGTCACATCGCCGAACAGGCCGACATAGCTGGTCGTCGGCCGATTGATGGTCAGG
>DASRLN010000118.1:0-16038 GCA_035648435.1 Caulobacteraceae bacterium
CCGCCGCCGCCGCCGCCGCCGTCGATCGCGCCCTGGCGGAGACCACCGAGGCGGTTGCCGCCATCGACGCCGCCGCCGCCGCCCTCGACTTCGAGCCGGGACGCCTGGACAAGACCGAAGAGCGCCTGTTCGCCCTGCGCGCCGTGGCCCGCAGGCTGGGCGTCGCCGTGGACAGCCTGGCCGATTGCCGGGTGGAGATCGCCGGCCGGCTGGGGGCTATCGAGACGGCCGGCGAGACCCTGGTCGCCGCCGGCGAAGACGCGGCCAGGGCCAGGACCGCCTACCTGGCCGCCGCCAGGCGCCTGAGCGGATCGCGCCGGGCGGCCGGTGACAGGCTGGCCGCCGCCGTGGCCAAGGAGATGGCGCCGCTGAAGCTCGACAAGGCCCGTTTCCGCGTGGTGGTCGAGACGGCGGGCGACGAACGCGCCGGCCCCTGGGGGATGGACAGCGTCGAGTTCCAGGTCGCCACCCTGCCGGGGGCGCCGTACGGCTCGCTGAGCGCGATCGCCTCGGGCGGGGAGCTGGCGCGTCTCGCCCTGGCGCTGAAGGCATCGCTGGCCAGCCGGGGGGCCGGCGGGCAGCCATTGATGATCTTCGACGAGGTCGATCAGGGGGTCGGCGGCGCGGTGGCCGACGCGGTCGGCGTGCGCCTCAAGCGCCTGGCCGCGGTCGTGCAGGTGGTGGTGGTCACCCACAGCCCGCAGGTGGCGGCCCGCGCCGACGCCCACTGGCGGGTGGAAAGGATCGGGGCCGGCGAGCGGCTTCGCGCCAAGCTCGAGGTGCTGGAAGGGGCGACGCGCGAGGAAGAAATCGCCCGCATGCTCTCCGGCGCCAGGGTGACCGACGCCGCCCGGGCGGCGGCGCGGGCTCTGATGCATGCCTGACCGGGCGCCGAAGGATGTCTCCGAGATCGGCGAGGCCGAGGCGGCCCTCGAACTGACGCGCCTGGCCGACGAGCTGGCCGCCCACGACATCCGCTACTTCCAGGACGAGGCGCCCAGTCTCGATGACGCGGCCTATGACGCGCTCAAGCGACGCAACGCGGCGCTGGAGGCCCGCTTTCCGCACCTGACGCGCGACAATTCGCCATCGCTGCGGGTGGGCGCGGCGCGGGCCAGATCGTTCGCGGCGGTGGCGCATGGCGTCGCCATGCTGTCGCTGGACAACGCCTTTTCAGACGGCGACGCGGCCGAGTTCGACACCCGGGTGCGACGGTTCCTGAAGCTCGGTGAGGAAACCGTGGCCTATGTCGCCGAACCCAAGATCGACGGGCTGTCGGCGTCGCTGCGCTATCAGGACGGTGTGTTTGTCCAGGGGGCCACGCGGGGGGATGGCCGGGTCGGCGAGGACGTCACCGCCAATCTGGCGACACTGGCGGAGATTCCCAAGCGGCTGAAGGGGCTGGGCTGGCCGTCGGTGATCGAGATCCGCGGCGAGGTCTATTTCGGCCACGACGATTTCGCCGCCCTCAACGCCGCCGCCGCTGCGGCCGGGCAGCGGACCTACGTCAACCCACGCAACGCCGCGTCCGGCTCGCTGCGCCAGATCGACAGCGCGATCACCGCGGCGCGTCCGTTGCGCTTTTTCGCCTATGCCTGGGGATTTCTCAGCGGCCCGTTCGCGGAAAACCAATGGCGGGCCCTCCAGGCGCTGAGGACCTGGGGCTTCAAGGTGACACCGCAGGCGAGGCGGGTTGAGGGACTGGCCGGGATGCTGGAAGCCTATTCGAAGATGGAGGCGCTGCGGCCGAAGCTGGCGTTCGACATCGATGGCGTCGTCTACAAGGTCGATCGCCTGGATTGGCAGGCTCGTCTGGGCTTCGTGTCGCGCTCGCCGCGCTGGGCGGTGGCGCGCAAGTTCCCGGCCGAGCAGGCCCGCACCATTCTGGAAGCGATCGATATCCAGGTCGGCCGGACCGGCGCGGTGACGCCGGTGGCGCGGCTGAAGCCGGTCACCGTCGGCGGCGTGGTGGTGGAAAAGGCGACCCTGCACAACGCCGACGAGATCGCCCGCAAGGATGTGCGGGTCGGCGACACGGTGATCGTCCAGCGGGCCGGAGACGTCATCCCGCAGGTGGTGAGGGTGGTGCTGGAGGAACGCCCGGCCGACGCCGCGCCGTTCGCGTTTCCCACCCACTGCCCCTGTCCGCTGGCGACGCCCCTGGCGCGAGAGACGACGGCGTCGGGGGCCGAGACGGTGGTGCGGCGCTGCGCCGGGGAGTTCGCCTGCCCGTTCCAGCGCGTCGAACACCTGCGGCACTTCGTCTCGCGGCGGGCCTTCGACATCGAGGGACTGGGGGAAAAACAGCTGCGCGCGTTTTTCGAGGAGGGGCTGATCCTGGCCCCGGCGGACATCTTCCGGCTGGCCCGCGACCCGGCGGCGATGGCGAGGCTGCGCGAGCGGACGGGGTATGGCGAGACCTCGGTCGCCAACCTGGAACGGTCGATCGAGGCGCGCCGGAGGATTCCGCTCGACCGGTTCATCTATTCCCTCGGCATCCGCCATGTCGGGGAGACCACCGCCCTGGTCATGGCCCGCGGCTACGGCGACGCGGCGAACTTCCTGGCCGCCATGGACAAGCTCGCCGGCGGCGATGCGGACGCCATGGCCGAACTCGACGCCCTGGATCAGATCGGCGCGGCGGTGATCGCGGCGGCGGGCGCCTATTTCGCCGAGGATCACAATCGCCGGATCGTCGAGGCCTTGACCGCGGAACTGACGATCCTGGACGCCGAGCGGCCGAAGACCGACACGGCGGTGGCCGGCAAGACGGTGGTGTTCACCGGCGCGCTTGAACGGATGACGCGCGAGGAGGCCAAGGCCCAGGCCGAAGCGCTGGGGGCCAAGGTCTCCTCCTCGGTTTCGAAGAAGACCGACATCGTCGTCGCCGGCCCCGGCGCCGGCTCGAAGCTGAAGACGGCGGCGGAACTGGGCGTCGAGGTGATCAGCGAGGCGGCGTGGCTGGCGCTGATCGGAAGCGCCTGAGG
This sequence comes from Caulobacteraceae bacterium, assembly GCA_035648435.1. Classification (GTDB taxonomy): domain Bacteria; phylum Pseudomonadota; class Alphaproteobacteria; order Caulobacterales; family Caulobacteraceae; genus Acaudatibacter. Next base: position 2,988 of record DASRLN010000118.1, read on the forward strand.
TCAAATCGGCGCGCAGGCCTCTTTCAGCCAGGCGGCGACGTCGGCGGGGACGAGGGGAGCGATCTTGGTCAGGACCCGGGCGTGGTAGGCGTCGAGTTGGGCGCGTTCCTCGGCGGTGAGGCCGCCGGCGACCACCAGGCGGCGGTCGATCGGCGCGAGGGTCAGGGTCTCGAAGCCGAGCATCGGCCGCTCGCCGCCCTCGATCGGCTCGGCCGGGGTGACCACCTGCAGGTTCTCGATGCGGATTCCCCAGGCGCCGGGTTTGTAGTAGCCGGGCTCGTTGGAGACGATCATGCCGGCCTCCAGGGCGACGGTGTTGGGCTGTTTGGCGATCCGCTGCGGACCTTCGTGGACGCCGAGATAGGAGCCGACGCCGTGGCCGGTGCCGTGGTCGTAGTCGAGGCCGGCCGCCCACATCGGCGCGCGCGCCAGGGCGTCGAGAGCCGAGCCGGTCGTCCCGGCCGGAAAGCGCGTCCGGGCGAGGGCCAGATTCCCCTTGAGCACCAGGGTGAAGCAGCGGGCCATTTCGGGTGAAGGCCGGCCGATGGCCACGGTGCGGGTGACGTCGGTGGTGCCGTCCAGATACTGAGCCCCGGAATCGACCAACAGCAGGGAACCGGTCTCGGTCCGGCGGTTCAGCCGGCGCGTCGGCCGATAGTGGACGATGGCGCCGTTGGCGCCGGCCCCGGCGATGGTGTCGAAGGAAAGATCCTTCAGGGCCCCGGTGGCTTCGCGGAAGGCCTCCAGCCTGGCGACCGCGGCGACCTCGTCCGGAAGGGTCTCGCCGGCCTCGACGCCGAGCCAATGCAGGAAGCGGGTCAGAGCGGCGCCGTCGCGGAGGTGAGCCCGGCGGGCGCCTTCGATCTCGACAGCGTTCTTGCGGGCGCGGGGAAGGGCGCAGGGATCGGCGAAGCGGATCACCTCCGCGCCGGCCCCGGCCAGGGTGTCGAAATACCAGGCCGAGGACTGAGCCGGATCGACCGCGACCCTCTTTCCCCTCAGCTCGGCGAGGGCAGCCGCCAGATCTTCCGTCGCCTCCAGTCGCACCTGATTTCCCAGCCAGGCCGGCAGGTCGGCGGTGATCTTGGCCGGATCGAGAAACAGGCGCGCCGTTCCGTCGGCGGAAAGGATGGCCTGGGCCAGGGGCAAGGGCGAGCGGATGACATCGCCGCCGCGGACATTGAACAGCCAGGCGATCGAGGCCGGCGCCGTGATCACGACCGCCTCGGCGCCCTGGCGGGCGAGTTCAGCTCCAACGCGAGCGCGCTTGGACGCCGAATCTTCACCGGCGTACCGCAGTGGATGCGGGACAACGGCCGCGCGCGGCTGGGCGGGACGCTCGGCGTCCCAGGCCGTGTCGAGGGGGTTGGCGGCGACCGGCGCCAGGAACGCGCCGGCCTTTCGGGCGGCGGCGCCGAGGCGTTCGAGGGCGTCGGGGCTGTGCAGGCGGGCATCATAGCCGATCGTCCAGCCGGGCTGGGCGGCCTCCTCCAGAAAGGCCGGCACGCCGCCTTCGATCAGGTCGCGGACTTCGTACAGGCTCTCATCGACCTGATCGCGGACCTGCAGGGTGTAGCGGCCATCGACAAAGATCGCGGCTCGGTCCTTGAGGATGACCGCCGCTCCGGCGGAGCCGGTGAAGCCGGTGGCCCAGGCCAGGCGGTCGTTGGCCTTCGGCAGGTATTCGTTCTGGTGTTCGTCTTCGTGCGGAATGAGAAACCCGTCGAGGCCGTGTTCGGCCATGGCCCGGCGGATGAGCGGGACGTGAAGGGCGCCAAACGCGCGGTCGGTGGTTTCTTCGAAGGTCTGTCGCATGCCGACCAGAACTAGGCCGGCTCGCGGCGGGATGCAAAGCTACTGGCTGGAATCGCCAGGGGCCGGCGTGGGGCCGGGAGTGGTGGCGGCGCTGTCGCGCCCTGCTGCGTCGGCGTTGGTGGCCGCCTGGTCGGCGGTTGCCTCGGCCCGCTGGCGGGCGGCGGCGGCGCGATCGGCGTCGTTCCGCAGGGTGGCCTGGGAGTTTCGCAGCGAAGCCTGGGCGTTGGTCTGGGCGAGCGTGGCCGCGTTCTGGGCGCTCTCGGCGGCCCCTTGGGCGCGGCCCTGATCGGCGGCGGCGGCGATGGCCTGATCGCCGGCGGTCGAGACGGTCGGCCGCGTGACCATGAAGGCGATGGCGATGATGGCGACGACGGTCACCAGTCCCGCGACCCACCAGGCGGCGGCGTTTGATCGGATGTCGGTGCGCCGAACCTGCGTGGTCGTACCGCGAACCGGGTCATATTCGGTGTGGACCTCGATGGTGCGCGGGGTGTCGGGGTCGGTGTAGTCCATGCGCGTGGCCTCGGCGGAAGTGCTGTCGGCGTTGAAACGGGTGGCGGGGCGCGCGGGTTCCCATTCCGCGCATCAGACCCCGCGCAGCACCAGGGTCGCCCAGGCGTCGCGCCGCAAGCGGCGCTCAAGGCGCAGGCCGCGGGCGAGGTAGGCGGCCAGGACATATCGGGCCTGGGCGTGCAACAGGCCGGACAGGATCACCCGGCCGCCGGGATTCACCAACCGGACGATCCCGGAGGCGAGCCGGACCAGGGGCCGGGCGAGAATGTTGGCGAAGACCAGATCGTAGGGCGCGGCGCGGCGAACGGCCCGGTGAGAGAGGTCGTGGGCGACGACGAAGCGGCAGCGGGCGTGGTTGATGGCGGCGTTGTCCCTGGCGATGCGAACCGAGATCGGGTCGATGTCGGTGCCCATCACCACGCGGGCGCCGGTGCGGGCGGCGGCGATGGCCAGAATCCCGGCGCCGGCGCCGACATCCAGGACTCGGTCGAAGCGGCGGCGCTTGCGCAGGGCGTCATAGGCGATCAGGCAGCCGACGGTGGTGCCGTGGTGGCCGGTGCCGAAGGCGGCCCCGGCCTCGATGCGCAGCTTGACCGCTCCGGCCGGCGCGCGACCGCGGTCGTGGACCCCGTACACGAAAAAGCGGCCGGCCCGAACCGGGGGCAGGCCCGAAAGGGCCAGGGCCAGCCAGTCGGCGTCGGCCAGATCCTGGACCGTGACCCGCAAGCTCCCGGCGCTTTCGAGCGAGGCCCGCAGAGCGGCGGCCTCGGCGGCCGAGATCGGATAGGCATCGATCCGCCAGACACCCTTGTCCTCGTCCTCCTCGATGATCGAGTAGGCGGCGCTTTCCAGAGCTGGGTCCGCGTCCAGACGGCCCGCCGCCGCCTCGGCCTCGACGCGCGGTCCCCGGGCGACGATCTGGACGGCGGGTTGCAGCATGGGGACTCCGGCGATCGAGGCGGGTTCAGGCATGAAAGTTGAAGCGGGGTCTCTCCAGGAGCCTGGCGGAGGCGTTGGCGTTGTCCTGGCTTGGCATTTCGGTTCGAAGCGAGACACATCCCATCGTCAGGGGCGGATGGCTGGACGCCATACGCTTCATCGTCGCCTGCGGAATCATCGTCCATCACTATCAGCTGGCGGCCCCCGTCCCGCTGGCCCGTCTGCATCCGGTGTTCGAGCGTGGCTATCTGCTCACCGATTTCTTCCTGATCGATTCGGGCTATGTCCTCGGACGCGTCTATGGCCGGCGGCTGCTGGCCGGAAAAATGAGCTGGCTGGCGTTCTTCCGCAAGCGGGCGGTGCGGGTCTGCCCGGCGCATCTGGTGATGCTGGGGGGGCTGGTCGCCTTCGTCCTCGCCGCCGGCGCGCTCGGCTTCATGCCCCGCCATCCCAAGTGGTTCGATTTCCGTGAGCTGCCGGCGCAATTCTTCCTGGTCCAATCCTACGGAGTCCCCGGAGGACAGGGCTGGAACGCGCCGAGCTGGTCGATCTCCGCCTTGCTCGGCTGCTACCTGAGCTTTCCCCTCCTGGTCCGCTGGGTCGGCCGCGCGCCGCCGTTCCTGGCCCTGGCCGCCGGCCTCGCGGCCTTCGCCCTGGCCGACGCGCTCACCTGGCGTTTCCTGGGCTACCCGGTCTATGAGATGCCGCTGAACTACGGCTTCCTGCGCGCCCTGCCGCTGTTCTTCCTCGGAATGACCCTGGCCCGGTTCGCCGAGCGGGTGTTCATTCCGGCGCGACTGGCTGGAGCCTGCGGCCTGGCGGCCGGCGCGGCCTTCGCCATCGTCCAGGTGTTCGGGGCCTTCAGCGTCCTCTCCCTGGTTCTGATCTGCGTGATGATCATCGCCGCCGGCGCCGTGCCGGTGGCGCGGCGGTCCTGGCTGGTGGAGAAGGCGGCGGTGGTGTCGTTCTCGATGTACATCACCAACGAGGTGTTCCGGATCGCCTATTTCAGCGTGGTCAACGCCCTGGAGTCACGGGTGGCGATCCCCGTGGCCGCGCAATGGGGACTGTGGGGGCTGGCGCTGGCGGGCGCGATCGGCTTTGCCACCCTGTTCCACTATCTCGCCGACATGCCCTCGCAGCGCTGGCTGCAGCCGCTGTTCAGCGGCGCGCGGCGGGCGCCGGCGCGGAGGGACGTGTCGGCGGCGCGGCCATCGGTCCATCCGGCCGCATACTCCTGAGAGCGGCCGCCACGGGGGACGCGAGGAGATCGGCGAGCAGCTTGATCGATATCGTCGCGAAGAGGATCCACTCCAGGCTGTTCTGCTTTTCGATCTCGCTCTCGGAGAGGCTCGAGGCCACGAAGGCGGCGACGTACATGATCGCCCAGAAACCGTCCGTGCGAACGAACAGCCGGCGCATCACCGTCCAGAGGGTCAAGGCGACGTAGGCGGCGGCGAGGATCGCCCCCACCCAGCCGAGCTCAAGCAGGATTTCCAGCCAGCCGTTGTGGGCCGAGGGCACCGCCCACTGCGCTTCGTGCCTGACCAGCAGCGCCGGGCCGAACAGATTGTGCCAGAAGGCCTCGTAGCCGTAGCCGAGGATCGGACGGTCGGCGACCCGGTGGGCGACGGCGGCCCACACCTCGGTGCGGCCGGTGAGAGTCGAATCCTTGCCGATCAGCTCCAGCATCCACGGAAGGTCCAACGCGGTCATGAACGCCAGCGCCAGGACCAGGGACCCGCCGAAGAAGGCGACGCCGATGGCGCGGATCGGATGTCGTCGCGAGCTGGCCAGGCCGATGGCCAGGGCGATGCTTCCCACGAGGCAGATGATGGCCGTGCCGGATCGGGACAGAACCACCAGCGCGGCGCAGAGCAGGGCCGAGACCAGCCACGCCCGCCGCCATCGGGCGTCAAGCAGGGCGCAGGCCACGGAAGCCTGGGCGCCGACGGCCATGACGAAGCCGAGTTCGTTCTTCTCCGGCCAGACGCCCCGCCACGCCCCGGCGTTCGCCGCCTGGTGAATGCCGAGGCGCGGAAAGCCCACGCACATCACCCAGCTGCCGACGGCCAGGATGGCCATCGCCGCGGCGACGATCCGCGCCAGGTCGCGCCAGCCGAAGCGGGCGGCGAGATAGAGTGAGAGCAGACTGTTGAACGCCAGAGCCTCGATCCGCCGCAGGGTGATGTCGGGCTCGATCGACCAGGACAGGCTGGCGGCGGCGAAACCGAACAGCACAACGGTGGGGATGAAGGCTGGCGCCGCCCGGCGCAGCGCCCGGAAATGCCAGGCGGCGAAGAACACGGTGGCGGCGTAGACCGGAAGCCACAGATAGCGCATCCAGACCACTTCGGCGGCATCGAGAGTGGTGGGCGCGTAGAGGAGCGGAAACAGCGGCGCGCTGCTCATCGTCACCATGCCGATGGCGACCGCGGCCTCCAAGCGGACGAAGGTGACCCGGGTGTCGGGAGACGTGTTGATGGCCGGCGTTCCCCGCGATGGGACACCTTTGTTAGCGAGATCCTCGATTCGAGGCGAGCGCGGCGTCGGCGGCGGTTCTGGCACGCTGCTTGCGGACCTCGGGGCTGGAAGCCTGGCGGCGGGGAAGCCGCCGGCGTGATGGGAGGGTTCTTCCACTGTGGGGCTGATCAACCGATTCCACGCGGTCAGCGCGCGCATGGCGCGAATCAATGACGCCCCATGCGTGCGCCGCGAGCCGGTGTTGAGCCTGACCTTCGATGATTTTCCCAAATCGGCCTGGACGACGGGCGGCCCGATCCTGGCCGAGTATGGCGCCCGAGCGACCTACTATGTCGCTGGCCGGTTTTGCGGCGCCGTCGAGGACGGCCAACGCTATTTCGATCGTGACGACCTGACCGCGATCGACGCGGCTGGTCACGAGATTGGATGCCACACCTTCTCCCATCTCCAATCCAGGGACCTTTCCACCGCGCAATTCCACGCCGACCGCCAGCGCAACCAGCGGTTCCTGGCCGAGGTTCTCCCCGGCAGGGTCTTCGACAGCTTCGCCTATCCCTATGGCAACGTCTCGGTCCGGGTGAAGAGGGCGGCGGCGCGTTCGTCGGTGACGGCCCGGGGCCTGCGGCCGGCGGTCAACGGCGATCGGCTCGACCTTGCCCTGCTCACCGCCGCGCCGATGGAGCGCCGGTCGTGGCGCGAGGCCGCCTTCGAGCGCCTGGCCCGCCGGGCGGCGGATACCGGCGGGTGGCTGATCCTGTTCAGCCATGATGTATCCGACCAACCCAGCCCCTACGGCTGCACGCCGGCGATGCTGGAGAGCGTCCTCGCATCCGCGCGCCGCCTGGGCCTGGCGACCCTCCCGGTGGGCGAAGCGGCGCGGCGGCGGGCCGGGATCTAGGGCTTGACCGCCGGGGTCGCGCCGGCGGCGGCGCGCTCGGCGGCCTGCTCTCCGGGCGAGGCCCCCTTGAGGATGTCGCCGCCAGTGGAGGGATAGTCGCGATCGGGCGTGGCATAGATGAGCAGCCGCGGCGGCGGACCACCGGGCGATCGCATCCGCAAGGCGGCATTTTCCCGCCGGGGACCGGCGAGGCAGCCAGCCACCAGCACCGACACGGCGGCCACGCCGAAAACCGTTCGCCACGCCATCGCGAAAATCCCTTTCGCCGAAACCCTCGGCGCCAGGCCCTACAGCACTCCGAGCATTTCGGCCACCAGCGGGTGGCGGACGATATCCTGATCGGCGAGGCGGACCACGGCGATGTTGGCGAGGGTCTCCAGCCGGTCGGCGGCGCGGGCCAGGCCCGAGATTTCCGGCAGCAGGTCGGACTGATGCGGATCGCCTGTGACGACCATGGTCGAATTCCAGCCCAGCCGGGTCAGCAGCATCTTGATCTGGCCGTAGGTGCAGTTCTGGGCCTCGTCGATGACCACGAAGGCGTTGTTGAGGGTCCGGCCGCGCATGAACCCGACCGGGGCGATCTCGATGGCCCCTTCGGTGATCAGCGAGCGAACCCGCTTCATCGACAGCCGGTCGGAAAGGGCGTCGTAGAGCGGACGCAGATAGGGCGCGAGCTTGTCCTCGAGTTCGCCGGGCAGGAAGCCGATCGACTCGCCCGCCTCCACCGCCGGGCGGGAAAGGACGATACGGCCGACCTTCCCGGCCTCAAGGGCCTCCACCGCCTTGGCGATGGCCAGATAGGTCTTGCCGCTACCGGCCGGTCCGAGGGCCAGGACGAGATTTCGCGCGTCGATGGCGTCGATGAGTTGCTGCTGGCCGGGCGACTTGGGTTTGATCGTCTTCAGATAGCCCTGCTCGCGGTCATCGTTGTGAGGCAGAGGCGTCCAGCCGCGCGCGGTCGGGAGCCGGCGCACCTTGGCGTCGTCGCCATACTGATTGGTGTCGAACTGGTTGGCATCGAACGCGCCTTCGCGCACCAGTCGCTTCAGGGCTCGCTTGGTCATGGAAAGCCTCCGTCCGGGCAGCAGAATTTCCGGCGCGGGATCGCACCGGGTTCGAGTGATTGTCGGTTGAGGATTCCCTCGCGCGGGGGACGGGCGGCTTACCTGAACGCAAGAGCGGCACCCGGCTCTCCGGCTACGAGGAGACCGCAAGCGTTTGACCGCCAGCGGCGGGATGCGACCCAAGGGGACTGGCGAACCCTCGAATCACATGACTAGGGTGATCTAGCGTGCTTTCTGAAGCGTTAATCAAGCGGCCAAAGCCAAGTTGCCTGGGGATCACGATGACGGCCTACATTTTGGATGGGCGAAGTCCAGATCTGCCGCCCACGGACGAATATTGGATAGCGCCGGGGGCTGTCGTCGTCGGCAATGTAATCCTGAAGAAGAATGCCAGCATATGGTTCGGTTCGGTGCTACGCGGTGACAATGATCCTATTTTCATCGGCGAGAATTCGAACGTCCAGGACAACAGCGTACTCCACACCGACCTGGGATCGCCGCTCACCGTCGGGTCGAATGTGACCATCGGCCACATGGTGATGCTGCACGGCTGCATGGTCGGCGACGGATCGCTGATCGGCATCGGCTCGGTGGTCCTCAACGGCGCCCGCATCGGCCGGGGCTGCCTGATCGGCGCGCGGACGCTGATCACCGAGGGCAAAGAGATCCCGGATAATTCGCTGGTCATGGGATCGCCCGGCCGGGTGGTGCGGACCCTGTCGGCCGGGGAGGCCGCCGCGCTCGCCGCCGGAGCCTCGCACTACGTGGCCAACTGGAAGCGGTTCAAGGCGGGGCTGAAGGCTGTATAGATCAACGCGGAGCGAAGGGACGGCGACATGGCCTATCAGTTCATCCGGGTCGAGCTGGACGGCCCGGTCACCACCATCACCCTCAACCGGCCGGAGGTGATGAACGCCGTTCATTCGCCGATGCATTTCGAGATGGACGAGGCGCTGAACGCCTTCGCGGCCGACTCCGGGCAGTGGGTGGGCATCATCACCGGCGCCGGGGAGCGGGCGTTCTCGGCGGGTAACGATCTGAAGCACCAGGCCGGCGGCGGGTTGATGAGGAGCCCGCCCTCGGGGTTCGCTGGCCTCACCTCCCGTTTCGACCTGACCAAGCCGCTGATCGCGGCGGTGAACGGCGTGGCCATGGGCGGCGGGTTCGAAATCGCGCTGGCCTGCGACCTGATCATCGCCTCGGAGACCGCGATCTTCGCCCTGCCCGAACCCCGCGTCGGCCTCGCCGCCCTGGCCGGAGGCCTGCACCGGCTTCCCCAGGCGATCGGTGTCAAGCGGGCCATGGGCATGATCCTCACCGGAAGGCGGGTGACCGCGCGGGAAGGCCACGAACTGGGCTTCGTCAACGAGGTGGTAGAGCCGGCGGAGCTGATGGCGGCGGCGCAGCGGTGGGCGGCCCTGATCGGCGAAGCCAGTCCGATGTCGGTGCGCGCCTCGAAGTCGGCGGTGATGCGGGGCCTCGACGAGCCCTCGCTCGAGGCGGCGATCCGCGGCCAGGGCGGCTACGAGGCGGTGGCGGCGCTGTTCAAGTCGCGGGATTTCGTCGAGGGGCCGCGGGCCTTCGCCGAGAAACGGCCGCCCCACTGGACAGGCGCCTGACCGGCGACTTGCCAACTTCGGGCGAACGGCCGCATGAGCCGACGATGACAGCCGCCGTCTCCGAACCCGGAACCAGGCGCGCGGCCGGCATCGTCGGCCTGGCGGTGATCGCCTCGCGCCTGTTCGGCCTGGTGCGGGAGGTGGTCTTCGCGGCCATGTTCGGGGCGGGTGAACTGCTGGATGTCTATATCGCCGCCTTCCGCATCCCCAATCTGCTGCGTGATCTCTTCGCCGAGGGCGCTCTGTCGATCACCTTCACCACCCTCTTCACCCGCACCTGGGAGAAGGAGGGCGAAGCACCCGCCTGGACCCTGGCCAATCTGATTCTCTCGACGATGATCCTGCTGATGGGCGCCCTCTGCGTGGTCGCCATAGCGGCGGCGCCGGCCATCGTGGAAGTGACCAATTTCGGCTTCCACAATGTTCCTGGAAAATTCGAGCTCACGGTAAGGCTCACCCGTATCCTGTTTCCCTTCATCCTTTTTGTATCCCTGGCCGCGGCGGTGATGGGCATGCTGAACGCGCGCTTCGTGTTCGGCGTGCCGGCCTCCGCCTCCACGGTCTTCAATATCGTTTCGGTGGTTGCCGGCGTGGGCCTCGCTTTCGCCTTCGATCCAGTCGCCCGCGAAAACTGGCGCCACCCGCTGTTCGATCAACGGGCTCTTTATGGCGTGAGCCTGGGCGTGCTGCTCGGAGGCTTGGCGCAACTGGGCATGCAACTGCCGTCCCTGTTCCGCCTGGGCTTTCGATTCCGATGGAGACTGAACCTCGCCGACCCCAGGCTCGCCGAGCTCTGGCGCTTGATGTGGCCGAGCCTGATCGCCGCCGCCACCGTACAGGTGAACGTCCTGGTCAACGGCATGTTCGCCTCGGAGATAAATGGCGGACAGTCCTGGCTCTATTGCGCCTTTCGCCTGATGCAGCTTCCCATCGGCCTGTTCGGCGTCTCACTGGCGACCGCGACGCTGCCGGCGGTGACCCGGGCCGCGGCGCGGGACGACATGGCCGCCTTTGGACATACGGCCAGGGACTCCCTGCGCCTGGCGGCGTTCCTGACCCTGCCCGCCGCCGCCGGGCTCGCGGTCCTGGCCGAGCCGATCATCGCGATGATCTATCAGCACGGCCGGTTCAGCTCCCATGACACGCGCGAGACGGCCCTGGCCTTGCAGGCCTATGCCCTGGGCCTGGCGGGGTACGCCGCCATCATCGTCCTCAGGCCCTGCTTCTACGCCCTCAACCTGCCCAAGATTCCCCTGGGCGTGAGCCTGATCGGCATTGGTCTCAACCTCGTGCTGAATTTCCTGAACATGCAGGTTTTCGGCCTGGGCCATGTGGGCCTCGCCCTCACCACCTCGCTGGTGGCGACGGCGAATATGGCGCAGCTGGCGTGGGCCTTGCGTGGCCGGGTGGATCTGGGAACCGGGGCGGAGTGGGCCGTCTTCCTTCTCAGGTGCGCCGTCGCGGCCGCCCTCTGTGGCGCCCTGGCCTGGGGCGGTTTTCACCTGCTCACGCTCTGGCGCGTCCCAAGCATCCTGGCCCTCGGGCCAGCCGTGGCCCTGGCCGTCGGCGGCTATTTCGGCGCGGCCCGGATAGTGGGCCTCAGCGAAAGCGGCGAGGCCTGGCGCCTGATCCGCCGGCGCCTTCCCTTCGGACGACGCCCGGCCTGACCGGCGCCAGGGAACAGTCTCGCCTTGCCTTGCACGGCGATGGGCGCTCGCCCTAAATCACGCCCGTCGCCGGGCGCGCGAGGCGCCCGATGATCACCCTGGGAGACGTGATGGCCACCGATCGCTACGCCTATATCGTCGTCGGGGCCGGATCGGCGGGCTGCGTGCTGGCCAACCGGCTCACCGCCGATCCGGCCTCCAAGGTCCTTCTGCTCGAGGCGGGTGGCAAGGACAACTCGATCCTGGTCAGGATGCCGGCCGGGGTCGGCGCGCTGATCAGCGCCAAGGGCGACCACAACTGGGGCTTCTGGACCGAGCCCGAGCCCAACCTCGACGGACGCCGCCTGTGGTGGCCGAGGGGTCGCGGGTGGGGCGGATCCTCATCGATCAACGGCATGATCTACATTCGCGGCCATGCGCGCGACTATGACCAGTGGCGCCAGATGGGCCTCGCCGGCTGGGGCTATGCCGACGTCCTGCCCTATTTCAAGCGGGCCGAGGCGCTCGAAGGCGGCGGCGACGACTATCACGGGGCCGACGGGCCGCTGCACGTCTCCAAGGCGGCGCTGGCCAGCCCGATCTATTCCGGCTTCATCGCCGCCGGCGCCGAGGCCGGACACAAGCTGACGCCGGACTTCAACGGTTTCCAGCAGGAGGGCTTCGGCCCCTATCAGTTGACCATCCGCGACGGCAGGCGCTGGAGCGCCTCGGCGGCCTATCTGCGGCCGGTATTGAACCGGCCCAATCTCACCGCCGCCATCGGCGCCCGGACGACCCGGATCCTGATCGAGGCCGGCCGCGCGGCCGGGGTGGAATATGTCCAGGATGGCCGCAAGCGCGTGGCCCGCGCCGAGGCCGAGGTGCTGCTCTGCGCCGGCGCCGTCCAGTCGCCGCACATTCTGCAGCTGTCGGGCGTCGGCGATCCGCAGGACCTCGAGGCGGCGGGGATCGATCCGGTGCATCCGCTTCCCGGCGTTGGAGCCAACCTCCAGGACCACCTCGACGTCATCCTGTCGTGGGAGACGCCGGCGGTGCGCACCGCCTGGTCGCACAACAAGGGCGCGCGGCGCCTGGTCACCGGTCTCGAGTACATGCTGTTCGGCCAGGGCTTCGGGCGGCAGAACTTCCTCGAGGCCGGCGCCTTTCTGAAATCGCGACCGGATCTCGACCGGCCGGACCTGCAGCTCCATTGCGTGCTGGCGATCATGAAGGAGCACGGCAAGGTGACGGTGGAGAAGGACGGCTTCTCGGTCCACGTCTGCCAGCTGCGCCCGGAGAGCCGCGGCCGCGTCGCTCTTCGCTCGGCCGACCCCTTCGACGATCCGGCCATCTTCGCGGGCTATCTCGCCACCGAAGAAGATCGCCGCGCCCTGCGCGCCGGGGTCGCCATCGTCCGCGACGTGGCCGGCCAGAAAGCGCTGCGTGCGATCCGCGCCGGCGAGGTCGAGCCGGGGGAGGCGGTGGCCGGCGACGCCGAGATCGACGCCTGGATCCGCCGAGCCGCGGAGACCATCTATCATCCGGTGGGAACCTGCCGCATGGGCGCGGCCGGTGATGGGCTGGCGGTGGTCGATGGATCGCTGAAGGTGGTCGGGCTGGCCGGGCTGCGGGTGGTGGACGCCTCTGTGATGCCGACCCTGGTCGGCGGCAACACCAACGCGCCGACAATCATGATCGCGGAAAAGGCGGCCGACATGATCCTCGGCCGCGCCGCCCCGGCCCCGGCCGAGGTCCCGGTCCACGGCCAGGAGAGGCTCGCCGAGCCGGCCTGAAGAGACGGTCTCCTTCCGACTTCCCATCCGCGGCCCTTCGAGGAGCCGCGGAGTTCTCGCACGGCGGTTGCAGGGACGGCGTCGCCCGGACCGGGTTCGCGCCGAATTGAGACAGAGCGGCGAGTTTCCCGGTGGTTGGCGACAGGTTTTCCAGGGGAGCCGTTCCATGGCTGGTAAATTCACGCGCGGCGCACTGATCGCCGGATTGGGTCTCATCGCCGCCGTGGCGGTTCTGCCGACCGCGGCGGGGGCCGGCGACTCCGGCGGCCCCCGCCGCGGT
>DASRLN010000119.1:0-2199 GCA_035648435.1 Caulobacteraceae bacterium
CCTCGCCGCCGCCATGCTCTGCGCCGCCGGGTCTTCCCGCCCCCCCCGTGGCCGCGGCCTCGATCGCATCGTCGCCCTGGCCACCGGCGAAGGACCCTTCGCCGCGACCCTCGCCGGAGCCGAGATCCGGGGCGATCAGGAGACCGTCCGCTTTCGCCGCGAACCGGGCCGCCGCCGCGCCGGCCCGATCCTTGCGAGCGCCGAAACCGGTGACGGCCGCCTCGTCTGGGCGCGTCTGGCCGCCGCCTGCGGGGCGATCGGATGCGAAGCGGCGATCGGGCGCGTGGCGGAAACGGCCCGGGCACCCTAGATGATGGCGCAAGCGTGAGATGATGGCCCCAGAGGCGCCGAGACGATGAATATGAACCTGCGAAATCTGGCCATCTGGGGGGTGATCGTCCTCGCCCTGTTCGCGGTCTACAGTGTGATGACCAGCGGTTCACGCGCCGCCAACTCGGGCGAGGTCAGCTATTCCCAGCTGCTCGGCCGCATCGACAGCGGCGATGTCCGCTCCGCGGTGGTCCACGGCCAGGACATCGAGGCCACCGACCGCCAGGGCCACACCCTCAGCGCCACCGGCCCCATCGACACCGGCGACCTGCAGAAGCGCCTGGAGGCGCACGGCGCCGATCTCGCCTTCAAACAGCCGGGCGCGGGTCTCATCCCCTCGATCCTGATGAACATCCTGCCGATCCTGCTGCTGATCGGCTTCTGGGTGTTCTTCATGCGCCAGATGCAGGGCGGCACGCGCGGGGCCATGGGCTTTGGCAAATCCAAGGCCCGCCTGCTCACCGAGAACAAGAACCGGGTCACCTTCGACGACGTCGCCGGTGTCGAGGAGGCCAAGGACGAACTCTCCGAGATCGTCGATTTCCTGAAGGACCCGGCCAAGTTCCAGCGCCTGGGCGGCAAGATTCCCAAGGGCGCCCTGCTGGCCGGCCCTCCGGGCACCGGCAAGACCCTGCTCGGCCGCGCCATCGCCGGCGAGGCCGGCGTTCCCTTCTTCTACATTTCGGGCTCCGACTTCGTGGAGATGTTCGTCGGCGTCGGCGCCAGCCGGGTTCGCGACATGTTCGAACAGGCCAAGAAGAATTCCCCCTGCATCATCTTCATCGACGAGATCGACGCCGTCGGCCGCCACCGGGGCGCGGGCCTTGGCGGCGGCAACGACGAGCGCGAGCAGACCCTCAACCAGCTCCTCGTCGAACTCGACGGCTTCGAGACCAACGAGGGGATCATCGTCATCGCCTCGACCAACCGCCCCGACGTCCTCGACCCCGCCCTGCTGCGTCCGGGCCGTTTCGACCGGCAGGTGGTGGTGCCCAACCCCGATGTCGTCGGCCGCGAGAAGATCCTCCGCGTCCACATGCGCAACGTCCCCCTGGCCTCCGACGTCAACGTCAAGGTCATCGCCAGGGGCACGCCTGGCTTCTCCGGCGCCGATCTGGCCAACCTGGTCAACGAGGCCGCCCTGCTCGCCGCCCGCCGCAACCGGCGGATGGTCCTGCACCGCGACTTCGAGGAGGCCAAGGACAAGGTGATGATGGGCGCCGAGCGCAAGTCCATGGTCATGACCGAGGATGAAAAGCGCATGACCGCCTATCACGAGGGCGGCCACGCCCTGGTGGCGCTGAACGTCTGCAACACCGATCCGGTGCACAAGGCGACGATCATTCCGCGCGGCCGGGCTCTGGGCATGGTCATGCAGCTTCCCGAGCGCGACAAGCTGTCGATGAGCTACGAGCAGATGACCTCGCGCCTGGCCATCCTCTACGGCGGCCGGGTCTCCGAGGAGATCATCTTCGGCAAGGAGAAGGTCACCTCCGGCGCCTCCTCGGACATCGAGCAGGCCACCTCGCTGGCCAGGGCCATGGTCACCAAATGGGGCTATTCCGAACAGCTCGGCATGGTCTCCTACGGCGACAACCAGGACGAGGTGTTCCTTGGCCACTCCGTCTCCCGCACCCAGAACGTCTCCGAGGACACCGCCAGGATCATCGATTCCGAGGTCAAGCGCCTCACTCAGGCCGGCTACGACGAGGCCAGAAGCATCATCTCCACCAAGATCGAGGATCTCCACACCCTGGCCAAGGCGCTCCTCGAATACGAGACCCTGACCGGCGACGAGATTACCAATGTCCTGAAAGGCGTCGCCCCCAACCGCGATGAGCCCGAACAGAAAGCGCCCACCGGCCCCCG
>DASRLN010000120.1:0-3950 GCA_035648435.1 Caulobacteraceae bacterium
GGGAGGGTCAGACCTTGAGTTTGAGGAGCTGGAGGTTCTGGCGGACGACGCCCCAGAGGGAAAGAACGCTCAGCGCGTCGCGCATCATGCGCAGTTCAGCGAGAACGCCGCGCCAGCGGCCGACCTTGCGGTATTTGCGGATGTTGACCACCCCGGGCCAATCGACCACCGCGATCCTCAGGCGCTGGCGGATGATGCGCTCGTTCATGAACGCCTCGCCGCCCCAGCGCGGCAGGCGCTGCATGTCGGAGACGACATCGACCAGCAGCGACTTGGGGATCACCCGCTCGCCGGAGACGAAATCCAGGCCCATGCCCCGGTAGAGCCTCAGGCTGTTGCTGCGCAGGCTGATGCTGACCTGGGCGTCGCCGCCGAGCACCGGAGCGGCCAGGGCGTCGATGTCGGCGGCGGTGACCCCGGTGAGATCGGCGTCGAGCAGCATCAGGTGGTCGCCCCTGGCCGCCGCGATGCCGCGGCTCAAGGCGTAGGTCTTGCCGCGGTTGGGGGTGTAGGAGATCACCCGCAGGCCGGGATAGCGGCGCAGCAGGAGTTCGGTCTGGTCGGTGGACCCGTCGTTGACCACGATCACCTCGGCCAGGGCCGGATGGCGATCGACGGCGTCGAGGATATGGCGGATGCGCCCTGCCTCGTTGTAGGCGCAGACCACGCAGGAGATGGTGATCGGACGGGCCGCGGCGACGGCGGCGGCGGCGGTGGGGATCGGTTCGCCACGGACGGCGGTCGCCGGTCGCGAGCGCTCCAGGAAGTAGGCGCGGCGAGCCCCGGGCGGCGCCTTCAATCGACCAGTGAGCAAATCGGATCCTTCCGGAGCAGCCAGGCGGCGGAGATTCGAACGCGTGGGACGTTCTAACGCTCCCCGGCGCGATTTGCGAACCCCCGCCGCGCGAACCCGCGGCGTCCCGTAGAGGACTCGAACCTCTGACCCCCGGTTTAGGAAACCGGTGCTCTATCCTGCTGAGCTAACGGGACGGGCCGCCTGTCGCTTCATAGGGCGCGCCATCGGCCGCGCAAGACGTTTTGCGGCCAGGCGCGCGCGGCGATAAGCTCAAACTGGCGGGCATCGGCGGGCGGTTGAAAGGGGGGGCGGTCCTTGACAGTTTCAGACTGGCCGGGAGCGGGGATCGGGCGCCATCAGTGGAACGCGGTCGCCGCCAGCTTCCTGGGCTGGACCCTGGACGCCTTCGATTTCTTCCTGATGGTGTTCATGTTCACCGCCATCGCCCATGAGTTCCACGCCGACGTGGCGCAGGTGGCGATCGCCAGCACCCTGACCCTCGCCGCCCGGCCGTTCGGCGCCCTGGTGTTCGGCATGCTGGCCGATCGCTATGGCCGCCGGCCGGTGCTGATGGTCGATATCCTGCTCTATTCGGTACTGGAGTTCGCCTCGGCCTTCGCGCCCAGCCTGGCGGTGCTGCTGATCCTGCGCGCCGCCTTCGGCTTCGCCATGGGCGGGGAGTGGGGCGTGGGGGCGTCGCTGGCCATGGAATCGATCCCACCCAAGGCCCGCGGCTTCATCTCCGGCCTGCTGCAGGAAGGCTACGCCTTCGGCTATCTGCTGGCCTCGCTGGTATTCTTTCTCCTGTTCGACCGCATCGGCTGGCGGGGCATGTTCATGGTCGGCCTGATTCCGGCCCTGCTGGTGGTGCTGCTGCGCCTGGGCGTGAAGGAATCGCCGGTCTTCGAGAGTCGCCAACACGCCGGATCGGCGCGAGGTCCGTGGACGCTCGTGGGCATCGGCGTGGCGGCCCTCGCCGTCGCCATGGCCCCGGCCGTGGCCGGGGCGGCGGACGCCAGGTCGATGCTAGGCTGGATCTATTTCGTCGATGCGCCGATCGCCCTGATGGGACTTTGGGTGTTCCGCAAGCAGTGGAAGCTGGCGCTCTATGTCGTGGCCCTGATGACCGCGTGCAACTTCGCCAGCCACGGGACGCAGGACCTCTACCCGACCTTCCTGCAGCGCGAGCACCATCTGGACACCCACACGGTCGGCATTCTGGCGGCGATCATGAATCTGGGGGCGATCCTCGGCGGGCTCGCGCTGGGAGCGTGGTCGGAACGGATCGGGCGGCGGCGGACGATGGCGCTCGCGGCGATCGCGGCGCTGGCGATCCTGCCCCTGTGGGTGTTTTCGCACACCCTGGCGATGCTCGGCGCCGGGGCCTTCCTGATGCAGGCGGCGGTGCAGGGGGTGTGGGGGGTGATTCCGGCCCATCTCAACGAGCTTTCACCGGCCGACGCGCGCGGCGCCTTTCCGGGCTACGCCTATCAGCTGGGCAATCTGCTGGCCTCCGGCAACGCCGTCTGGCAGGCCCAGATCGCCGAGGCCAGGGGTGACGACTACAGCCTCGCCATGGCCCTCGTCGCCGGCCTGGCCGCCGTCGCCATCGCCGTGCTGTCCCTCGTCGGTCCCGAACGGCGGGGGGTGGAGTTTTCCACACTTTCTATCCTCCCCCGCCCTCTCGCGGGGGAGGGGGACCACGAAGTGGTGGAGGGGGCGCAAAGCGGCCACGCGGAAGCCTGAAACCATCGTTGGCGGGGCTTTGCGCCCCCTCCGTCACGGCGCGAAGAGGCGCCGCGCCACCTCCTCCGCGTAGAGGCGGGGGAGGATAGAGATCGCCGACCCCTACGCCGCCTTCTGCAGGGACTTGTGCAGGAGAGAGATGGCGGCGTCGCGGTCGATGCGTTCGATGGCGGCGACTTCGCGGGCCATGCGGTCGAGGGCCGACTCATAGAGCTGGCGCTCGGAATAGGACTGCTCGGGCTGGCTCTCGGAGCGGTGCAGGTCGCGGACCACTTCGGCGATGGAGATCAGGTCGCCGGAGTTGATCTTGGCCTCGTACTCCTGGGCGCGCCGGCTCCACATGGTGCGCTTGACCCGGGCGCGGCCCTTGAGGGTGGTGAGGGCCTGGGAGACGACATTGCCGGCGGCCAGGGCGCGCAGGCCGGCGGTCTTGGCCTTTTTGGTCGGCACCCGCAGCATCATCTTCTCGTGGTCGAAGGTGATCACATAGACCTCGAGCGACAGACCGGCGACCTCCCGGGTCTCGACCCCGACCACCTTGCCGACACCGTGGGCCGGATAGACGACATGGTCGCCGACACGGAATTCGAGATCGGTCCTGGTGTTCATGCGCGCGGTGTCCTTTCGTAGAAACGGAACCGAAGGGCGATGGCCGCTCCCGGCAGGGGCGCGCCGGCGCCGCCTCGAGGTTCCCTGGCTGGCGATGCGGCCCGGCCCGCTCCAAGGCGAGCCGCCACCGTCGAAGAGGACAATAGCACAAAATTCAGCGGTTTGAAACCGAACCGCGCGCGCGGGGTTCAGGAGCCGCGCCCGGGCTTTTCGCTGAAGTGCTGGCTGAGCTTGTCATCGACCCGCTCCCATTGCGCCGCATCGGTGGGCGGCTCGCCCTTGACGGTGATGTTGGGCCACAGCCTGGCGTAGTCGGTGTTGATCCTCAGCCACTTGCCATCGGGATCGTCTTCGGTGTCGGGCTTGATGGCGTCGATCGGACATTCCGGCTCACAGACGCCACAGTCGATGCACTCGTCGGGGCTGATGACCAGGAAGTTTTCGCCTTCGTAGAAGCAATCCACCGGGCAGACCTCGACGCAGTCCATGTACTTACATTTGATGCAGGCGTCGGTGACGATGTAGGTCAAGGCTGAACTCGTTGGCGGGACGGACGCGTCCGCCCATCGAAGGGCGGCGTGTTTTGTTAGGTAGGGGCGCGGCTTGTCAATGGCGAGGGGCGGGGTGGCGGATCAGGAACTCCGGAGGTCCTCATAGAGCGCCCGCGCCTCGGACGGAGGCCCGCGGCGGGTCCCCAGCGCCAAGACCCGGACGGCGGTGAGTTTCCCTCCGAAGGCGAAGACCAGTTCGTCGCCGACCTTCACCGGCCGGGATGGCTTGTCGAGGCGCCCCTCCCGGC
>DASRLN010000121.1:0-4586 GCA_035648435.1 Caulobacteraceae bacterium
GCGTCATCGCCCACGAGACCGGGCATATCGCCGGCGGCCACCTGGCTCGGTCGGGGGCCATGGGTCATGCCGCCCTGGCGCCGCTGATCCTGGGCATTGGCCTCGGCATACTGGCGGCCGCGGCGGGCGCCCCGGACGCAGCCGCCGGCCTGGTCTATTCTTCCGGCTATTTCTCCGAACTCTCCATGCTCGGCTACACCCGCGAGCAGGAGTCCCGGGCCGATCAGGCGGCCGTCACCTACCTGGAGAGGGCCGGCGAATCCGGCCAGGGGCTGGTCGATTTCTTCAACAACTACCGTTACCAGGAGGTGTTCGACGACGAGAAGAAATATCCCTTCTTCCGCGACCACCCGCTCACCGACGATCGCATCGAAGCCCTGACCGCCCGGGTCAAGCAACAGCCGCACCTGGGGGTCGTCGATTCTCCCGAGGCCATCGCCCGGCACGCCCTGATGAAGGCCAAGCTGGATGCCTTCCTCGACGGACCGGGCCAGACGTTCATCGACTATCCGGAGAGCGACACCTCGTTCGCCGCGCGCTACGCCCGCGCCATCGCCACCTACAAGGAGACCGAAACCGATCGGGCGCTGAAGATGATCGACGCCCTGATCGCCGAGCAACCCGACAACCCCTATCTCTGGGAGCTGAAGGGTCAGGTCCAGTTCGAGGCCGGCCGGCCGAAGGACGCCGAGCCGGCTTTCCGCAAGGCGGTGGGGCTGAAACCCGATGCCCCGCTGCTCCAGATCTATCTGGGCCAGATCCTGATCGCTCTGGATGATCCCATACGACTGGACGAGGCGATCAGCCACATCCGTCGGGCGATGGTCCAGGAGATCGACAATCCCGAGGGTTGGCGGCTGTTGTCGGAGGCCTACGACACCAAGGGCGAGGCCGGCATGGCGCGGCTGGCCACGGCCGAGCAGAACTTCTATCTCGGCCAGACCCACGACGCGCGGGTGTTCGCCATGCGCGCCCGTGAACTCCTCAAGAAAGACAGTCCCGAATGGCGCCGCGCCACCGATATCGTGCTGACTTCGAAGCCCTCGAAGGACGACCTCAAGAGGGTCGGCGCGGAAGGGTGAAACTCGCCCTCGCCGCCTTGCTCGCCTGCGCCGTGACTCTGGGCGCCTGCCACGCCGCCCAGCCGGATGACAAGGCGTTCGGCGAGCGGGTCCGCGCCTATCTGCTCGCCCACCCCGAGGTCATCCAGGAAGCAGTCGACAGGCTGCAGGCCAAGGCGACCGCCGACGAAGAGGCCGCCCAGCGCCAGGCCAAGGCCGATCTGCCTCGGTTTCGCCAGGCGATCGAGCGCGATCCGCGTGACTTCGCGGCCAATCCGGCCGGCAAGATCACGGTCACCGAATTCTACGACTATCGCTGCCCCCACTGCATCAACGCCGCGCCCAAGGTCGTGGCCCTGATCCGCGCCAATCCGGATATCCGGTTCGTGTTCAAGGAGATGCCGATCTTCGGTCCGACCTCCGAACACGCCGCCAGGGCCGCGCTGGCGGTGAAGAAGAGTGGCGGCGACTACGTCGGGGCCTACGAGGCGCTGATGGCCGCGCGCCCTCTCGATATCGAGACGATCGATCGGATCGCCCGCGCCAAGGGCGCGGCGGCGGCCGACCTGAAGACCGTGCCCGCCGTCGATCTTCAGCTCGGCCAGACGTCCGACCTGTTCAACAAGCTCAACCTTGGGGGCACCCCCGCCTTCATCGTCGGCGATGAGATAGTCTATGGCGAAGACATGGAAGCGCTGGCGACCGCGATCGCCAAGACGAGAGCGGGCGGATAAGGAGGGTTCTCAGATCAACCCCGCCATCGGCGAGGAGGGCGCGGCGTAGAGGCGCCGGGGCATGCGGCCGGCGAGGAAGGCTTCGCGACCGGCGATGACGGCGTGCTTCATCGCCCGGGCCATGCGGACGGGATCTCGGGCTTCGGCGATGGCGGTGTTCATCAACACCCCGTCGCAGCCCAGTTCCATGGCCACGGCGGCGTCCGAGGCCGTGCCGACACCGGCATCGACGAGAACCGGGGCCGCGGCCTGTTCGACGATGAGGTGAATATTGACGCGATTCTGCAGGCCGAGACCGGAGCCGATCGGCGCGCCCAGGGGCATGATGGCCGCGGCCCCTGCGTCCTCGAGCTTGCGGGCGTAGACCGGATCGTCGGTGCAATAGACCATGACGTCGAACCCGTCGGCGACCAGAAGCTTCAGGGCGCGCAGGGTCTCTTCCATATCCGGATAGAGCGTCTTGGTGTCCGACAACACCTCCAGCTTGACCAGGGTTCCGCCGCCCGCCTCGCGCGCCAGGCGGAGGGTGCGAACGGCGTCCTCGCCGGTGAAGCAGCCGGCCGTGTTGGGCATGTAGATGAAGCGGTCGGGCTTGAAGTAATCGACCAGCATCGGTTTGCTGGGATCGGAGAGATTGACGCGCCGCACGGCCACGGTGACGATCTCCGCCCCGGCCGCCTCGGCGGCGGCGGCGTTGAGGGCATAGTCCTGCATCCTGCCGGTGCCGACGATGAGGCGCGAGCGCAGGGTTCGCCCCGCCACGGTCCAGGTATCTTCGGCGTGAACGGCGCCGTCCATCATCCACCTCCAATGAAATGCACGATCTCGATGCGGTCGCCCTCGGCCAGGACCGTGGCCGCATGGACCGAGCGCGGCACGATGCGGAGGTTTCGTTCGACGGCGACCTTGCGCGCGTCGAGGCCCAGGTGGGCGACGAGCGCGGCCAGGTTGTCTAGCTCGCCGAAGGCACGTTCCTCGCCGTTGACCGTCAGTCGCACGCCACCACTCCTTACGCCGGCGGGTTGTGACCCCGGGCGGCGGACGATACAAGGCGCCCCACACGACCGGCGAGGCGGAATGTCGAAACCGATCTGGGTACTGAACGGCCCGAACCTCAATCTGCTCGGCGTCCGGGAACCCGAAATCTACGGCCACGCCACGCTCGACGACGTGCGCGTCCTGTGCGACGCGCGGGCGGCCGCGCACGGCCGGACGGTGATCTTCCGTCAGACCAACCATGAGGGGCAGCTCATCGACTGGGTCCAGGAAGCACGGGAGCAGGCTTGCGCCGTGGTGATCAATCCGGCCGGCCTCGGCCACACCTCGGTCGCCCTGCTCGATGCTCTCAAGACCCTGGGGACGCCGATCGTGGAATGTCACCTGTCAAACCCCGCCGCGCGCGAGTCATTCCGCCGCCGCAGCCACGTCTCCCTGGCGGCGACGGGCGTCGTATCGGGTTTCGGCCCGGCGAGTTATGAGCTGGCGATCGAGGCCGCCTGCCGCCTGGCCGCGGCTTGAATCGAAAGCAGCGAGGCGAAAGCGGCATGTTCACCAATCCCACCAATCACACCGATCCGGCCGAAGCGTTCGACGCGCGCCTGGTGCGCGAACTCGCCGGCATCCTCAATGAAACCGGGCTGACGGAAATCGAAGTCGAGCGCGGCGACGTCAAGGTCCGCGTCGCCAAGGCGCCGGCCGCGTCCGGCCTCACGGCCTTCGCCGCCGCGCCGCCGCAGGCCGCCGCCGCGCCGACCGTCGGACAAGGCGGTCCTCCCGCCGGCGAAGCGGAGCCAGCCGGCGAGGTGGTGAAATCCCCGATGGTGGGCACGGTCTATCTGCAGGCTCAACCGGGCGCCGCGCCCTTTGCCAAGGTCGGCGACCGGGTGCAGGCGGGAGATACCCTCCTGCTCGTCGAGGCGATGAAGACCATGAACCCGATCACCGCCCCCAGGGCCGGCCGGATCATGGAATTCATCGTCGCCGATGGTCAGCCGGTGGAATTCGGCGAGCCGCTGATCGTGCTCGAGTAGAGCGCCCTCGTGTTCGACAAGATCCTGATCGCCAACCGCGGCGAGATCGCCCTTCGGGTGCATCGGGCCTGCAAGGAGATGGGCATCTCCACCGTCGCCGTTCATTCGGAGGCGGACACCAGCGCCATGCACGTGCGGTTGGCCGACGAGAGCGTGTGCATCGGCCCGGCCCCGGCGGCCAAGAGCTATCTCAATGTCCCCTCGATCATCTCCGCCTGCGAGATCACCGGCGCCCAGGCGATCCACCCCGGCTACGGCTTCCTCTCCGAGAACGCCCGCTTCGCCGAGATCGTCGCCGCGCACGGATACACCTTCATCGGACCCAAGCCGGACCACATCCGGGTCATGGGCGACAAGATCGCCGCCAAGTCGGCGGTCAAGGCGGCCGGGATTCCGGTGGTGCCGGGCTCCGACGGGGAACTCGCCGACGAGGCGGCGGCCCTGGCGGCCGCCGACGCCATCGGCTTTCCCGTGCTCATCAAGGCGGCGGCCGGCGGCGGCGGGCGGGGGATGAAGGTCGCCCGGACGCGTGACGACGTCGCCGAGGCGTTCGCCACCGCGCGCGGCGAGGCCAAGGCCGCTTTCGGCGACGACACCGTCTACATGGAGCGCTACCTCTCCACCCCCCGTCACATCGAGATCCAGGTGATCGCCGACGCCTTCGGCGCGGTCTGTCACCTGGGCGAGCGCGACTGCTCGCTCCAGCGACGCCATCAGAAGATGATGGAGGAGGCCCCCTCCCCGGCCATCGACGCCGCCAC
>DASRLN010000122.1:0-22408 GCA_035648435.1 Caulobacteraceae bacterium
GCTCGAAGGGGAGGATAGAAGAAAGTCGAGCCGCCACTATCCTCCCCCGCGAGAGGGCGTGGGAGGATAGTGGCGGCTCGACTTTCTTCTATCCTCCCCTTCGAGCGGAGCGAAGAGGGGGAGGTGGCGCGGCGCTCTTTCTCGCGCCGTGACGGAGGGGGCGTCACCGTGTCGGCCACGCAACAAGCGGGGCTAGAGCCTCAGGCGGCTTTCGATGACGGTGATCGCCGAACCGCGCAGGCGGACCCTCTCGCCGCGGTGTTCGCATTCGAGATCCCCGCCGCGGCCGGGGTAGGCCTGGTGGAAGCGCAGGGTCGGGCGGCCGAGCTTGGCGGAGAACAACGGCGAGAGGATGCAGTGCAGCGAGCCGGTGGTCGGATCCTCCGGGATGCCGGCCCCGGGAGCGAAGAATCGACTGACCACGTCATAAGGGGCGCCGGGCGCGGCCGGCGCCGTCACGGCGACTTCTCCGGCCCTCTGGCGCGCGATGGCGCCGAGATCGGGTCTCAGGTCCCGCACCGCCGCTTCGTCGCCCAGGACCGCGACCAGATATTGCCCGGCCCACACCTCCCGCGGTTCGAGGCCAAGGGCCTCGGTCAGGCCCTCCGGAGGCTCGATTCGTCGCGGCGGGTCGGCGGGAAAATCCATTTCGTAGCCGGGCTCCGCGCGCCGCACGGTCAGCGTTCCGGCCAGGGTGTCGAACGCGATGGGGATGCCGGCAAGGCCCAGTTCCGAGAACAGCACATGGCCGCTGGCGAGCGTCGCGTGGCCGCAGAGCGGGACCTCCAGGGCCGGGGTGAACCAGCGCAGGCCGAATCGGGCCGGGTCGGCGGTCTTCAGCAGGAAGGCGGTCTCGGCCTGGTTGTTCTCCGCCGCCAGCGACTGCATCCAGGCGTCGGCCGGCCAGGCGTCCAGGGGCTCCACCACGCAGGCCTGATTGCCCCTGAAGGGCGCGGAAGCGAAGGCGTCGATGGTCCACTGGCGCATGGAGCGCTTATCGCCCTTCGTAGCGCGGGCTTCCAGCCCGCTCTTTTCGGCCCGAAAGACAAGAGCGGGCTGACAAACCCCGCGCCGCGGGCTTGGAAGGAGCGGTCAGGGAGCGCAAATGAAGGAATCCGAAGTGAAGGAGGTGGACCATGGCCGAACGGTCTCTTGACGTGGTCATCGTCGGGGCGGGGTTCGCGGGGCTGTACATGCTCCACAAGGCCCGCGGCATGGGCCTTTCGGCGCGGGTCTATGAGGCCGGCGACGGGGTCGGCGGCACGTGGTTCTGGAACCGCTATCCCGGCGCGCGGGTGGATATCGAGAGCCAGGAATATTCCTATTCCTTCTCGCCCGAGCTGGAGGCGGAATGGCGCTGGAGCGAACGCTATTCGCCGCAGCCGGAGCTGCTGAGATACCTCAACCACGTGGCCGACCGGTTCGATCTGCGGCGCGACATCCAGCTCGAGACCCGGGTGACGGCGGCGACCTATGACGAGGCCGCCGAACGCTGGACCATCGCCACCGACAAGGGCGACGAGGTTTCCGCCCGCTTCTGCGTGATGGCCACGGGGTGCCTGTCGGTGATGAAGGAGGCCGATCTGCCGGGCATCGAGACCTTCGCCGGCAAGACCTGGCATACCGGCCGCTGGCCGCATGAAGGCATCGACTTCACCGGCCAGAGGGTCGGGGTGATCGGCACCGGTTCGTCGGCCATCCAGTCGATCCCGATGATCGCGGCCCAGGCCGATCACGTCTTCGTCTTCCAGCGGACGCCCAACTTCAGCGTCCCGGCGCATAACGCGCCGATGGCGGCGGCCACCGAACGTGAGTGGCGGGAGAACCGGGCGGACTATCGCCAGCGCGAGCGGCTCTCGAACGTCGGCTTCCTCGCCCACGACCCCTCAGAGGCGCTGGCCGTGGAGACGAGCCCGGAGGATCGCCGGCGGGTCTATGAGGACCGCTGGGCGCGCGGCGGCTTCAGCATGGGCGGGGCCTTCGCCGACGTCGCCATCGACAAGGCGGCCAACGACACCGCCGTGGAATTCATGGCCGAAAAGATCGCCTCGATCGTCAGGGATCCTGAGGTCGCCGAGAGGCTGACGCCCCGGACCTATCCGTTCGGGACCAAGCGCCTCTGCATCGACACCGACTACTACGCGACCTTCAACCGCGAGAACGTGACCCTCGTCGATGTTCGCGCCACCCCGATCGAGGCGATCACCCCGGGCGGCGTGCGCACGACGCGGGCCGAATACGCCATCGACGCCCTGGTCACCGCCATCGGCTTCGACGCCATGACCGGGGCGCTGGGGGCGATCGACATCAAGGGGCGAGGCGGCCGGCCGTTGAAGGACAAATGGGCCGAGGGCCCACGCACCTATCTGGGCCTGATGATCGCCGGCTTCCCGAACCTGTTCCTGGTCACGGGACCCGGCAGCCCCTCGGTGCTGTCGAACATGGTGGTCTCCATCGAGCAGCACGTGGAGTGGATCGCCGGCTGCATCGGCTTCCTCGGCGAGCGCCAGATCGCGGCCATCGAGGCCACCGAAGCGGCCGAGGACGCCTGGGTGGCGCACGTCAACGAAGTCGCCGACACCACCCTCTACCCCCGGGCCGACAGCTGGTACCTGGGGGCCAACGTTCCGGGCAAGCCGCGGGTGTTCATGCCCTACGTCGGCGGGGTGGGGATGTATCGCCAGATCTGCGAGACGGTGGCCATGCAGGGCTATGAAGGGTTCAGCCTGTCGAGGCCGGCGCACGCGGCGTGAGGGTGAAGAATTATTTGGCCACGAACCTCACGAACTACGCGAACAAGGAAGTCAGGCCCATCCACAGATGACGCAGATGAAGCGCAGATGAGAGTCAGGCGCTTCGCGCGAAGCGCAACAAACTCGTCTCTTCATCTGCGAACATCTGCGTCATCTGCGGATATTCTCGTCTTCCTGTTCGTGTAGTTCGTGAGGTTCGTGGAAAGATCTTGAGCTGAGCACCAGAGGCCACGAGGAGGCTTTCAACCATGAGCGACGCGATCACGCCTTTCACCCTGGCGATACCGCAGGGGGAGTTGGATGACCTCGCGGCACGGCTGGAGCGGACGCGGTGGCCGGACAGGGAGACGGTGGATGACTGGACGCAGGGCTCGCCGTTGGCCAAGGTCCAGGCGCTCTGCGCCCACTGGAAGGATGGCTACGACTGGCGCCGGTGCGAGGCGCGGCTGAACGGGCTGGGACAGTTCAAGACCGAGATCGACGGCCTCGACATCCACTTCCTGCATGTGCGCTCCAAACACGCCGACGCCCTGCCGCTGATCATCACCCACGGCTGGCCGGGATCGGTGATCGAATTCATGAAGGTCATCGGGCCTCTGACCGACCCCGAGGCCCACGGCGGTACGGCCGCTGATGCTTTCCACGTCATCGCCCCGTCGCTGCCCGGCTATGGTTTCTCGGGCAAGCCGACCACCACCGGCTGGGGCGTGCCGAAGATCGCCATGGCCTGGACCCTCCTGATGCGCCGCCTGGGCTATCAGCGCTGGGTCGCCCAGGGCGGCGACTGGGGATCGGCCGTGACCACCACCATCGGGGTGATCCGCCCGCCCGGCTGCGCGGCGATCCACGTCAACATGCCGCTGGTCTTTCCCGGCCCCGAGGACCGCGTCGACCTGACCGAGCAGGAGAAAGGCTATCTGGCGGGCCTGGCCTATTACCAGGAGAAGGACTCCGGCTACTCCAAGCAGCAGGCGACCCGGCCGCAGACCCTCGGCTATGGCCTGGCCGATTCGCCGGCCGGCCAGGCGGCGTGGATCTACGAGAAGCTGATGGCCTGGACCGACAACCAGGGCGCGCCGGAGGACGTGCTGACCCACGACGAGATGCTCGACAACATCATGGTCTATTGGCTGGGGAACGCGGGGACGTCCTCGGCGAGGCTCTATTGGGAGAGCTTCGGCTCCTTCGGCTCGGTGAAGCTCGAACTGCCGGTGGGAGTGAGCGTCTATCCCAAGGAGATTTTCCGCGCCTCGCGCCGTTGGGCCGACAAGGTGATGAGCGACATCATCCACTGGGGCGAACCCCCGCGCGGCGGCCACTTCGCGGCCTGGGAACAGCCGGAACTGTTCGTCGGGGAATTGCGGGCCTGCTACGCCAAGGTGCGGTAGGGGGGTGAAAGGGCGGAGTTTTTGACATCAGCGGAGGGGACCGCAGGTTCCGTCAATCCGATAAAACCTCGCCAGATCAATCTGATCTAGCCGACTGCGCAGGTCGTTCGGGGACCGGCTAGCGGCAAAGTTTTTTACAGTTTTTGACAGATTTTCGCCGGTTTCTGGCCGGAAAATGCCGGAAAATGCCGGAAAATGCCGGGTTTTTGGCGCCGCGGCGCGCGTTTTTGACATGTTTTCGCGGGGCCGAGGGAGGCGCAGGACCCATAGGCGCTAAAGTTAGGCGTTGTCATTCCATGGACCGCCGGCGTCTCGCCGGCAGCCGGCGCGAGCCGGCAGTGATTCTTGACCCCTCCGACGCAGATGGGAATTGCCATTGAGGGGAAGACGGCCGGCGTTCCGCCGGCTGCCGGCGAGACGTCAGCGGTCCAAAACGAGAACAAGCCACTGCCGATAGCCAAAGTTAGCCCCCGTGGGCGCGGGACCCGCGCCTGGACGCAGACGGGAAGAACGTCGATGAGGATCGCAAGCATATTGCATTATGTAACTTATCTCGACCTCGTTGTCAATATGCAATTGAGACGGAGAGCGCCCCGATTGCTGATCACCCGCGCCTGGCCAGCCGGTGAGGCGTCTTACCCGCGCGCGGCTGAACGGCTGGTTCTGAGAGGGGCTCAGGGCGCGATGTGAAGGGCTTCCGTCACCGCCGTCGGGTTGCGTCCGATCACCGAGGCCGCCGGCGGGTGTCCAAGATCAGCGCGCGACGTTCAACCCGGCGGCGCTCGACAAGGTTCGTTGAAGGCGCATTGATATCGATTTCTGAGCATTTTATGTTATTGTCCGCCCCCCGAGATGGTGAGGAGCTTGGACGCCATGAATGTGTCGATCGGTGAGCGGTGGGAGGGCTTCGTGGATCGCACACTGAGGGCGGGCCGCTATGGATCGGCGAGTGAGATCGTCCGCGAGGGCCTGCGGTTGGTGGAGGAACGCGAAGCCAAGCTCCAGGATTTGAAGGCGACGCTCGAGGCCTCGATCGCGGCTGGGGGCGATGTCGGCGACGAGGCGATCGACGCCGCGATCGAGCGTCGGGCGGCGCGACTGCGGGCCGACGGCGTGGGGGAATGAGACGGGCGACATTCCTCGCCTCGGCTCTCGACGACCTCATCGAAATCTTCGTCGCCATCGCGACCGCGAGTGACAGCATCTCGCTGGCGGAGCGATACGTGGCGAGGCTTCGTGAGCGCTGTCACCATCTTGCCGGCCTGCCGGGCAATCTGGGTCGGACCCGTCCGGAACTGCGCCCCGACATCCGCAGCGCCGTGTTTCAGAACTATGTGATCTTCTTTCGCTATTTCGCGGGACGGTTCGAAGTGGTGAACATCCTGCACGGACACAGGGACATCGACGCGCACTTCGAAGGCGAAGGCTGAAGTCTGGCGGATCGGATTCCGCGCAAGGCGAATTCAATCAGGTCCCCATTTGCGCCGGGGCGATGGTCGCCGCCCTCCGCCGCGCCGCCAGTTCGGCGGCGATAGCGTCGTGGCGGCGGCGGGTGATGGCGTAGGGGGCGAAGACGAGGGTGGCGATCGTGCCGAACACCGCCGCGCCGGGACCCCAGGCGAGGATCAGGCCGTCGAGCGTGGAGGGGGCGATCACCACCCCCGGCTGGCCGGCGTCATGGGGGAACCTCAGGAGGTCCAGGGCGAAGCCGCCGACCAGGACGCCCAGGCCACTGGCCGCCTTGGCGGCGAAGCCCAGGCCGGAGAAGTAGAGGCCCTCGCGCCGGGCGCCGAACAGCTGCTCGTGCTGGTCGGCGGCGTCGGCCATCATCGAGGGGTAGGCGACGGCGACGAATCCGACCCCGATCCCGGAGAACAAGGCGTTGAAGCCCATCGGCGGCAGGGCCGCCGCCCCGGTCGGCGTATAGAGACCGCCGGCGCGAAGCAGGGGCAGGATGGTCCACACCAGGATGATCATCACCAGCCCGACGATCACCGTGGTCTTCTTCTCCATCCGCCGCGCCAGGAGCGGGGTGGTGAGGATGCCGATGAGGATGCCGGCCAGATAGAGGTAGCCGACCGCCTGCATCATCCACGGCTTCAATTTCCAGACGAAAATCTGGGTGTGGCTGCCCAGGGTCGCGTTGGCCCCCACCGCGACATAGAAAATCACCGCCGAGAAGAACAGCAGCCGGAAGGAGGGGTTGCGGAAGATCTCCGCCAGTTCCCCCGGTAGCCGGCGCCAGATCGAGGTCGCGACCGTGGGCGCGCGCGGCAGCCTGGCGGCGTAGCGCATCACCCCGGCGCAGCAGATGGCGGCGGCGGCGAAGAGGGCCAGGGCCACCGACCAGCCGAAGCCCGGATAGCCCTGGGCGCGCAGCAACCCGGGGTCCCTGGCGAAGAACACGGTGTAGGCCAGGACGGTGACCAGGACGCCCGAGGCGATCCCCGCCACCGCCCGCCAGGCGACGACGCTGGAGCGTTCGGCGTAGCCCTCGGCGAGTTCCGCGCCCAGGGCGATGTAGGGGACGTTGAAGAGGGAGATCAGGCTGCGCACGGCGACCGAGGTGACGGTCAGCCAGGCAAACAGCATCGGCGCGGCGAGGTGGGCGGGCGGCGAGAAGAGCAGGCCCAGGGCGATGCACATCAGCGGCGCGCCGGCGATCATCAGCGGCAGCCGGCGGCCCAGGCGCGAGGCGATGTTGTCCGACCACGAACCGATCAGCGGATCGACCGCCGCGTCGAAGGCCAGGCCGATCGCCAGGGCGACGCCGACCAGGCCGCCGGAGAGGCCGAGGACGGCGGTGTAGTAGAAGAACACGAAGGGGATGGCGGTGTCGAAGGCGCCGCTCTGGGCCATCTGGCCGATGCTGTAGAAGAACTTGACCCGGGCTCCCGGCTTCAGCTCGCCCCGGCCGCTCGCCGTGGGCCCTTCGTCACCGGCCATGAATCATCCTCGCCTGGGCGTTTTCATGCCGCCATCGCAGGATCGCCGCAAGAGGCGGAGCGCGGGCTTCCAGCCCGCTTTTTTTCGGCGCCACTGAGCGGGCCTCGCGAGAGTAAGAGCGGGCTGGAAGCCCGCGCTCCGAATTTGTAAAGTCGGTCATGACCGAGCAGGCGGGCACGCTGGACGAAGGCCGTCGCGAACAGATCTATCCGGTATTGACGCCGGAGGCGCTGGAGCGGCTGCGGCGGTTCGGCGCGGCGCGGGACTTCGCGGCGGGCGAGGCGGTGGTCGGCGTCGGCGAGGCCGGCCACGGGCTGATCCTGGTGGCGAGCGGCGAGATCCGGGTGAGCCGCCATGACGGCCTCGGCCACCGGGAAGACGTGGCCACTTACCGCGCCGGCGGCTTCCTGGGCGAACTGGCCTCGCTCACCGGCCGGCCGGCGCTGATCGACGCCGTCGCCGAGACGGCCGTGGAGGCGGTGATCATCGCGCCGGAGCGATTGCGCGCCCTGCTGGTCGCCGAAGCGGAGATCGGCGAGACGATCATGCGGGCGCTGATCCTGCGCCGCGTCCGCCTGCTGGCGACGCCGGGAGTCGGGCCGATCATCGTCGGCCGCGCCGACGATGGCGACGTGCTGCGCCTGGAGGGCTTTCTCGGCCGCAACGGCCAGCCGCACCAGACCCTGGACCCCGCGAGCGACCCCGAGGCGCGGACCCTGATCGAGCGCTTCCACATCGAGGCCGTCGAGGGCGCCCAGGTGGTCGCCGCGCTGCACGCCTATCTGGGAGCCGCCGATGGCCGCTGACTCCTGTTCGCACGGGGCCGCGATCCGCCGTGTCGATCCCAGCGCCAAGGGCTGCGAGGCGTGCCTGAAGATTGGCTCATCCTGGGTCCACCTGCGCCTCTGCCGGATGTGCGGCCACGTCGGCTGCTGCGACGATTCCCCCCACCGCCACGCCACTCACCACTTCCACGCCACCGGCCACCCGGTGATCGAGGGCTACGACCCGCCCGAAGGCTGGGGCTGGTGCTACGTCGACGAGCTGTTCCTGGACCTCGGCGACGAGACGACGCCGCAGGTGGGGCCGATACCGAGGTGGGTTTGATACAAACATTGAGAGAACAGGCCTTCGCCGTCGCGCTCATCGCCCTCGCTCTGGCGTGCGCGACGTGCAGTGGGGGCACGGGTGGCGTCCGTCGCGTATGGTCGGCGGATTGTGGTTCTCCGGCATCGCTATCGCTCGAAGTGGCGGTCTATCCTAGACCTTGGCCGCAGGGTGACCTGACTGGTTGGGGTCTATTCTATCATCACACTGCGATCGATTGGCTCCCGATTTATAACGACGGAATTGCCCCACCAGGAACTTCTTCGTGGATCAGCTCAGAGCCGTACGTCGGCTGGCGATTTGATGGACGGCACCTTTCCCCACCCGAACCAACCTACACCTATACTCCTTTACCCGTTGGACCAAGTAACAACACGTTGACGGTGTTTGATCGGGCGGCTCAGGTGGGACCGCACGAAGATGCTCCGATGGCGGATCCTGCATTCCTCAACATATTTCTAGATCCTCATCAGACCTCCGCCGAGGATTTCGCCGCCGTGGGAGATTGCCTGGCCAACCACAAGCAGGAACTGAATGGAGCACTTGCGCGACTTCCTGACGATGTTCCCCAAGAGGATCCGCGATCCTACCACGTTCTCGCACTTGGCGGCATCGACTATGGGTCGCCACCGTTCGATGACCCCACATACATGGCGGCCCTCAGCCAGACGCGAGGGTCATCGACGATTCCAGCCTACGGGCCGTTTATTGTCTATCCGGGCCACTCGGCTCGCGGAGTCGTAAACGGCCACTTGGTGGAAAACTTTCCTTCGGGAGCCAACAGGAACAGCCCCAGGATCGAGATCGACGGCAACGAAGTGAAATTCGCCGCTAGTGGCGCGTCGGACGTCCCCGACGTCTCACGCACCGGCGTGGCGGAGGGCTTCGCCTTCGATGGACCGATCTGCCAAAAGAAAGCGCAAAACTGCGGCAAGCAGATCCAACTCATGACCCAAAATGGGGACCTTTCCGATACGTTCTGGGTCACCGTCAGAACTGGCGTAAACGTCTACGCAGAGCGCCCCGGCTGAATCGACGCGGAGCGACCTCCGCATACTGAAAAGCGTATATTGGGCCCAACGCCGGCGCTCGCAAATCGGGGACATGAACGAAGTTCGCCAAGAGGCGAATTCGATCAGGTCCCCATTTGCGTCGGGGCCCCTTCGGTGATCGCTTCGAGGGAGATGCGGCCGGTTTCGGGGACGAGGAGCCAGGTGAGGAGGGCGCCAGGCCTCGGTGGCGGCGGTGAAGGTCTTGCCGGCGCCCATGGTCATCTGGATCAGCGATTTGGGCCGGCCCCGGGCGAGGGACGCCTCCAGGCCGGCGATCGCCTCGACCTGGCAGTCGCGCAGGCCTTCGGCGACCAGCGGCGGCAGGCAGCCGAGCCGGCCGCGCAGCGTGCCGCCGTCGAGGAGCCAGCCATGCGGCGTCTCCGGCCGGTGAAAGGCGAACAGGCGCCGCGAGCGCTGCTGCGGGTCCGCGCGGTCGCTGAACAGGGGCTCCGAGCCGCTGGCCTCGTAGTCGAAGCGCAGCGGGTCGCCCCAGTTGGCCAGATGCGGCGGGAGCTGGTGCTGGTAGCCGCCGGCCTGATCGGCGACCCCGGAGAGGGTGGTCCCCTCGGGCTTGGCCTCGACCACGCCGCAGGCCCGGCGCTCGACGAAGAGGAGATAGTCGCAGGGGCCGGCGCGAGCGGATATTCGCGCACGGCCACGCCCGGGCCGGCGCCGAGGTTCATCACCTCGCGGTCCTGCACCGCCCAGCCCGCCGCCGCCAGCTGGGCGTCGATGAGCCGGCGCGCCTTCTGTTCGGGCGTCGCCATCGAGCGCGACTATGGGGGCGGGGGCGGCGGTGTGGCAACCGGACGCGAGGTCGGCGAAACGGTCAGGGCGCCACGCAGAGGGCTTCCGTCACCGCCGTCGGGTTGCGGCCGATGACCAGCAGGTAGGCGCGCGCCGCGGCGTCGAGGTCCTTGCGGCCCGTTCCCAGTCCCTGAGCGTTCCCGGGGGAATGCGAAACCGCGCCGCGAATTCCTCTTGCGACAGTTTCAACGCCCGCCGGATCACGCGGACCCGCGGCGTTCGCTTCATGCGCTTCATGTCATCGGGCGTCAGTGGCCGAGCGTCGGGATCCCTCGAGGCGGCGGCGTGGCGCTCGGCCGCGGTCATGTCGTCGAAGCGGCTCCAGTCGTGCTGGGGGACCTCAGACGCTGTCTTCATGGTACTGTCGTCGTTCATGCGGTTCGGCTCCTCGGGCCGAAATGATTCGTGTGCGCTCGCCCCTCATCGTGAAGGCGACATAGAGCAGGCGGCCCTCCGCCATGCCGATGATCGCATAGCGGTCTTCGCCATGGTCCTCTCGCTTGCGCGGCGGGTGGGTCAAGAGAACCCTGGCCGGCGCCCGCAAATCGGGGACATGAACGAAGTTCGCCAAGAGGCGAATTCGATCAAGTCCCCATTCGCGCCGATGGCAGCCTCCGCCGGGTCGCCATCCGATTTGTTCGGTAGCGCGGGGTTTGTCAGCCCGCCCTTTACGGCGCCGTCCAGGCGGTCCTGCGAGGGCAAAAGCAGGCTGAGCCCGCGCTACGGTTTCCGAGCCAGCGGGCGACCGGTGGTCGACTGTCCGGTGAGCCCGCCGCAATTCCCGCGCTGCAGCGCCGAAGTCTCAGGTAAAAATGTCGATGGATTCCCGAAGGAATGTGGGGACGGGAACATGGGGACGGGAGTTCCATATCCCCTGCCTAAGCAACCTCGGGGCGCCGTATCGATCCTCCGGGCGAGCCGCTGATGGAGGCCGAGGCCCTCCGCCTGGGCGAGCGACATCGCGAAGAGTCGGGTGAAAGGTGTTCCTGTCGCCATCTCCCTTGTCGCTTACCGATGACCGCTTGTGCGCCAAAAAAATTCCCGTTAAGGATTTGTTAGGGTTGGGCCAAACCATCGCTGCATACGCAGTCGGGCTTATTGCCGACGAGGCGTCATCAGTAAGTATTGGACGGCCAGCCCGGGGAACGATTGCCGGGGGGTCGCGTCATGCGAATTTGGGTTGCCGTCCTAGCGTTGGTAGTGTCGGCGGCGCCGGGCATTGTCCTGGGGAGTTGCCCGCGCAACCAGACCTGTGGCCCCGCTCCCGTCCAGCGTCAGGCCCCGCAAAGACAGGCGCCGCAAAGGCAGGCGCCGCAAATCCAGCGTTCTTATCAAGGCGGCCAACCCGGCAGAGGCCCGTCGAATGTTCAAACCAGACAATTCAACTTTCAGCAGCCTCAGCCCGCGGCCCAGGGGCGGAGACAGTTCAATGGGACCGGGCAACGAGGCGCCCAGCCAAGAACGTTCAACTCCCAGCCGCCCAGGACGTTCAACTCTTCGCCGCCCAGGACGTTCAACACCCCGCAAACTGGGAGATTGAACCAGAATCGCCCTGGTCAGACCACCGGTCGAAACTTCGGCCCCTCAGTGGCGGGAAGTCGACGCAACTCTGGATCACCCACCTCCTCGACGCCGGCCTCCGGCCGACGATTCGGGGCGCCCGCCTCTGGATCAATCTCGACATCCGGCGGACGGCGGTTTGGCGCCGGGGGATCGAGCCGGGCCAACGGGGCGCTTGGCTTCCGGGGAGCGAACGACCGTCCGCGAAGGAGCGCGGGCGGGCGCTTCTACAATTATCATGGGCGTCGGTACGCGCGCTTCGAAGCGAACCGCTATCGTTGGCCGCGCGGCTATGGATACAGACGCTATGAAAGAGGTGGCTACCTCCCGAGGGCTTTTTGGGTCCAGGACTACTATATCCAAGACTACGGTCTCTACGACTTGATGGCGCCCCCCTCTGATTTCCAATGGATTCGGTATGGGCCCGATATCTTGCTCATCAACGTGGAGACAGGTGAGGTGGCGCAGGTCATTCCGGGAGCATTCGCTGAAGCCGATGGCGGCCCATCGGACGATATGGGAGACCAACCGCCGGACGCCGGCGACGGTCAGCCTTATTGAGCCCAATCGGAGTTGGTCCTGTGAAACCACGCGGACAGATCGCATCCTGCATCGTGCTGTTCGCAGCGGCGACTTTCTCCGCGGCGCATGCAAACGGCAAGGACGACGGCGACGCGGGCCTTTCGGCGCTCGACGCCGGCGACTACGACAAGGCTATCGGCATGTTCACTCGCGCCCTCAGTTCGCGTGACCTCAATCAGGAAGGGCGGGAGTTGGCTTACGCCTCGAGGGGGCGAGCATATTTGAAGAAGAACGACCTTTCGCGGGCGATCGTCGATCTTGATGACGCGAGAAGAATTAAACCCGACGACGCAGACGCACAAAATGATTTGATCACGGCGTTGGCGGCTGAATTGCCCGCCGATGCCATTCCAGGCCGGCCCAGGCCCAGCATCTGGAAGGGTATCGGAAACGCTCTGGTTCAGGGCGCGCTGTGCGGTCTGCAGGAAGGCCTGGGCGGGGAAGCTTGTGCGCAGAATGGTTCCCCCGCGAACTGAAGACTTCTGTCTGAATTCGGGTCACCTGCTCACCGACTTTGGATGGAAAGACAGCGAATCTGGAGGGACAAGGCGATGTCGAAGGCCTGGCTACTGCCGGCGCTCCTGATGATCGCGGGATCGACTGCCGCGATCGCCAACGGCACTGACGATGGCAATGCGGGTTTGGACGCCTTCAATCGCGGTTCCTACGACGAGGCCATTCGCCTCTTCACGCGCGCTCTCAACGACCCGACGCTTTTGCCGGACGATCGCGAATTTGCTTTCGTGAGTCGCGGGAAGGCATTCCTTGCTGAGCGGAACTATGATCGGGCGGCGAGCGACTTCACCGCCGCGATGCACCTCAAGCCGGGCGACGCCGATGCGCGCGGCGGCCTTGCTTCCGCTCACGCCGGCCCGACGGGAGCGGCTGTCGCCCAATCTACGCCGGGCATTCCCTATGCCGGCGGTTGGGGCCTGCTTGCCGGCATGGCCGATAAATACTACTGGGGCGAGGTGGCCGGCGCTTCTCCTCCTACCAAATATATCCACGCTTCATGGTCAACGCCCGGTGAGTTGCTGGTCGTTTCTGTCAAGAGCCGAAAGGGCCCCATTGAGGTGGGAGAGTATAAGCGGGACAAGGAATCCGGTAAATTACTTGCAGCCGTAGCCACTGCCGACAGTGTCTATTACTGTACGGCTACAGTTGGAGCCGATGGTTCCATCGCGCAGTATTGTTACATAAACAACCAAGCCGTGATGATCACAAGTCGACAAAATAGTGATAGTTCGATAACTGACTATACATATAAATATGTCAACGGCTCCTGGCAGCATCTGCCTGATGTTAGATCTGTCGAGGTCTCAGAGGACACTCTGAAGTCGCGCGGCCTGTTGAAAAACCGTTGAAGATCGAACTGATCGAACGGTTCAACCCGACCTGGAGGGACCTGTTCGAGGACTTCCAGTCTTGAAAAAACCTGGGTCCTCGCTTTCGCGAGGATGAGCGGGGTTGGAGGACCAGCGGCTCAAGCCGCTTCGGTGATCGCTTCCAGGGAGATGCGGCCGGTTTCGGGGACCAGGCGCCAGGTGAGGACGGCGCCCAGCACCGCCAGGCCCGCGACCACCCAGTAGGCGCCGGACTGGCCGATGCCGGCGAAGAGCAGGGGGAAGGCGAAGCCGCTCATCGCCGCGCCGATCCGTCCGCCGGCGACGGTGATCGACTGGGCGACGCTGCGCACGCGGGTCGGGGCGAGTTCGACCCCGAGCACGCCGGCCCCGGAGACCAGGCCCGGGCCGGTCATGGCGACATTGAGCAGGCCATAGACGGCGAAGGCGAGGATCGGCGCGGCCAGAAGCTGATGCTGCATCAGGGCGAAGACGGCGAGCAGCGCGGCGCCGGCCAGGAACCCCCAGCCCTGCAGCGGCTTGCGCCCGAACCGGTCGATGGCGAACAGGGACCCGGCGATCGAGGCGGGCAGGACGAAGAGGACCTGGGTGAGCAGGGAGAAGGTGACCGGGGTCATGCCCAGGCTCCTGGCGATGAGGTTGGGCCCGAAGAGGATGAAGACATAGACCACCAGGTCGTAGATCATCCACAGCAGGGCGGCGGCGAGGATCTGGCGGGCGTGCCGGGCGAACACCTGGCCGAACCGGCGGCTGTCGATGTCCGGGGCGGTGGCGGCGGCGCCGCTGATTTCGGCCATCACCCGGGAGGCCTCTTCCCGCTCGCCGGCGACGCGGGAGAGGTAGCGCGCGGTCTCGGGCATCTTGCGGCGGAAGTAGAGGACGCCCAGCGCCGGAACCGCGCCGGCCGCCAGCACCAGGCGCCATTGCAGGTCGCCGGCGACGCCGAGGGCGTCGAGCAGGAGCTTAAGCAGCACGGCGGCCAGGGCGCCCATCGGCCACATGGTGCCGAAGCCCAGGCCCAGGGCCCGGCCGCGGTCGGCGCGATTGGCGTGCTCGGCCATGATCACCGGCGAGAGCACATAGTCGGCGCCGACGCCGACGCCGAGCACGAAGCGGATGGCGACGAGCCAGCCGACATCCGGCGCGAACGCCTGGGCCAGGGCGGCGACGCCGAGGATCAGCACGTCGAGGCCGTAGAACCGGCGCCGCCCCTTCTGGCCGAGCACGCCGAAGATCAGCGCTCCCACCGCCGCGCCGATGAGGGCCGAGGCCGACAGCGCCGCGCTCTGCACGCTGGTCAGGCTGGCCTGGCCGAAGGAGGCCAGGACCAGCGGCAAAACCAGGGCGAGCGAAGAGAGGTCATAGCCGTCGCAGAACACCCCCAGCCCGGTGGTGAGGGTGGTGCGCCAATGGAAGGCCCGGAACTTCTGCTCGTCGAGCGCCGCGAATTCCCCTCCGCTCACCTTGGCCTCCCCCTCGAGTCGAACCCAGCCGGTGGCAGCCTATCAGGCCGGGCCGGCGGGGTCATGCGCGCGGAAAGTCTCCGCCTCCGGTGTTGCGCCGGGCTTGCGGACGGCGCGATTTGGCGAGCAGATGCGCTCGTCGGGGCGAGAGGAGAGACGAGCATGGAATGGCGTCGAATTCTGGTCGCGGCGGCGGCCCTGGCCCTGGCGGGCGCGGCCCCGGCGTCGGCGCGGGCCGGCGACAAGCCGCAATACGGCGCCTGGGGTTTCGATACCACCGCCATGGACCCGGCGATCAGGCCGGGAGACGATTTCAACCGCTACGCCAATGGCGCATGGCTGGCGCGCACCACCATCCCCGCCGACAAGCCGATCGCCTCGCTGCGCTACCTGATGAGCGACACCATCCAGGCGCGGCTTCACGAAATCATGGAGGCGGCGGCGACAAGCGCGCCGGCGACCCCCGTCACGCTGACCGACAAGGTGGGGGCCTTCTACAAGGCGTTCATGGACGAGGGCCGGATCGAGGCCCTGGGCGCGCGGCCGATCGGCCCCGAGCTGGCCGCCGTGCGCGCCGCCCCCGACCGCGCGGCGCTGGCCGGGCTGATGGGCCGCGACAACCAGGATTTCGAAGGATCGATCTTCGGCTTCGGCGAAGACGTCGATCTGAAGGACGTCGGCCGCTATGCGATCTATGTCGGCCAGTCGGGGCTGGGCCTGCCCGATCGCGACTATTATCTGAAGCCCGCCTTCGCGGCCCAGAAAGGCGCCTACCAGGCCTATGTCGCCAGGCTGCTGAGCCTGATCGGCTGGCCGGACGCCGAGGTTCGGGCGGCCGAGGTGGTGGCCTTCGAGAGCCGCATCGCCGAGGCCAGCTGGACCCGGGCCGAGCAGCGCGACCCCGACAAGAGCTACAATCCGATGACCCTTGGCGAACTGGAGGCCTTCGCCCCCGGCTTTGCCTGGAAACCGTTCTTCGAGAACGCCGGCCTGGCCGATGTCGGCCGGGTGATCGTGGCGGAGAAGTCCGCCTTCCCGCGCATCGCCTCCGTCTATGCCGCCACGCCGATCGAGGTGCTGAAGGCCTGGCAGGCGTTCACCATCGCCGACAACGCCGCCTTCTATCTCGCCGAGCCGTTCTCGCGGGCCCGCTTCGATTTCCGCGACAAGACCCTGTCCGGCCAGCCGCAGGAGGCCGTCCGCTGGAAACGCGCCATCCGCGCCGTCGCCGGCGGCGACTGCACCGGCGCCGACCGCATCGACTGCTTCGGCAGCCTCGGTTTCGGCGTCGGCCAGCTCTATGCCGCGCGCTATTTCCCACCGGCCGCCAAGGCCAAGATCGAGGCCCTGGTCGCCGACGTCAAGGCGGCCATGCGCGCGCGCCTGGAGCGGGTCGACTGGATGAGTCCGGCGACCAAGGTCGAGGCGCTGAAGAAGCTCGACACCTACCAGATCAAGGTCGGCTATCCCGACCACCCGCGCGACTATTCGGGCGTGGATATCCGCGAGGACGACCTGGTGGGCGATGTGCGCCGCGCCGGCGAAGGCGACTGGCGCTTCTACGTCGGGCGCCTGAACGGGCCGGTGGATCGTTCCGACTGGCTGATGACCCCCCAGACCAATGACGCCTACAACGGCTCGCTGCGCGACATCGTCTTTCCCGCCGGCATCCTGCAGCCGCCGATGTTCGATCCGGCCGCCGACCCGGCGATCAACTACGGCGCCATCGGCGGGGTCATCGGCCACGAACTGACCCACGGGTTCGACGACCAGGGCCGCAAACTGGACGCCGAGGGTAAACTGCGGGACTGGTGGACCGCGGCCGACGCCCAGGCGTTCGAGGCTCGCGCGCGGCGCCTCGGCGCGCAGTATTCATCTTACGAGCCGGTTGCCGGCGCCCACATCAACGGCGATCTGACCATGGGCGAAAACATCGCCGACCTGGGCGGCCTGAACGTGGCGCTGGAGGCCTATCACCGCTCTCTGCGCGGCCAGGCCGCGCCGGTGCTGGACGGCTTCACCGGCGACCAGCGGGTGTTCCTGGGCTGGGCCCAGGCCTGGCGGGGCAAGGCCCGCGAGGACTATGTGCGCAAACAGGTGGTCAGCGACCCGCACTCGCCGCGCGCCTTCCGGGTCATCGGACCGATGCGCAACATCGACGCCTGGTACGCGGCCTTCGGCGTCAAACCGGGCGAGGCCTACTATCTCGACCCCGATCAGCGAGTGCGGATCTGGTGAGGGCGCGAGCGCCGGCGATCAGCGGGGGAATCGGGTGAAGGCGGCGCAGCCGCGATTTGTTATCCACAGATGTCACAGATGGACGCAGATGAAGGCGGATTTGAACGTCTGGAGGGCCGACGGCGGTCGAAATCTTCTGATCCGCGCCCATCTGTGACATCTGTGGATAGATCTTCCTGGCTTCGCCGGCCCAATGACCCGCGGGGGGCGACGTTCACCGATTGCCCTGCGGCGTTCGGCCGGCGGCGTTGACCTTTGGGCCATTTCCTACACTGTCGCGGTGTTCCGGGGCAGAGCGATGGCCAACGTCTTCGTCTCCTACAAGGCAGAGGATCGCGAGCGCGTAAAACCGCTGGTGGACGCCCTTCTCGCCGAAGGGCTGGATGTCTGGTGGGATCTGGGTATCGAGGGCGGCGCCAACTGGCGCCAGACTATCCAGAGCCACCTCGACACCGCCGCCTGCGTGGTGGTGGCGTGGAGCGACGCTTCGGTCGGCGCAAGCGGCTATTTCGTCCAGGACGAAGCCGCCCTCGCCCGGCGCCGCGGCGTCTATCTGCCCGTCGCCATCGACGCGGTGCAGCCGCCGCTGGGCTTCGGCCAGGAGCATATCCTCAAGCTGACGCAATGGCGCGGCGATCGTCGGGACCCGCGGTTCCTGGACCTGCTGGCGGCCGCCAGGGCGATGGTGGCCGCCGAGCCGCGGCCGACGCCGACGGCGCGGGAAAAGGCGCTGCGCGGCGGCGCGCGGGGCCGATGGCTGGCCGTAGCCGCCGCGGCGCTGCTGCTGGCCGTCGGCGGCCTGGTGATCTGGCGAGGGCCGGCGGCCCTGTCGCCGACGGGGGCGCGCGCGCCGGCGAACAGCATCGCGGTGCTGCCGCTGACCAATCTCAGTGGCGATCCCGCCCAGGAATATTTCGCCGATGGCCTGTCCGAAGAGCTGATCGCCGCCCTGGCGCGCCTGAACGAGCTGCAAGTGATCGGTCGGACATCCTCGTTCCGCTTCAAAGGCAGCAAGGAGGGGGCCATCGTCATCGGGACCAAGCTCGGGGTGGCCTATCTCCTGGACGGCGCGGTGCGGCGCGATGGTCAACGCGTGCGAGTGAGCGCCCAGCTCGCCGACACCAAGACCGGCTTCGAGCGCTGGAGCGAGATCTATGACCGCGACATGAAGGACATCTTCGCGGTCCAGAGCGGGATCGCCGAAGCGGTCGCCCAGGCGCTGAAGGTCCGGCTGATCGGCGGTGACATCACGGCCCTGAGCCACGGCGGCACGTCCGATCCCGGGGCCTACGACGCCTATCTCCGCGCCCGCGGCCTGCTCCAGAACGCCAGCGGCGAGGCCGACGATCGCGCGGCGCTCGCCGGCTACGAGGCCGCGATCGCCGCCGATCCGCGCTTCGCCAAGGCCCACGCCGGCCGGGCGGTCGCGCTATTGACCCTGGCCGGCAATTTCCTGGCGGGCGGCCGACTTCGGGATGCAAATCGAGCCGCTCTGGTTTCGGCCAGGCGGGCCGTGGCGCTCGCGCCCGACCTCGCGGTGATCCAGGTCGTCCTCGCCGACGCCCTGCTGAACGCGAACCTCGACGTCGCCGGTGCGCGCCGGGCTTTCGCCCAAGCCAGGAAGTTCGGCGCGGGCGAGCCCAATGTACTGATCGCCGATGGCCTCTTCCAATGCCAGATCGGGCAATGCGCCGGCGGCGTGGCCGACCTTCGTCGCGCGGCGAGGCTCGATCCACTAAACCCGCTCGCTTACTCGAAACTCGGTCGCGGGCTCATCGGTCAGCGAGACTTTCCCGGGGCCGTGAGCGCCCTGCGCCGTGCTCTGGAACTCAATCCAGGCGCGCAGGAAGTTCATGCCTGGCTCGGCGATTGCCGGTTGATGCAGGGAAAGCTGGCCGAGGCCAGGGGCGAGTATGGGCGCGAACCGCTGAGCTGGGCCCGCCTTGCCGGCCAGGCCATCATCCTTGCGCGGCTCGGCGACCCGGCGGGCGCGCGAGCCGCCCTCGCCGCCCTCGCCATCGACCCGAGCAACGCCTACCAGCGGGCGCAGGTGCGCGCCCAATGGGGCGACATCGACGGCGCCTTCGCCGCGCTGGACGACGCCATCGGCGTCGATGACGCGGGCGTCCTCGACCTGAACATGGATCCCCTGATGGATCCCTTGCGGCGCGACCCGCGGTTCGGCGAGCGCGTGGCCAGACTGGGTCTGTTCACGCAACCTGGGCCATAGGGCCTTGCGTTCGACGCTTCGCGGTGCAGAGTGGCCGGCGGCAGGTGGGAGGGCGAGATGATGCGGCATTCATGGCGCGTCGCGACAGCGTTCATTTTCTTCTTGGCCGCCGCATCGCCGGCCGCCGCTTCCGCCCCCGGGACCACCCACCGCGAGTGGCTCATGCGTCCTCCGTGTTGCATCCCGCCACCGAACCTGCTGGCGGCGCGGTACTTCCACCCGGAATTCACCGCCCGCGAGGCCGAGATCAGCGACCGGGGCGAGAGCGCGCTGCGGGCCGCCTACGACTACGCCCACGGCGCGCGATATGGCGCCAGGATCATGATCCATGCCGGCGCCTCCGGCCGGCCGCACGCTCATGGGAGTCTCGGTGAACGCCGCGCGAGAACGGTCGCCCGACGCCTGGTCGCCCTCGGCGTCTATCCGGGATCGATCGCAATCGTCTGGCGGGGAGAACCTCATCATCGGGGCGTGTCCATCGCGGTCAGACGGATGGCTGAACCCTTCTGAAGGAGCGCCGCGCCCAAGGCTTCCATCGCGACCTTTGGGGCGCCCTCAGGCCTCCACGGTGATCTCGGGCCAACGGGTCTTGGCGCCGGCGATGGTGCGGGCGAGGCCGGGGGAGGGACGCAGGGGATTGGGCCGGATGCGCATGGCGAACAGATCCCCGAGGCCGAAGGGGGCGACGACGGCGAGATCTCCGTTCGCTTCGAGGCGAGCGCCGACGGCGAAGGCCGGTGAGGTGAAACGGGCGAGGGCTTCGGCGGTTTCGGCGAGGGGCGGGTAGGCCTCGCCGAAGTGGTCTTCGAACCACAGGTGGACCCGGGCCTGATTGCGGACCTCGACCATGGCGCGCAGCGGCGGCTCGAAGGCCGCCGCGACGCGGCGGATGACGGCGTCCTCGGCCTCCCAGGAGGTGTCGGGGTCGAAATAGGCGAGGTCGTAGTCCTTGACGCCATAGTCCGGCGGCCGGCCGGTGAGGTGATTGAACACCGGCTGGTAGATCGCGCCGGAGAAGACCAGCCAATCGGGCAGGGCGAGGTCGCGGGCGACGGCGAGAACGCCCATCAGGCCGGGGG
Source organism: Caulobacteraceae bacterium (assembly GCA_035648435.1). Taxonomy (GTDB): domain Bacteria; phylum Pseudomonadota; class Alphaproteobacteria; order Caulobacterales; family Caulobacteraceae; genus Acaudatibacter. The sequence continues at coordinate 20,570 of DASRLN010000122.1, forward strand.
CGCCGCGAAGGATGGCGGCGAGGCGGGTCTCAAGATCGCTCATCGCGTCCGCAGCGCCCAGGCGTGGTCGAGGGGTCCCGCGCCCGCCCCGAGGCCGGGGGCGTGGCGGATGGCTTCGGCGGTGTAGCTCCAGGCGGCGGCGACGGCGCGGTCGAGAGGGAGCCCTCGGGCGAGGCCGGCGGCGCAGGCGGAGGCGAGGGTGCAGCCGGTTCCATGGGTGTGGCGGGTGACGATGCGCGGGCCTTCGAAGGTGGTTTCGCCGGCGGCGGTGATCAGGACATCGACGACCGTGGGGCCGGCGATGTGGCCGCCCTTCATCAGCACGGCGGCGGCGCCCAGCTCCAGCAATGCCTGGCCGGCGCGGCGAAGATCGTCGGTGGTTTCGACGGCGAGGCCGGCGAGGGCGGCGGCTTCGGGGGCGTTGGGAGTGAACAGCGCCGCGCGGGGGACCAGGAGTTGGCGCAGGGCATTCAAGGCTTTGGGGGCCAGCAGCGGGCGGCCGTCCTTGGCCAGCATCACCGGATCGATCACCGCCAGGACGCCGGGCGCGGAATCGATCAGGCGGGCGACGGCTTCGACGACGGCGCGCGAGCCCAGCATGCCGGTCTTGATGGCGTCGGCGCCGATGTCGTCCAGCACCGCGCGGCCCTGGGCCTCGACGACCGCCGGTGGGATCGGATGAACGGCGTGGACGCCGAGGGTGTTCTGAACGGTGATGGCGGTGATGGCGGCGGCGGCATAGCCGCCGAGGGCGGTGACGGTCTTGATATCGGCCTGGACGCCGGCCCCGCCGCCGCAATCCGAGCCGGCGATGATCAGCACCCGGCCGAGGCGCTCAGCCATCGAGGGCGGCCTGCATGGCCAGGGCCTGGCGGGTTTCGCCGACGTCGTGGACGCGGAGGATGGCGACGCCCGCGCCGGCGGCGGCGAGGGCAGCGGCGAGGGAGGCGCCGAGGCGATCCCCCGGCGCTCGAGCGCCGGGATCGACGGTCCTGATGAAGCCCTTGCGGCTGACGCCCACGAGGATCGGGAAGCCGAGGGCGACCAGACGCGGCAAGCCGCGCAGAAGGGCGAGATTGTGGGCGGCGGTCTTGCCGAAGCCGATGCCGGGGTCGAGGCGGATGTTTCCCTTCCTCACCCCGGCGGCCAGCGCGGCCTCGGCGCGGGCGACGAGCCAGGCGGCGACTTCGGCGACGACGTCGGCGTAGCGCGGGGCGATCTGCATGGTTCGAGGATCGCCTCGCATGTGCATCAAGACCACATCGCAGCCGAGTTCGGCGGCGGCCGCGAGGCTGGCCGGCGTGAAGGTCAGGGCCGTGATGTCGTTCCACATCGTCGCCCCGGCGGCGACGGCGGCGCGGGCGACGGCGGGTTTCATGGTGTCGATGGAGATCGGCGCGGGACTTTCGGCGCGAATGGCTTCGATGAGCGGGAGGACGCGGCGAAGCTCCTCCGCCTCGGATACCGGCGCGGCGCCGGGACGGGTCGATTCGCCGCCGATATCGAGGATGTCGGCCCCGTCGGCGATCAGCCCCCGGGCGTGGGCGACGGCGCGGCCGGGATCGAGGAATTCACCGCCGTCGGAGAAGCTGTCGGGGGTGACGTTGACGATGCCCATGATGAGGGGGGTCGGCATCACCCACCGAACTCGGGGGCGTCGCGCTCGTGGCCTTGCGCCCCCTCCACCGCTTCGCGGTCCCCCTCCCCCGCGAGAGGGCGGGGGAGGATAGAACTCATCCTCCCTCGCGCCTCTTCGCGGGGGAGGTGGCGCGGCGCTCTCGCGCCGTGACGGAGGGGGCGCAAGGCGGCGGACGCCTCAGGCCGGTTCCGGATCCGGGC
>DASRLN010000123.1:0-8276 GCA_035648435.1 Caulobacteraceae bacterium
TCGTGGGCGAGGCTTACGACAAGAGCGCGCCGAACCTCGTCGCCGAGCACGCCTGGCGTTTGGCCCAGGCCTTCGCGCGGTTCTATGCCGCCTGTCCGATTCTGAGCGCGGAGGCCGAGACGCGGGCCTCGCGGCTGACCCTGGCGTCGCTGATGCTTGAGCAGCTCGGGATCGCCCTTGAGCTTCTCGGCATCGCCATTCCCGATCGGATGTAGCCTCCCATGAGCATCACCGTCAGGCAGGCGGCGGCGGCGGATATCGAGACGCTCGCGCCGCTGTTCGACGCCTATCGACAGTTCTATGAGCAGAATTCCGACCTTGATCTCGCCCGGCGATTTCTCTCCGAGCGCTTCGCCAGAGCGGAATCGGTCGTGTTCATCGCCGAGGACGAAGCGGGAGCGGCGGTCGGCTTCGCCCAGCTCTACCCCAGCTTCACCTCGACCCGGGCGGCGCGGATCTATGTCCTCAACGACCTCTTCGTCGCGCCCGAGGCCCGGGGCCGGGGCGCGGGGGGTCGGCTCCTGGCGACCGCCGCCGATCACGGCCGCGCCGAGGGGTGCGCCGGCCTGACCCTCTCCACGGCGAGGACCAACCTCGTCGCTCAGGCGCTCTATGAAGCCAGCGGCTGGAAGCGCGACGAGGTGTTCTTGACCTACGACCTGGCGCTGGACTGACGGGGCGCGGCGCCGCTTGACTCCAACGCCCCCGTCGCTCAGGTATCCGCCGGCTCTCGCGGGAGAGGCCGGGCCGTCTCGACAGGTCCGGCGCCGAAGGCGCAACCGCCCCGGAAACGCTCAGGCAAAAGGACCGCGAAGGCCGACAAACGCTGGAAAGAGGCGGCCTGCCGCCTCGCCGAAGGAGCAAGGATCGCAAGATCCGAAATCTCTCAGGCCCAAGGGACAGCGGGGGCTCGCGGGAAGCGGCGGAATTGTCCGTCGGACCGCGCGCCAGCGGAGTCCTTGCCGGCCGTGTCGGATCAAGAGCTGAAGACGACCCTGCTCACCGCCGGCCATCGCGCGCTCGGCGCGCGAATGGTCGCCTTCGCCGGCTATTCCATGCCCCTGCAATTTCCCAGCGGCATTCTCGAGGAACATCTTTGGACTCGCGAGCACGCCGGCCTGTTCGACGTTTCGCACATGGGTCCGGCTTTTCTCGCCCTGGCCGACAGGAGCGGCGAGGCGTCGGCCGACCACCGGGCCATCGCGGCCGTGGTCGAGACCCTGGTGTGCGGCGACATCGCCGGACTGAAACCAGGACGACTGCGCTACACCCTGATGCTGAACGAGGACGGTGGGATCGTCGATGACCTGATGGTCGGACGGCCGGCGGAGCCGGATCGCCAGGGAGAGTTGTTTCTGGTCGTCAACGCCGGAACCAAGGACGCCGACTTCGCGGCCCTCTCCGCCGCCGCCGACGGGCGCGCCAGCCTGCGCCGCGCCGACGATCGCGCCCTGATCGCCCTCCAAGGACCCCAGGCGGCCGAGGTCATGGCCGCAATCCTTCCCGAAACCTCGGCGCTCGACTTCATGAGTTTCGCCCGCATCGACTTCGAGGGTGACATTCTGGTGGTGTCGCGTAGCGGCTACACCGGCGAGGATGGCTTTGAGATCCTGGTTTCCGCCCGAAGCGTCGGCAGCCTGGGCCACCGCCTGCTCGCCGACGAACGCGTCGCGCCGGTGGGGCTGGGCGCGCGGGACAGCCTGAGGCTGGAGGCGGCCTTGCCGCTCTATGGTCACGATCTCGACCAGACCGTCTCCCCGATCGAGGCCGGTCTCGCCTTCGCGGTCTCCAAGCGGCGGCGCAAGGCGGGCGACTTTCCCGGGTCGGCGCGGATCACCCGGGAACTCGCCGATGGCGCGGCGCGACTGCGTGTCGGCCTGAAGGTTCTGGAAGGCGCGCCGGCCCGCGAGGGGGCGGCGATCACGCGCGAAGACGGGGCGGTGGTCGGGCGCGTCACCAGCGGCGGCTACGCCCCCAGCATCGCCGCGCCGATTGCCATGGGCTTCGTCCCGCCGGCGCTGGCCACGGTGGGCGCGCCGCTGAAGGTGGTGGTGCGGGGCAAGGCCCAGGCGGCCGAGGTCGTGGCCATGCCGTTCGTTCCCCACCGCTATCACCGATAGAAAGGATGACCCGCCGATGCGCTTTTCCAAGGATCACGAGTGGGTCGAGGTGGCCGGCGACGTCGCCACCGTCGGCATCACCGCCTACGCCGCCGAACAGCTCGGCGACGTGGTGTTCGTCGAGCTCCCGGCCGAGGGCGCGACGGTCAAGGCCGGCGAGAACCTGGCGGTGGTCGAGAGCGTCAAGGCGGCCTCGGACGTCTATGCGCCGGTGAGCGGCGAAGTGACCGCCTCGAACCCCGCGCTTACGGACAATCCCGAGACTGTCAACGATTCCCCCGAGGCGGCCGGATGGTTCGTCAGGATCAAGCTCGCCGACCCCGCCGAGGCGGATGGCCTGATGGATCGCGCCGCCTACGAAGCCTTCCTCGCCACCCTGTAGCGGACGACCTCGCGACATGCGCTACCTCCCCCTTTCCGACACCGACCGGGCCGAGATGCTGGCGGTGATCGGCGCCAGCGACATCGACACACTGTTCGCCGACGTTCCGGCCGCCGCGCGCCTGGCCGCACCCGTGGATCTGCCCGCCCACGCCGGCGAGATGGCGGTGGAGCGCGCGCTGGGCGCCCTGGCGGCGAGGAACCGGCCGGCCGGCGCGGGGCCGTTCTTCTGCGGCGCCGGGGCCTATCGTCATCACGTGCCGGCAAGCGTCGATCACCTGATCCAGCGCTCCGAATTCCTGACCAGCTACACCCCCTATCAGCCGGAGATCGCCCAGGGGACGCTGCAGTCGCTGTTCGAATTCCAGACCCAGGTGGCGGTCCTGACCGGGCTGCCGACCGCCAACGCCTCGATGTACGACGGATCGACCGCCTGCGCCGAGGCGGTGATGATGGCCGCGCGGGTGACGCGGCGGCGAAAGGCGGTGCTGTCTGGTGGCCTGCACCCGCACTATGCCGAGGCGACGCGCACGTTCGCCCATTCGGCCGGCGTCGATGTCCGCCGCCTGACCGCGGCGATCGACGCCGAAGACGCCGTGGTCCCGGCCATCGATGGGCAGACCGCCTGCGTGGTGGTCCAGACGCCCAACGTCTTCGGCGCCGTCACCGACGTCACGGCCATCGCCGCGGCGGCGCACGCCGCCGGCGCATTGCTGATCGTCGTCACCACCGAGGCAATCTCCTTCGGGCTGCTGAAATCCCCCGGCGAGATGGGGGCCGACATCGCCGTGGCCGAGGGTCAATCGATCGGCAACGGGCTCAACTTCGGCGGACCCTATGTCGGCCTGTTCGCCTGCCGCGAGGCGCTGACCCGTCAGGCGCCTGGCCGCCTCTGCGGCGAAACCGTGGACGCCGAGGGCCGGCGCGGCTTCGTGCTCACTCTTTCGACGCGCGAGCAGCACATCCGGCGCGACAAGGCGACGTCCAACATTTGCACCAACTCCGGCCTCTGCGCCCTGGCCTTCACCATCCACATGACCCTGTTGGGTGGGACGGGCCTGGCCGAGCTGGCGCGGATCAATCACGCCCGCGCCCGCACCCTGCGCGCCGCCCTGGCGGCGGTTTCCGGCGTCGAAGTGGTGACCCCGCGGTTTTTCAATGAATTCACCATCCGCGTGCCGCGCCCGGCGGCTGACGTCGTCGAGGCCCTGGCGCGGCGGGACATCATCGCCGGCGTGCCGGTCTCCCGGCTCGATCCTGGCGCCGGCATGGACGATCTGCTGCTGGTCTGCGCCACCGAGATGACGACACGGGAGGATATCGACGATTTCGCCGAGGCCTTGGCCGTGGAGTTGGCGGTGTGAACGTCGCCGGTGTCATCCGGCCGACGCGCGCCGAGGTTTCGACCGCGCCCCGCGGCGGTCATCCCGGCGGCGCCCTGATGCAGGACGAGCCGCTTATCTTCGAACTGGGCGTCTGGGACAGGACAGGGATCGACTTCCCCGGAGAGCCGACCGGGGCCGACATGGACGCTTCCGATCTCGCTGGCCTCACCCGCGCCGCCTCGCCGGTCCTGCCGGGCCTCTCGGAGCCGGAAACCGTCCGCCACTATGTGCGCCTGTCGCAGAAGAACCACGCCATCGATCTGGCGCTCTATCCGCTGGGATCGTGCACCATGAAGCACAATCCCCGGCTCAACGAGAAGCTGGCCCGCCTGCCCGGCTTCCTCGACATCCACCCCCTGCAGCCGGTCTCCACCGTCCAGGGCGCCTTGGCGCTGATGGATACGCTCGCCCATTGGCTGAAGACGCTGGCCGGCATGCCGGCGATCGCCCTCTCGCCCAAGGCGGGCGCGCACGGCGAACTCTGTGGCTTGCTGGCCATCCGCGCCGCCCACGAGGCGAGAGGCGATGGGCGCAAGACGGTGCTGGTTCCCACATCCGCCCACGGCACAAATCCGGCCACCGCCGCCCTGGCCGGCTACGCCGTGGTCGAGATCGCCCAGACCGCCGATGGCCACGTCGATCTCACCGACCTGGCGGGAAAGCTGCATCCGGACGTGGCGGCGGTGATGGTGACCAATCCCAACACCTGCGGCCTGTTCGAGCGCGACGTCATCGAGATCGCCCGACTTACCCACGCCGCCGGGGCCTATTTCTATTGCGACGGGGCCAACTTCAACGCCATCGTCGGGCGGGTGCGGCCCGGCGATCTCGGCATCGACGCCATGCACATCAACCTGCACAAGACGTTCTCGACGCCGCACGGCGGCGGGGGTCCGGGAGCGGGCCCGGTGGTGCTGAGCGCCGCCCTGGCGGCCTTCGCGCCCGTCCCCTGGATCGTCCACGAGGGCGGCCGCTTCGACCTGATCGAGCAGGCGACGGGCGAGGCGGAGGCGGCGCTCGGGCGAATGTGCGCCTTCCACGGCCAGATGGGCATGTATGTCCGCGCCCTGGCCTACATGATGAGCCATGGCGCCGACGGCCTGCGGCAGGTGGCCGAGGACGCGGTGCTCAACGCCAACTACATCAAGGCGCGGCTGGCCGGCGCCATGACCCAACCGTTTCCCATCGGATCGTGCATGCATGAGGCCCTGTTCGACGACCGCTGGCTGGAGGGCACGGGCGTGACTACCCTCGACTTCGCCAAGGCGATGATCGACGCCGGTTTCCATCCAATGACCATGTATTTCCCCCTGGTGGTGCACGGCGCAATGCTGATCGAGCCCACCGAAACCGAACCCCGGCGCGAACTCGACCGCTTCTGCGACGCCCTGCTGGAGCTGACGGCGGCCGTCAGGGCCGGCGATGTTGAGCGATTCAAGGGCGCGCCGTTCAGCGCCCCGCTGCGGCGGCTCGACGAGACCCTGGCGGCGCGCCGGCCGCGCCTGCGATGGACCGCCGAATAGGCCGCCAAACCGCGCCTATGGCGGAAATGCCACGGCCGCCGTGATCTCGCGGCGACAGACCGGATTGGGACCCTCGGCGCCTGTCGGCGGCCGATTCCAGGTCCATATGGGAGGAACGCGGCGGCTGATCATCCAGATTCGCGGCGCCGGAAGTTTCGTCGCCCGCCATGTCGTCCCCGACCATGTTCGCCACCGCCCCCGCCGCCCTGGGCCGCCGGCTCGTCCGATCGCTCCTGCTGGTGGTGGGCGCGCTGCTGATGATCGTCGGCCTGGGGTTCGCGTTGCTGCCCGGCCACGTCGGCCTGCCGGTGCTGATCCTCGGCCTGATCCTGGTCCTGCGATCATCGCGAGAGGCGCGGAGGCGGTTCATCGGCCTGCAGCGCCGTCACCCCAAGGTGCTGTTCCCCATCCGCCGGCTGCTGCGGCGGCATCCGGAGGTCATTGCCGTGGCCTGGCAGCAGGCGCTGCGGCTCGAACGCGCCGTCCTGCCCCGCGCCTGGCGCCGCGCCCGCGAGCTGCGCCGCCGGTTCCGCGGCCAGATTCGCCTGCTGGTCAGGTAAACCGCTCGCCCAGTCTCGCCAGCCCGGCGTCGATCAGCGGGTCGCAAGCGGCCCCGGCGATGCGTGCGGCCAAGACCGCTTCGGCGGCCCCGGCGGCCATCTCGGCGGCGGCCGCCTTGACCTCGGCGGCGGCCTGGGCCTCGGCGATAGCGATCTTGCGTTCCGCGAGCGCGGCCCGGCGCGCGACGTCCTCTTCCAGCTTTACCGCCGCCTCGGCCCGCAATCGTTCGGCGTCGGCGCGGGCGGCGGCCATCATCCCCGCGCCGGCCCGCTCGGTGGCTTCGTGCTTGGCCTTGATCTCCGCCAGGAGCGCCCGGGCTTCATCACGCAGGCTGCGCGCTTCGTCCAGCTGCGCGCGGACCTTGGCCCCGGCGTCGTCCAGCGCCTTGGCGGCGAGGCCCGGAACCTTGGCCCGCCACAGCAGGGCGGCGAACACCGCCAGGCCGACGGCGATCCAGAACTCGGCTTCCTGCGGATTGGTCAGCCAGGACATGGGGTTTCTAACCTCGTTGTCCCGAGGCGCCGGCCATCGCCAGTTCGACTTCGGCGGCGCTGGCCCCAAGGCCGGTGAGCTTCTCGATCATCGCCTGGGCCGTGGTCACGGCAATGGCCTGGACGTGCGTCATGGCCTCGGCCCGCGCGGCGCCGATCCGCGATTCCGCCGCCGCCATCACCTCGGAGAACCGGGCGTCCTCGCTGGCCCGACGGGCGGCAGCCGCCTGCTTGGCCTCATTGCGGGCGTCGAGGGCGAGCTTTCGAGCCCGTGCGCGAACCGCTTCCATCTCGGCGGCGGCGGCGGCGGCGTCCGCCTCGGCCTCGGCCTTCAGGCGCCGCGCTTCGGCCACGTCGCCGGAGATCCTGTCTTCCCGCGCGGTGATCGTGCCGCCGACGGCGGGCACGAAAACCTTCGAGAAGAGAAGGAACAGGACGCCGAAGACGATCAGCACCCAGACCATCTGCCCCGGCCATTGGGCCAGGTCGAATTGCGGCAGGCCGCCGGCGGCATGCCCGGTGGCGGGGGCCGGATCGGCCATGATCCGCCTAGACCTTCACGAACAGGATGACGAAACCCATGACCAGGCCGAAGATGCCCATCGATTCGGCCAGGGCCATGCCCAGGAACAGCCAGACACGCTCGCCGGCCGCGGCCGAGGGATTGCGGATGGCGGCTTGCAGATAGTTGCCGAACAGGATGCCGAGGCCCGCGCCGGCCCCGATCAGGCCGGTCATCGCCAAGCCCGCGCCGATGTATTTGGCTGCCGTGATGTTGTCCATGATGGAAGAGTTCCCTTGAAGTTTGGATTGGAGCCTAGTGGCCGTGATCGAGATTTACGACCTCATTGAGATAGACGCAGGTCAGGGCGGCAAACACGAACGCCTGCAGGAAGGCGACCACGAACTCCAGGGCCAGGAGGGCGACGATGACCAGGAACGAGACCGCCGAGCCGACAAATCCGAGGCTGGCGAGGCCGCCCTGAAGCCCGAATAATCCCAGTCCGATCACGAAGCTGGCAAACATATAGGTCACCACATGGCCGCCCAGCATGTTGCCGAACAAGCGCATGGCCAACGTCAGCGGACGGACAAGGAACGAGATCAGTTCGATGAATATCATCGGAATGGCGACGGCTAGCGGCATACCGGGTGGGAGGAACAGCTTGAAGAAGCCCAGCCCGTTTCGCGCGAAACCGACGATCAGCACGATGGCGAAGGTCATTACCGCCAAGGCGGCGGTGACGGCGAGCTGCGATGTCACGGCAAAGCCGCCCGGCGCCAGACCCATCAGGTTGAGCGTCGCGATCAACAGGAAGAGGGTGAACACGAAGGGCAGGAACGGACGGCCGCGCTCGCCGATTATGCCGGCGGTCAAGGTCGTATCAACCATTCCGAACAACATCTCGGCCAGGGCCTGCATCCGCCCCGGCACGAGGGCGCGCTTGGCGGAAACCAGGAAGAAGAGCGAGATCAGAACCGCCCCGACGACCATGAACGCGACCGAATTGGTGATCGACATATCGAGCAGCCCGATGCCCGGCACCGGGATTGGTGGAATCTGGACCAGCTTGTGGACCAGGAACTGTTCCATCGGCTCGATCGCGGCCATCAGTCGCTAGAATCCCTCAACTATTCGTCCTCTTCATCACCCGCCGGCGGAACGGAAGATACCGCCTTGGCCTCCGCCCGCGCGCTGATCCGCGAGGCCGTGCGCACCGCGCCGTAGACGGAGAACGTCACGCCGATCGCCAGACCAGTGACCAGGCCCCAGGGACTGGTGTGGGCGAAATGATCGACCAGCCACCCCAGGCC
>DASRLN010000124.1:0-22699 GCA_035648435.1 Caulobacteraceae bacterium
CTAGCCTGAATTTCTCAAAGATAGGAGGTGCATCGGGGCCGAGAATCTGAGAAAATTGTTGTGCAGCAACAGCTTATCTCGATTCAAGATGAGGCCCCGATGCAGACGGACTGTAACCCGAAGCGGTTCGAATTTGAAGCGGTCGGACGCAGGTCGGTGATGGCCGGCTTCGACGGCGGGACGATCACCTCCAACGCCGGCGCGCTTTTGTTGGGGCAGGTCGATCGGGGTCTTGGGCTGATCGACCGGTTTGCCGCGTGCTTCACCGACCGGCGCGATCCGCGATATGTCGAACACCGGCTGGAGACGCTGGTCGGCCAGCGCGTCTTCGGCCTGGCGCTGGGCTACGAGGACCTCAACGACCATGACGAACTGCGCAAGGACCCGGTGATGGCGGTGCTGGCCGGCAAGCTGGGACCCGTCCTTCGTGACGACTGCGAGGCCCTGGCGGGAAAGAGTAAGCTCAATCGCCTGGAGACGACGCCCAAGCGACACGGCGCCAAATACCACAAGATCGACTTCGATCAGGCGGCGGCCGACACCCTGCTCGTGGATCTGTTCCTGGAAGCCCACAACAAGCCGCCGCGCCAGATCGTCATCGATCTGGACGCCACCGACATTCCCCTGCACGGCCACCAGGAAGGCCGCTTCTTCCATGGCTACTACGATCACTACTGTTATCTGCCGCTCTATGTGTTCTGCGGTCGCCACCTGCTCCTGGCCCGGCAGCGGCGCTCGAACATCGACGGCGCCTCGGGCTCGGTGGAAGAGGTCGCCCGCATGGTGGCCCAGATCCGCCAGGCCTGGCCGCGGGTCAAAATCATCCTGCGCGCCGACTCCGGCTTCTGCCGCGAGGCGCTGATGGCCTGGTGCGAAGCCAATCGGGTCGATTACCTGTTCGGCCTGGCCCGCAACGCCCGCCTCGAAGCGATGCTCGCCGGTGAGCTGGTCCAGGCCGAGACCCTATGCGCCGCCTCCGGCAAGGCGGCGCGGGTGTTCCGCGACTTCCGCTACCAGACCCTCGACAGCTGGAGCCGGGCGCGCCGGGTGGTGGGCAAGGCCGAGCACACCCCGCAGGGCGCCAATCCGCGCTTCGTCGTCACCTCGCTGACGACCTCGGCCTTGAAGGCCCGCGCCCTCTACGAAACCCTCTACTGCGCCCGTGGCGAGTGCGAGAACCGCATCGGCGAGCAGTTCGAACTGTTCGCCGACCGCGCCTCCTGCGAGACCATGGCCGGCAACCAGTTGCGCCTGATGTTCTCCGGCTTCGCCTATGTCCTGATGGAGGCCCTGCGCCGGATCGCCCTCAAGCACACCCTTCTCGCCGACGCCGCCGTCCACACCATCCGTCTCAAGCTCCTCAAGCTCGGCGCCCAGGTGCGCACCAGCGTGCGCCGCATCCACTTCGCCATCGCCTCGAGCTGCCCCAACCAAGTCGAGTTCGAGATGGCCCATCTCTATCTGCGGCGCGCCTTCTCCTCGGGCTGACGATCAGTCCGCTCCCACGCCTGCCCCAACGCCGCACGGCGCGCCTCGCCATGCCCGGCGCCGACGACCAGCGCCGCGACCGCCGCCGCAGCCGCCCTGCGCCAACTCCAACCCACCGAAGCTTCAGAAAAATCCTCGCGCCGCCGTCGGCGAACGTCCAAATCCACCGCATCAGCGCCAAAATCCACTCATGTTTGAGAAATGCAGGCTAGCATAGGGGCTTTCAAGTCGAACAGCGTAGGCGGATGGAATACCGAATCCAGTCCTCGATCGATTGTTCGTCACCCTTCTCCCCTTGCGGGAGAAGGTGTCGGCGAAGCCGACGGATGAGGGGTCGCGCCGACGACCACCGAGTAGCATCGACCGCTTGGCGGATGGGTGACGGGGGTTGGCGGTCATGAAAGGTCTCGGCGGACTGGGCCTCCCGTCCTCGTCTGGAACGCCTTCCCCAGCTCCACCGACTATTTCGCGCCGACGCGCGAGTTCATGATCAATTTCGCCGTCGATGACCTGGATGCGATGGCCGCCAGGCTGAAGTCGAAAGGGGTGGCGATCCTGAAACGCGATGACGACGCCAGCGGCAGGTTCGCCTGGATCGTGGACCCCGACGGCGCCAAGATCGAACTTTGGCAACCCAGGCCGAAGTGACACGGAGCAAGGAAATTCATGATGCGTGCAATGCTTTTCGCGGCCGTCGCCTGCGCCAGCCTGGCGGCCGCCGCGCCCGCCGCGGCCGACGACATGGCGGCCATCCAGGCCCTCGACGACCAGTTCGCCGCGGCGGCGGGCCGCGGCGACGCGGCGGCCCTGGCCGCGTTCTATGCGCCGGACGCGACGGTGCTGCCGCCGGACGGCTCGGTGGTGACCGGCCCCGCCATCCGCGCGATGTTCGCCGGCATGGTCACGCAGGTCGCCGACCTGAAGCTGACGGCCACCGACGTGAAGCGGCTCTCGGCCGACTACATCCGCGAGATCGGCGTCGTCACCTTCGCCACGCGGGGCGACAAGCCCGCCAATGTGCGCGGCACCTATGTGGTCGTCTGGCGCAAGGTCGACGGCGCCTGGAAGCTGTGGACGGATATATATCACTGAGCGGAGCGAGGGCCGCACGCCCTCGTATCCTTCTCCCCTCGCGGGAGAAGGTGGACGCCGAGAGGCGGCCGGATGAGGGGGCGCACCGGCGTTTGGGATGAGCTTGGCCGAAGGTAGTCCGAAGGTTCAGCGCGGCCCCTCATCCGACCCGCTCTCGCGGGCCACCTTCTCCCGCGAGGGGAGAAGGGTAGCTGAGTGAGGTTCACGCGCTCTTCCTGAAATAGTCGAAGATGCGTTGGGCGAGGGGGGCGCTGACGCCGGCGACCTTGGCGAGGTCGTCGACGGAGGCTCGGGACACGCCGCGGGCCGAGCCGAAGGCGTGGAGGAGGGCGCGCTTGCGCCCCGGTCCGACACCCTCGATGTCGTCGAGAGGGTTTTTCTTCATCTCCAGGGTTCGCCGCGTGCGGTGGGCGCCGATGGCGAAGCGGTGGGCTTCGTCGCGCAGGCGCTGGAGGTAGTAGAGCACCGGGCTCTTGGGCTCAAGCATGAACGGCGCCTTGCCGTCGATGAAGAAGCGTTCGAGGCCGGCGTCGCGGTCGGGTCCCTTGGCGACGCCGACCAGGGCGATGTCATCGACGCCGAGGTCGGCCATGGTCTCCCGGGCCACCGCCAGCTGACCGGCCCCGCCGTCGAGCAGGACGAGATCGGGCCGCGGCGGGTTTTCGCCGGCCTCTTCCTCCTTGGCCAGGCGCGCGAAGCGGCGGCGCAGAACCTCGCGCATCATGCCGTAGTCGTCGCCGGGAGTGAGGTCGGCGCTCCTGATGTTGAACTTGCGGTACTGGTTCTTCTGGAACCCGTCGGGGCCGGCGACGATCATGCCGCCGACGGCGTTGGTCCCCATGATGTGGGAGTTGTCGTAGACCTCGATGCGCTCGGGCGCCGCCTCGAGGGCGAAGGTCTCGCATACCGCCGACAGGATCTTCGCCTGGGCCGAGCTCTCGGCCATGCGGCGGCCGAGGGCCTCGCGGGCGTTGAGGAGGGCGTGTTCGACCAGACGGTGTTTCTCGCCGCGTTTGGGCAGGGCGATTTCGACCTTGCGGCCGGCCTTGAGGCAGAAGGCCTCGCGCAGCAGGGCGCCGTCGGCGGGTTCATGGCTGACCAGCATGAGGCGTGGGATCGGGCGGTCCTCGTAGAACTGGCCGATGAAGGCGGCGATGATTTCCGCGTCGCCGTCGGTGCGATCGACGCGGGGGAAGTAGGCGCGGTTGCCCCAGTTCTGGCCGGCGCGGAAGAAGAATACCTGGACGCAGGCTTGGCCGCCCTCGGCGGTGAGGGCGAAGACGTCGGCCTCGTCCACCGTCTCGGCGTTGATCTGGGTTTCCTGGGCGATCGAGGACAGGGCGCGGATACGGTCGCGCAGGCGGGCGGCGCGCTCGAACTCCAGGGCGTCGGAGGCGGCCTGCATGTCGGCGCTCATCCGGCCCATGACGGTGCGGCTCTTGCCGCGCAGGAAGGCCTCGGCCTGGCCGACCAGATCGCGGTAGTCGTCCAGGGCGATGAGGCCGGTGCAGGGGGCCGAGCAGCGGCGGATCTGGTGGAGCATGCACGGCCGGGTGCGGCTCTCGTAGACGCTGTCCGAACAGGAGCGCAGCAGGAACGCCTTCTGCAGGGTGTTGAGGGTGCGGTTCACCGCCCAGGCGCTGGCGAAGGGGCCGAAGTAGTCGCCCTTGATCGAGTGGGCGCCGCGGTGCTTGCGCAGCTGAGCGGCGGGATGCTCGCGGCGGATGACGATCTCGGGGAAGGACTTGTCGTCGCGCAGGAGGACGTTGAAGCGCGGTTTCAGCTGCTTGATGAGGTTGATTTCGAGCAGCAGGGCGTCGGTCTCGGTGCGGGTGGTGGTGAACTCCATGGACCGGGTGAGATCGACCATCAGGGCGATGCGCTGGGTGTGCGGGCGACCTTGCGGGTATTGCGCGACGCGCTTCTTCAGCGAACGGGCCTTGCCGACGTAGAGCGCCTCGCCGCCCTCGCCGAACATCCGGTAGACCCCCGGCGCGTCGGGCAGCCGGCGCACCTGGTCCTTGATCAGGGCGGCGCCGATCAATGGGGAGGATTCTTCGTCGGCCATGGCCGGCAATATGGACCTCCGGCGCGGTCGTGGGGAGGGCGGGCGGAGTCACTACCCTTCTCCCCTTGCGGGAGAAGGTGGACGCCGAAGGCGGCCGGATGAGGGGTCGCTCCGGCGATTGGAATGAGCTTGCCGAAGGATAGTCCGAATGTTCAGCGAGACCCCTCATCCGACCCGCTCCCGCGGGCCACCTTCTCCCGCAAGGGGAGAAGGGTGTTCAAAGGCGTTCGTCGCCGTTCACGATCCTCGCGTGGCCACGCCGGCGCCGCGGAACACCCCCTCCCCCTACGGTGGAGGAGCTTTCCACCCCGATCTCCGAGATGTGTGCATATGCAAGCCATGAAGGGGAGGGAGGGTAGATTGGTCAGGAGCCGAGGAAGGCGTCGAGGTCGGCGGCGAAGGCTTCGGGCTGATCGAGCATGATGAAGTGCAGGGAATGATCGACCCGCCTCAAGACCTTATGCGGAGCCGCGGCGTAGGCGGCGCCGTATTGGCCATCGGCGGCGCCCGCCGGCATGCCCACCGAGAGATAGTCAGGATAGAGCAGGGTGATCGGCGTTGGAATGGCGGCGAGGCCAGGGCGGAGGTCGAGTTCCAGGTCGTCGGCCAGGGCGTTGGCGACCACGGTCGGATCACTCGCCTTGGCCCAATCGGCGAGGCGCGCCCTTTTAGTTGGACCGGTGACCATTGCCGCCAGCATCCGGTCGCGGGCCTCGGCCGGTTGAGGCGGCCCGGTGCGGATCTTCTCCGCCACCCCGCGGACCTGATCGGGGGTCGCGCCAGGACCCATCATCACCGTGGCGAAGAAAGGCAGGGTATCGACGAGGAGGATTTTCTTCAGGTGATCTGGATGGTGTTCGGCCAGCCACAGGGCGATGGTTCCGCCCAGGGAATGGCCGATGACCACCGCCGGGCTCAACTTCTGGCCGACAATGTAGGCGTCGATGGCTTCGGCGGTGGGAATGACCACCGGTCCGTCGGCGTTGCCCCGCGCGGGCTCGCCGGCGAAGCCCGCGATCTGAATGAGGTGCAGCCGGTAGCGGTCGCGGAGCCGCTCGGCGGTGGCTCTCCACGTCTCGCGGGACGAGGCGAGGCCGGGAATGAAGACGAGATCGGGGCCATGCCCGACGATCTCGATGCTGATGCGATCGAAGGTCGCCAGGCGGCTGTCCGCAAACAGCCGCGTCGAAGACGCGGTCGTCGCGGCGGCCCGCGCCATGACCGGGCCGACCGGGGCGATGAGAAGGATGGCGGCGAGAACGATGGTGGACTCGTGACGGGTCATCGGGTTGCTCCAGGATCGGTTTTCTAAGACGCTTCGGCGACCAGTTTCGCCATGGCGTCGAGGTAGGCGACGAAGGCCGTGCGGCCGGGATCGGTGAGACGGATTCGGGTCAGGGGCTTGCGGCCCACGAAGCGCTTGTCGATGGCGACATAGCCGGCGTCCTCAAGCTTGCGCAGATGGGCCGAGAGGTTGCCGTCGGTGGCCTGCAGGCGAGCCTTGAGTTCGTTGAAGTCGGCGCCCTCGCGGCCGGCGAGCCAGGCCATGACGCCCAGGCGAAGGCGGCCGTGAATGACCTCGTCGATGGTCCCGACGTCGAAATCGTCCATCGTCCCCTCACCCGTCAGGTGGGCCGCCCGGCCTGGCGCATCAGGACGAGGCCGGGCAGGAGGGCGAACAGGACCAAGGTCACGGCGTGGATCAGGTAGACCTCGGGGGTGACGCTGAACACCGCCAGCACCAGGGCCGCGGCATAGCAGCCGATCGCCGTCAGCCAGATCCAGCGTCTGCCGGTCATGGCGGCGGCGACCATCCAGCCAAGGCCATAGAGGGCCATGATGATCGAGGGCAGCAGCAAGGTCGGGACGCCGCTGCGGGTCCGCCAGCAGACGATCGCCACCGACGCGAACAGGGTGAACATCGTCCAGCCGGCGCCCTGCCAGGCGATGGCGGTGGCGCGATTGGCGGCCGTCCCGTCCTTGGCGCGATTGAGGCGGCGCACGATGACGGCCAGCGCGGTCATGAAGATCGCCACGGACGCCAGCCAGATCGCCCCGGACACCCAGGGAGGCGCCGATATGCGGCCGCTCATCAAGGTCCACTCGCCGAAGTTGGCGAGACCGAATACCGCCCCGGCGACAACCAGGATCGAGCCGCCGAGAAGCGGCGTTGACCGGCCCTCCTCGGCCATGTCCTTGAGAAAGGCGATATCGGCGTGAAGATCGCGAAGTTCGTCGGTCATGGCGAGGGTTCTCCTGTTGGAACCTTCATAACGCCGTGCACTTTGTGATGTAAAGTGCTTTTCCTAGATTCGTTCCTCGCCAACCGCGATCAGGGTGTGCAGTGCCGGCGTCAGGGGAACGAAACCGCCGGCGTGGTCGCGGAAATAGAGGAGACCCGCCGCCCTCGCCGGGTCGAAGCCGTCGGCGACGAGTTCGGCCTTTCGGTGCTTGAAGGTGCCGGTGGTCTCGATCCTGGGCAGGAGGCGGACGAACAGGGGTCTGGCCCAGGGCGGAAGGTCGGCGTCGAGGCGCGCCGCCAGAGCGGTGAGGTCGAACCCTTCGCGGACGACCAGCGCGGCCATGCCGGCGCGGCCATCCATGCCGGGCACGGCGACGCCGTAGACGTTGGCCTCCATGACGCCGGGGACGGCCAGGAGACTCTGGGCGACCTCGCCGGTGGAAACGTTTTCGCCCTTCCAGCGAAAGGTGTCGCCGACCCGATCGACGAAGTAGAAGTAGCCCGCCGCGTCGCGACGCATGAGGTCGCCAGTGGCGAACCAGGCGTCCCCCGCCCGGAAGACGTCGCGCAGGACCTTCTTTTGGCTGGCGCCGCGATCGGCGTAGCCGGCGTAGGCGCCGCGGGCGTTCTCGCCGATGCGGCCAAGGCATTCGCCGGCCTCCCCGATGTCGGTGGCGATACAGAGCCCGCCGGCGCCGCGCACCGGCGTCTCGGTCTCGACATCGAAACGGACCAGGGCGACGTTGAGCAGGCCCGGCAGCCACGGCGGCGCCCGGCCGATGGCCCCCAGGCGGCCGTCGAAGTTGAACATCGACACGTTGCCCTCGGTCGAACCGTAGAACTCAAGCACGCGCGGCACGCCAAAGCGCGTCTCCATGATCTCCCAGACATCCGGACGAAGGCCGTTGCCGAACGCCAGGCGCAGGTGATGCGCCCGTTCCTGCGGACGGACCGGTTGGTTGGCGAGATAGCGGCAGAGTTCCCCGATGTAGACGAAGAGGGTGGCGCGCTCGAAGGCCACGTCGGCCCAGAAATGACTGGCCGAGAAGGTCCGCTTCAGGGCCACCGAGCCACCGTTGAGCAGCGCCGCGCCCATGGCGCAGAGGCCGCCGGTGGCGTGGTGCAGCGGCAGGGTCAGGTACAGCCGGTCGGCGGGACCGGCCCCGGTCGCGCCGGCGAAGCCGCGCATGTAGAGCTGGGCGCGCATGTGGGTGATCCGCGCGGCCTTGGGGAGGCCGGTGGTGCCGCTGGTGTAGATCAGGAGGGCGGTGTCGGCGGCGGTCATCCCCGCCCTCCCCTGCCTTGGTGGCCGGGAAGTGGGAGCATCGGCCAGGCCATCGTCGAGGTTCCAGGCCGCCGTCGGCGCCTCCAGGCGCGCGGCGGTGGTTTCATCGACCACGCAGATCCTGGCGGCCGAAGTCTTCAGGCAATGGGCGAGGGCCTCGCCGCGCAGCTCGCCGTTGATCAGGGCCGCGACCACGCCGACCTTGGAAAGGCCATACCAGAGAGCGAGGTATTCCAGTCGGTTGGGGAGCAGGATGGCCACCGTGTCGCCGCGCGCCAGGCCCCGCGCCAGGGCGAGGTGGGCGAAGCGGTTGGCGAGGGCGTCGAGCTCGCCGTAGCTGAGGTTTTGCCCGCCGAAACTGATCGCCGGCCTGTCGCGCCAGCGATCGACGGCCGCCTCGAGATCGTCGCAGATCAGTCGCGTCGATGTCGCCGAGATCGAGCGCACCCGCGCCAGGGTGCGGATGAGTGCGGTCACGAACCGCCAGTCGCGCGCCAATCCCTTGAGCGGCGCCGTTCTCATGGCGCAAGGGGCGATCGCGTCACGCGCTGATCATCTCGCCCAGGTTCGGCTCGGCTCACAACCGCAACAAGGATCGCATCAACGCCTGAACGTTCGCCAACACCTCCGGTGACACCGCGCCCTTCGGCTCGGCGCGGCGCGCCCGCCAGTCGAGGCTCTTGATCTGGTCGGCGAGTATCACGCTGGGCGGATCGCGGCTGACCATCACCTCGAAGACGTAGCCCTTGATCCTCGAACTCATCGGACAGCAGATCATCATGCCGCGCTGGCCGTTGTAGCGGGCCGGGGTCAGGACAAGAGCCGGACGATGGCCGGCCTGCTCGTGACCGGCCTGAGGGTCGAAATGCAGCCAGACGATATCTCCTGCGTCCGGGACGTAGTCCGGACTCACCACGATTCCTGGCCCATCGGCGGCTCGAAGTCGACCTCGTCGGGGTAGGTTTCCGGCGTCATCCTATCCAGCAAGCGGTCGAGGTCATGGACCGGCCCCCTGACCGGCTCGATGACGATCCTGCCTCCCTCCTCGCGGATATCGATCGCCTGATCGATGCCGAGATCGGCGGAGGCCATCACCGAAGCCGGGATCCTCACCGAAGCGCTGTTGCCCCATTTGCGAACGTGCGCGCGCATCTCCAACCTCCATGTATCGACAAGGTAGATATGTGCGCGGACCGGCGGCTGTCAATCGGCGGACAGGCGCCGAGCGAGCGGCGCGATCCGAGAAGGCGAACGCGCTACTGCTACTGCGTCGGAAAGGGGGGACCGCATTGACTTCACCGACATGACGCCGTCGCTCTTTTCGGAGCGCGGGCTTCCAGCCCGCATTTGCAAGCGACGAAAAGAGCGGGCTGACAAGCCCCGCGCTACGGTCATGACGAAGTAAGACTAGACGCCGAATCATTCGCGCCTGGCGCGCGCGGCGTCAATGATCTGGCGCAATCGCTCGAGCTTGGCGTCGCGCTGCACCCAGGGCTCCAGATCGCCCCGCGCCCACAGGATTCAGCGCCACGCCTCGGCCTCGCCCTGGGCGGTTCGCGGGTAGAGCGGCGCGAACCCGGCGGATCGATACTTCTTGGCGAGGTAGAGGTTGTTCGCCATGGCGGATGGTCCGAGACCGCGAAGAGCCGAAAATGGTCAACGACATGCGGGCGTTGAGGAGGTCATGGTTTCACGGGTCATCGATATGGCGCGGAAGGTCCATGGCGTCGTGCAGGACCCGAACCGCCTCCAACACATTTCCCACGGCCCGAATGACCAGGACATGCCGGGGTCGCGCGATCCGGCTCCCCTGCGAAACGCGCTAGCGGCTGTGCCTGACAGGGTAGAGGAAGATTCCGGGTGGCAGATCGGCGCGCGCACGAACGCCTGGCCGCCCAGGGTTCATCCTCAGGTCACGCAAAGCCGTGCCCAGCAAGAGTCGATAGCGATCAGCGACGACAGCCCCGAACGACGCCTCGCTTTCTTCGAGGATACTGTCCAAATCGCGCCGGGCGCGCGGCGCGATCTCCAGATCGATCACCGGGGATCACGGCGCCCGCGCGCCGCCAGCCACGCGTCGAGCTGATCCCACTCGACGGTTTCACCTTGCCCGGCGTCGAGTTCGTCGATGCCAACCTGGATCGCCGCCCGCAACCGCTCCAGCTTGATCGCCTCCCGATCGGATCGTTCCTTCAGCAGGCGAAGCGCCGCCCTCACCACCTCGCTGGCGTTCTGATAGCTCCCCGACGTGACCCGATCCTCGACGAAGCGGTCGAGCGTGTCGGTCAGGTTGACGTTGCGCGTGGCCATGCCGGACCATACAACGACTGGCAAAGATTGCCAAAATCGGGCTACCCCTCCGCCGCCACGTAGATCTCCCCGCCCCCGGCGCGGAACTTCTCCGCCATCTGGGCCATGCCGGCCGCCGCCACGTCGTTCTGGCCGGCGGCGGCGTCGCGGATTTCCTGGCTGATCTTCATCGAGCAGAACTTCGGCCCGCACATGGAGCAGAAGTGGGCGGTCTTCATGGCTTCCTTGGGCAGGGATTCGTCGTGGAACTCGCGAGCGGTTTCGGGATCGAGGCCGAGATTGAACTGGTCTTCCCAGCGGAATTCGAAGCGGGCGCGGGAGAGGGCGTCGTCCCAGGCGCGGGCGGAGGGGTGGCCCTTGGCGAGGTCGGCGGCGTGGGCGGCGATCTTGTAGGCGATCACGCCTTGCTTGACGTCCTCGCGGTCGGGCAACCCCAGGTGCTCCTTGGGGGTCACGTAGCAGAGCATGGCGGTGCCGAACCAGCCGATCATCGCCGCGCCGATGGCCGAGGTGATGTGGTCGTAGCCGGGGGCGACGTCGGTGGTCAGCGGCCCCAGGGTATAGAACGGGGCCTCGTGGCAGACCGCGAGCTGCTTTTCCATGTTGGCCTTGATCTTGTGCATCGGCACGTGGCCGGGGCCTTCGATCATCACCTGGACGCCATGCTTCCAGGCGACCTTGGTGAGTTCGCCCAGAGTCTCCAGCTCGGCGAACTGGGCGGCGTCGTTGGCATCGGCGATGCAGCCGGGCCGCAGGCCGTCGCCTAAGGAGAACGACACGTCATAGGCGCGCATGATCCGGCAGATGTCCTCGAAGTGTTCGTGGAGGAAGCTCTCGCGGTGGTGGGCGAGGCACCACTTGGCCATGATCGAACCGCCGCGCGAGACGATCCCCGTCACCCGGCGGGCGGTGAGCGGCACATAGGCCAGGCGCACGCCGGCGTGGATGGTGAAGTAGTCCACACCCTGCTCGGCCTGTTCGATCAGGGTGTCGCGGAACACCTCCCAGGTGAGGTCCTCGGCGACGCCGCCGACCTTCTCCAGCGCCTGGTAGATCGGCACGGTGCCCAAGGGCGTTGGGCAATTGCGGATGATCCACTCGCGGATGTTGTGGATGTTGCGGCCGGTGGAGAGGTCCATGATCGTATCGGCGCCCCAGCGGATCGCCCAGACCATCTTGTCGACCTCGTCCTGGACGGAGGAAAGGACGGCCGAATTGCCGATGTTGGCGTTGATCTTGACCAGGAAGTTGCGGCCGATGGCCATCGGTTCCAGTTCGCCGTGGTTGATGTTGGCCGGGATGATCGCCCGCCCGCGCGCCACCTCGGCGCGGACGAACTCGGGGGTGACGAAATCGGGGATCTCGGCCCCGAAGTCCTCGCCGTCGCGGATAAAGGGATCGGCGGCCTCGCGCCGCAGGTTCTCGCGGATCGACACGAACTCCATCTCCGGAGTGATCACGCCGGCGCGGGCGTATTCGAGCTGGGTCACCGCCGCGCCGGGCCTGGCCCTGAACGGCAGCCGGCTGGAGATGAATTGCGGCGCGCGATGGCGGCCCCGGGCGTTGCCGTTGTCTTCCGGCTTCACCGCGCGCGGCGCCACCGCCTCGACATCGCCGCGCGCCAGCACCCAGGCTTCCCGCGTCCGCTCCAGGCCACGCTTGATATCTATGGCGGCGGCGGGATCGGTATAGGGTCCCGAGGGATCGTACAGGGTCACCGGCGGCTCGCCGGCCGAGGGATGGACGGCGACCTCGCGGAACGGCACCCGCAGGCACGGGTGCAGGACGCCGGCCTGGAAGACCTTGCGCGATCCCGGCCGCTCGCCGGTGGGAATCATGGTCTCGATCGGCGCCTGGATGTTCATCGATGATCTTTCCGCCCGTCGGCATGGCTTCAGAGAGAGCCAGGCCCGCGATGGCGGAGGACGGACCGCGCCGAGCGGCGCGCATCCCTCGTTCCCTCCCTTCGCCGGCATGACCCGGATCAGGTTCGGCGGGTCGCCGCCATGTCGGGCGGCCT
This sequence comes from Caulobacteraceae bacterium, assembly GCA_035648435.1. Lineage (GTDB taxonomy): Bacteria > Pseudomonadota > Alphaproteobacteria > Caulobacterales > Caulobacteraceae > Acaudatibacter. The sequence goes on from DASRLN010000124.1 coordinate 12,506, forward strand.
CTCAGTCCCGTCAAGATCGGGACACCCCGGAGAACGGCCCAGACCCTACGCCCCGCCGCGCGTCGGTCAAGCGGCTGCTGGCCACTTCGAGCGTGTGAACAAACCTCCCTCCCCTTCATGGGGAGGGACAGCCGACGCGAAGCGTCGGCAGGGTGGGGCAGTGTCGATCAACCCCGAGGTTCGTGGGGTTTCGCACAGCCCCACCCGTCCCGCTTCGCGGTCCACCCTCCCCATAAAGGGGAGGGAGGAATTTTTCACGAATCAGCGCCGGGTGACCGTAAAGCGCAGGAGTTGTTCCTGGGGCAGCGCCCAATCCGGCTTCAGGCTCGCGGCCTGCTGATAGTCGAAATAGGCGGAGGTCTCGTCGTCGAGCCCCTCGTGGGCCAGGGCGCGGTCGTAGTAGGCCTTCTCCGGCTCGGTGACGCCGAGCGCCAGGCCCTTGTCGATGTCCTGGAGTCCCTGGCGGTAGCGCTTCTCGCCGAGGTTGACGGCCCCGCGGTTCATCCACGCTTCGCCGACCTTGGGCGCCAGCGCGATCGCCGCGTCGAAGTCCTGGCGGGCGTCCTCCCAGGCCGCTCGCCTCAGCTTCATCACCCCGCGGTTGGTGAGGGTCGCCGCCCTGTCGGCCGGATCGAGCTCCTGGGACAGCAGGGCGTCGTCGCAGACGCGGATCGATTCGGCGTCCGACAGGCCGTCGAAGGCGGCCTTGGCGCACTGTTCGGCCGGGCCGCCACCGAACATCGTGACCATGGCCGCCGCCGGCTCCCCGGGCAGGAGCGCGAGCGCGGCGCAGGCGAACAAGAGGCGCATGTTGATGGCCATGCCTCCCTTTGAGCATGGGTGTTTGCTCAGGGCGCAAGTCTCGCGCCCACGCGCCGGGTTTGTCAATTTCCGCGGCGTGGGCCGGCGACCTCGGCGCGGCCCTTGCGACGTGGCGGGCGCCGCTTCGAACGGCGTGCCGCAACGGGACGACGCACGACAATGCCCACCAACCAGTGGATGCGACCGGATCCCGCACTGACCCCTCCCGACCGGTCGGCAAAGCGTTCGCGCCGAGCGACCGACGGCGAATCGCGAAGCCTGCTCGAGATCGCCCTGGCCGCCGGCGGCGTCGCCGCCTGGCTGTGGTGCGCCTATGAGGTCGCCCGCACCCTGTTCCGCTAGGCGACCGGCCGGCCGCCCGTTCCCGCTAAACCACCGTCCCGAACAAGGCCCCCACGCCGGTGGTCACGGCCATCGCCGCCGCCCCCCAGAAGGTGACGCGCAGGGCGCCGACGATCATGTTCGCGCCACCGGCCCGCGCCGCCAGGGCGCCCAGCACGGCGAGAAACAGCAGCGATGTCGCCGAGACGAAGACGATCAGACCGGACGCGGGCGTCACCGCGGTGACCAGGATCGGCATCGCCGCGCCGGTGGCGAAGCTGAGGGCCGAGGCGACCGCGGCCTGGATCGGGCGGGCCTCGAGGGTCGCGGAAATACCCAGTTCGTCCCTGGCGTGCGCGCCCAGGGCGTCATGGGCCATGAGCTGATCGGCGACTTGCCTCGCCAGGCCGGGCTCCAGGCCCCGGCCGACGTAGATCGCCGCCAGTTCCCGGTGCTCGCCCTTGGCGTCCGCCGCCAGTTCGGCGCGCTCGAGTTCGAGATCGGCCTCTTCTGTGTCCTTCTGCGAGTGGACGGAAACATATTCTCCCGCCGCCATCGACATCGATCCGGCGACCAGGCCGGCGATGCCGGCGATCAGCACGCCGCCGCGAGAGCCGTGCGCCGCGGCGACGCCCAGGACCAGGCTGGCGGTGGAAAGCAGGCCGTCGTTGGCCCCGAGCACGGCGGCGCGGAGCCAGCCGATGTGGCCGGTGCGGTGTCGTTCTCGCTGGTGCTGCGACATCGTCGGGCCTTCCTGTCCACGCCGGCCGGCACGGCGCGAGAGATGGATACCGATCCACCGCCAAGTTACAATCCGTCGATGATCCGTGCTATGGTCGGCGGTGACGACGAACCCATCGTCCGCCAAGGGCAGGCGGCGTCTCGATGTCACCGTCTCCGGGTATGGCTCGCGCTCCGCGAGTCTCCGGTTGCTTGAAGAGGGCAGCGCCATGGCCGCCCATCAGCCGCTCCACCCCGAGGCCGCCCTCAGCCTGGCGCTGGCGGTGATCGCCTCCAGCACCGCGCCGGTGGTGCTTCTCGACGGCGACCTGACCATCGTCGCGGCCAGCGCCTCGTTCTTCCGATCGTTCGGGATCGATCCGGCGAGCGCGCCGGATCGTCCGCTGTTCGCGCTCGGGGCCGGCGAATGGGACGTGGCGCAGCTACGCTCCCTGCTGAAGTCCACCCTTTCGGGAAGCGCGGAGATCGACGCCTACGAGATGGATCTCGTGCGCGAGGGTCGCCAGACCCGCCATCTGGTGCTCAACGCCCGAAAGCTCGACTACGCGGACGCGGAAAACGTGCGTCTGGTCCTGGCGGTCGCCGACGTCACCGACGCCCGGGCCAGCGAGAAGATCAAGGACGATCTGATCCGCGAGAAGGCGATCCTGCTCCAGGAGATCCAGCATCGGGTCGCCAACAGCCTGCAGATCATCGCCAGCGTCCTGTTGCAGAGCGCCCGCAAGGTCGATTCGGAGGAAACCCGGACCCATCTGCACGAGGCCCACCAGCGGGTGATGTCGGTGGCCGCCGTGCAACGCCAGCTCGCCGCTTCCCAATTGAGTGGTGTCGCCTTGCGCCCCTACCTCGCCGACCTCTGCGAGAGCATCGGCGCGTCGATGATCCGCGACCACAAGCAGCTCAGCCTGGCGGTCTCCGCCGACGAGAGCGTGACCACCGCCGATGTTTCCGTGAGCCTCGGGCTGATCGTCACCGAACTGGTGATCAACGCGCTCAAGCACGCCTTCCCGGGCAGACGGACCGGCAAGATCAGCGTCGCCTACGCCTCGGACGGCCCAAAGTGGACGCTGTCGGTCGATGACGACGGCGTCGGCATGCCCGCCGACGCCGCCAGCCTCAAGCCGGGCCTGGGCACCAGCATCGTCGAGGCCCTGGCCAAACAGCTTCATGCCCGCGTTCACGTCGCCGACGCCAATCCGGGAACCGCGGTCTCGGTCGTCGGCGGCTAGCTGGCCAGGACGTCGCGCGCATCGACCGCGCCCGGCGGCGGCTCGCCGGCCAGGAACAGCGACAGGTTTTCCAGGAACGCCGCGTCGTTGCGGGCGCGCTGGCCGCTGGTGATACCGGAGGTGTGGGCGGTGAGGCTCACTCGCGGATGGATCCAGAAGGGACTTTCCGCCGGCAGCGGTTCGGTCTCGAAGACGTCCAGCACGGCGTGTTCCGGGACACCGCGATCCAGCGCGGCCAGGAGGGCGGTCTCATCGACCAGGCCGCCGCGCCCGATGTTGACCAGGACGGAGCCGGGTTTCATGGCCGCGAAGAAGGCGGCGTCCGCCAGCCGGTGGGTGGCGGCGGTGAGCGGCGTGGCGAGCACGACCACGTCGGCCCGGAGCAACAGGACCGGGAGCTGGTCGATCGGGGCAATGGTCTCCGCCAGCGGGTGGGGCGCGAGATCGCGGCGCACCCCGGTGATCACCGCGCCGAAGGCCCGGGCGCGTTCGGCGACCGCCTGGCCGATGCCGCCGAAGCCGACGATCAGCCACCGCGTCCCCATCACTTCGCGCAGGGAAAACCTGCGCCACGCCTTCGCCGCCCGCGCCGCGCGCCGCTCCGGTCCGCGCTGGAAGTGATCGAGCACGCCGGCGACGACATATTCCGAGATGCCGACGCCATAGGTGTGGGTCGGCGTCAGCCGCACGCCCTTTTCGACCAGCTGGCGGAAGATCGGGTGATCGAAGCCGGCGGCGGCGCTCTGCACCCAGGCGAGTTTCGGGGCCTTGAGCATGGCGACCATGAACGCGCGGGCGGCCGGGCTCTCGAAGACATCGTTGCTCGCCCAGGCCGCGTCCGGCCCCGACGGGTCGGTGTCGGCCGCCTGGCCCTCGACGGTGATCTGGCCATGGCGGTCCATGACCAGGAGGGTCAGCGCCCGGCCGTGAGCGGCCAGGGCGTCCCGCACCCGGGCGAGGGAGGCCTCGTGGAGCAGCAGTCGCGTCGTCCCGGTCATCGTCGTCATATCCACTTGCGAAGTCGGCCCACGGTCACCGCTCCGGCGGTCAGGGAAGCCAGGGTTCCGACCACGATCCAGAACGCGATCCCGCCGCCGCTGGAGAAGGGCGGCTTGAAATCCATGCCGAGCAGACCGGCGACCGCGGCGGTGGCGCCCAGCAAGACGCTGAGGAACGTCAGCCTGCGGATCAGCATGTTGGTGGTTTCGGCGGTCCGGGTGGTGAACAGATCGAAGGAGCTCTGCATCAGTTCACGGCCATGTTCGATGGCGTCGAGCGTGCGTTCGAAACGGCGTTCGAGGGCCTGGAAATGCACGGCGGCCTCGGTATTGGCGATCTGGGTGAAGTCCGGGCGGGAAACCCCGTAGAAGATCGATCGCTGCGGCCCGAGCATGCGGCGCAGGCTGGAAACATAGCGCCGGCCGAGCACGACGTCGCCGAGCAGCGCTTCCCGGACGCGCGTCCGGGAGAGAATCCGCGCATCCAGGGCGTCGGTGTAGAGTTCGACATCCTCCAGCGCTCCGAGGAAGGACTCCAGGTGCCAGTCCAACAGCGAGGCCGCCACCTGCGGGCCGGTCAACCCTCCGATCAAGGTCTCCGCCTTGTCCTGGTCGCGAAATTCCTGGAGGAAAGGCACGTCATCGGCGTGGAGGGTGATCAGCCACTGGGGGGCGACGACAAAATCCAGCCGGGACGCCTTGGCGGTGCGCGGCAGACGCCCCTTGGCCTCGGCGTGCGGCAGGACGGCGAACAGATCGCAGTGGAAATAGTCGGCGTAGTTGTCGAGGGCGAAAGCGATTCTGGGTCGCGTCAGGCCGGCGACGCATTGCGGGGTCAGATCGAAGGCGGCGATCAGGCGGCGCATGTCCTCGGCGTCGGGCGCGCCGACGTCGGCCCAGAGGATATGCTGCTCGGAAAGCGTGTCCGTGACGCCGGGTCCGAGATCGATCTCGCGATCCTCTCCGTTCGCGTCGTAGAGAAATGCCTGGATCATCGTCGCGCGTCCTTCAGGCCGCGTGTTCGGCGAGGGCGTAGCGGCGACAGTGTTCGAGGTAGGCCGCTTCGTGGCTGGCGACCAGATCGACGATGCTCGACCACAGCCAGAACGGGGCGTCCAGCCCCTTGGGCCAGCGCCGGAAGAGATCGGCGCGCCACTCGGCCCCAACCTCCGGGGCCATCTGGCCCCCGTGCGCCCTGCCGACGACCGCGCCCAGGTAGTGGGAAGCCGCCTTGGCCTCTTCGCGGCTCAGGGTGTCGATCTCCAGCTTGAGATCCTGCGGTCGCAGTTCACGCAGGACCACGCTCCGCCCGAGCAGCCGGCCGGCCAGCATTCGCTCGCCCAGGTGCGGCGACAGGGCACGGGCGCCGGCGACCACCCGCTCGGCGTTGACCCTGGGCATGACGGCGTCCGGATAGCGCGGGGCGGCCGGCTGGACCGCCTCCTTGACGTCGATCAGGCAGAGTTCTTCCGCCCGGCCCGGCGATCCGCCGACCCCGACCAGCGCCGCGTAGCGCAGGCGGCCGAGCGAACTGCAGCCCTTCATCCAGTAGGCCGCGTCGATGAGGCTGACATCGGCGTCCGCGTCGCGAGATTTGAGCGCCGTCACCATGCGCTGGACATCGTCGGTGGAGAACAGTTCCGCCAGGGCGGCGGATTCGTCCTCGCCCAGATCCCAGAACCGTGTTCCGCGTGCAATGCGCGGCAGGACATCCTCGATCCGCGCCTGGGCCAGATCCCGCCAGCGCCGGGCGATGGACCGATTGAGAGCCGCGTCGATGGCCCGCGGCCGTTTCGATGGCCCGCCGGTCTCCCCCTCGCCGCCCACAGCCGCCTGGTATCCGGCCATCATCTCCTCGAGCATCGAGGCGGTGGTCACGCCGGGGAGATCCGATCCGCGCGCCGCCGTGGCCAGGGAGAGGCCCAGGCGGATGAGATCGTGGGCCGGATTGCCGATCACCGTCTGGTCGAGGTCGCGGATCTGAACCTCGACCTCGCCGGCGGCGCTGGCCACCGGCCCCAGATTGCCGAGATGGCAATCGCCGCATATCCACACCGGCGGTCCCCGGGGCAGGCCGTGATCGCCGCGGGCTTCCAGCCATTGATAGAACTTCTCGGTCGAGCCGCGCACATAGGCGTGCGCCGAGCGGGCCATCTTCAGTCGGCGATGATCGGCGAGCAGGGCCTGGCGGTCGGCGGGCGACGGAGAGGCGGCGTGTTTGACCATCTCTCTCCACCAGGCCGAAAGCTCCGTCCGCCGGCGTCCGGACGCATGGCCGACGCCCACCCAACGGACTCTGAAGGCCTTTGTTCCGGAGCGCGGCGGCGGGGAGTTGATTCACCGCGCGCGATGTCCGCGAGCATAACGCCAGTGTCATCGCCGCCAGGGACCAGGGTCCGAACCGTCTCGAGACACGGCTCACCGACGTTCAGGCGCGCCGGCGCGCCGCGGCCAGCCAAAGCTGAGCCATCAGTGATAGCCGATGTCGGCCCGCACTTTTCCCCGGAAGACCCAGTAGGACCAGCCCGTATAGAGAAGAATGACCGGCAGCAGCACAAGGGTGCCGACCAGAAGGAACGCCTGGGTGCTCTCCGAGGAGGCGGCCTGCCAGAGGGTGTAGCGGTGGGGCACGATCATCGGCCAAAGACTGATGGCGATCCCGAGGTAGGACATCAGGAACAGGCCGACCGCCCCGACGAACGGCCCCGCGTCGCCGCGCCCGTTCAGCGCCCGCCAGACGACCCAGGCGAGAACCGCGGTGATGATCGGCACCGGGGCGAGCCAGGCGGCGTTGGGCCATGAAAACCAGCGATGGGCGATCGCCGGATCGGCGGCCGGCGTCCACACGCTGACGATGAGGATCGCCGCCAGAACGCCCAGCAGGGCGAAACGCCCCAGCCGGCGGGCCAGCGCCTGAAGTTCGCCCTCGGTCTTCATCACCAGCCAGCCGGCGCCCAGGAGCGCATAGCCGAACACCAGGCCGGCCCCGGTGAGCAGCGAAAAGGCGCTGAAGCAGTCGAAGCTGGAACCGGTGAAATGGCGTCCCTCGACCTTGAAGCCCTGAATGAACGCGCCCAGCACGATCCCCTGGGCAAAGGTGGCGATGATCGAGCCATAGAAGAAGGCGTGATCCCAGACCCCCTTGCGTTCGGCGTCCCGGAAGCGGAACTCGAAAGCCACGCCGCGAAAGACCAGCGCCAGCAACATGATCGCGACGGGGAAATAGACCGCCGGGATGATGATCGCGAAGGCCAGGGGAAAAGCGGCCAGGAGCCCCACGCCGCCCAGGATCAGCCAGGTCTCGTTGCCGTCCCACACCGGCGCGATGGAGTTCATGATCAGGTTGCGCGAGGCGGTGTCCGGCGCGAGGCCGTAGAGCATGCCGACACCCAGGTCGAAGCCGTCGAGGAGGACATAGAGAAAGACGCCGATCCCCAGGATGGCGGTCCAGATCGGAACCAGATCGAGGGTGAAGCCGGTCATCTTTCGCGCGCCTCGTCCGGGGCCGGCGGCAGGGCCTCGATCGGCGACCGCGGCCGGCCGCTCTCCACCGGCCCTTCACTGGTCTCGGCCGCGAAGCTGCGTCTGACGATCCTGGCCATCAAGGCGATCCCGGCCGGGAACATGATCAGATAGACGACCATGTAGCCGGCCAGGGACAGGGCGACATCGGCGCCGGTGAGCGACGGCGTGACCGAATCGGTGGTGCGCATGAGGCCATAGACGGTCCACGGCTGGCGGCCGACCTCGGTCGTCGTCCAGCCCGCCAGCACGGCCAGAAATCCCAGCGGGGCGACCCACTGGCAGACGCGCAGGAAAGCCGCGCTTTCATAGACCCGCCCACGCCGACGCAAGGCGTTACCGATCAGGACCACGGCCAGCATGATCAGGCCGATCCCGACCATGAGCCGAAATGCGAAGAAGGGAATGGCGACCGGCGGCTGGCGGTCGCGCGGCGCCTCCTTCAGGCCATGGATCACGCCATTTGGATCGTGGGCCAGAATCAGGCTGCCCAGCACCGGCACATCGATGCTGAAATCGTTCCTCTGGCGCGCCTGGTCGGGGATGGCGAAGAGCGTCAGCGGCGCGCCGGCCATGGTCTCCCAGCGGGCCTCGATGGCGGCGATCTTGGTTGGCTGGTACTTCAGGGTGTTGAGGCCCTGGGCGTCGCCGAGCCCGATCTGCAAGGGAACCAGCGCCAGCAGCAGCCACAGGGTGGTCGATAGCATCGCCCGGCCTTCGGCGGCGGCGCGGTCGCTTCGGATCAGCCACGCGGCCACGCCCAGCACCACGAAGGCCGTGGTCACGTAGAAGGCGGTGACCGTGTGCGCCAGGCGATAGACGAAGGATGGATTGAAGATGATCGCCATCCAGTCGGTGGGGAAGAAGCGCCCGTCGATCAGCTTGTAGCCGGCCGGGGTCTGCATCCAGCTGTTGGTGGCCAGGATCCAGAACGAAGAGAACAGGGTGCCGAACGCCACCATCAGAGCGGCGAAGAAGTGCAGCCAGCGCGGCACCAGGCTTCGCCCGAACAGCAGCACGCCCAGGAACGCCGCCTCGAGGAAGAAGGCGGTCAGTCCCTCATAGGCCAGGAGGGGCGAGAGGACATTGGCCGTGGCGTCCGAAAACCGACTCCAGTTGGTTCCGAACTGGAACGGCATGATGATCCCGGAGACCACGCCCATCCCGAAGGCGACCGAGAAAATCTTGGTCCAGAAGCTGGAAATGCGAAAGAAAATTTCCCGACGGCTGACGAAATAGAACCCTTCGATGAAGGCGATGTAGGACGCCAGCCCGACGGTGAACGCCGGCAACAGGATGTGCCAGGCGATCACCCAGACGAACTGAAGCCGCGAGAGAATGACCGGATCGAGGTTCATGGTTCATGGGCCGGCGGCGAACAGCGGAGCGAAAGGCTCTTCGCCATCGCCGCCGGGCAGGTGGATGTCGAGAGCTGGCTCATGTCTGGCTCGATGTCGGCAACCCTCATCGCGCCGTGGCGCCGACCGGTCAAGCGCGGCCGCGGGACTCTCCCACACGTCCGCCCGCCAAGGCTGAGCTTGGACGTTTCTTGGATTACGCCAAAGCTTGTCAGCGAATAGTTAAGACAATTTAACTATGACTCTGTTTCGGAACGTCTTCGCTATCGGCGGGTTACGGCGACATGACATCTCTTGATGAATCACACCAAACCGTGCTGGTCGTCGAAGACGACGGCCTGGTCAGGTTCGACACCGCGGAAACTCTGCGCGACGCGGGATTCGAGGTTCTCGAGGCCGGCGACGCCGTGGAAGCGCTGGCCGAAGTCGAACAACGCGGTGACATCCGGCTGCTGTTCACCGACATTAACATGCCAGGCGAGATGGATGGCATCCAGCTCGCCCGCAAGGTTCACCAGCTTCACCCCGCCATCCAGGTTCTGCTGACCTCCGGAAAGGTCAGGCCCCGAAACGGCGAATTCCCCGACGACGGCGACTTCATCGCCAAGCCCTATTCAGCCGCCTCGATGACCCGCGCCGTCTGCCGGATGCTGGCCTGATCGCGCGGACCCCGCCGGGCCGTTCCTGGCGCGGACGATCCAGGTCGCCGAGGCGAGACAGACCCCTTCGGCGGTGAGATTCCGCTCCAAGGCGGCGCGGATCGCGGCGGTCGCCGGCCCTCTCTGAGCCGGTTGCTCGCGAAGCGCCCGCCCGAGCGGCCCGATGTTCAGGGCGATGGCGAGGCTTTCCTCGACGTCGCCGGAGCGGACGGGCTGATCCAGCGCGGTGAGTTCGACGCCGGAAAACCCCGCCCGGCCGAGGATGTCCCTGATCCGCGCGCCGTCGGCGAAGGCGAAGGGGCCGGGAGCGCCCGGTTCCGGTGGCGAAGGCGGCGGCGCCAGATGGGGGAGTGCGGCGGCGAGCGGCAGGGTCATGAACGGGTTGAGATCCATATTCCTCCAGCACACGAAGGCCAGCCGTCCGCCCGGCGCCAGGGCGGCGCGGATGTTGGCGAAGGCGGCCACCGGATCGTCGAAGAACATCACGCCGAATCGGGAATAGGCCGCGTCGGCGCCGGCCGGCGCGAAAGGGTGAACCTGGGCG
>DASRLN010000125.1:0-12976 GCA_035648435.1 Caulobacteraceae bacterium
CTCTCCGCTCGGCGCGCGGGCTGTTCCGCAAGGCGATCGTCCAGTCCGGCGGCTGGTGGGAGGGGCGGGAGAGCCTGGCGGGCGGCGAGGCCGACGGCGTGGCGCTCGCCAGCCGGCTGGGTCTTGCCGGGACCCGGGCGACGGCGGCGAGGCTGCGGGCCGTTCCGGTCGAGGCGCTGACAGCCGCGAGCGCCGGGGCGGCTTTTCCGACCGTGGACGGCCGGCTGATGACCGAGGGCGTCCACGCCGCCTTCGCCGCCGGTCACGTCGTCCCCGCGCCGCTGATCATCGGCTCCAACAGCAACGAGGCCTCGCTCCTGGGCCACGGCGATCGTCCGGCCCTGCACCGCGCCCTGTTCAACGACCAGATGATGGGCGCCCCCGCCCGCCGGGTGGCGCGGGAACAGTCTCGCCGGGCCGGGGCGTGGCTGTATTATTTCTCCTACGTCCCGGAACGGCAGAGGGGTATCCGGCCGGGAACCAACCACGCCTCGGAAATCCCCTTCGTATTCGACTCCCTGGACGCCGTGCCTGGGCGAACGCCGCTGATCACCGCCAGCGAGCGCGCCGAGGCGACGCTCGCTCACTCCTGCTGGGTCGGCTTCGCCCGCACGGGTGTCCCGGTCTGCGCCGGCGGCCAGGCGTGGCCGCGCTACCGCCCGGAATCCGACCAGCTGCTCGAGTTCGGCGATCCGCCGGCGGTGCGCGTCCATTTCCGCGAGCGCCAGCTCGACTCCCAGGACAAGGCGGCCGGGCGCCTTCGCGCTGCGGATCGTTGACCCCGCTTTGCGCCCCCTCCGTCACGGCGCGAGAGGGCGCCGCGCCACCTCCCCCGCGAAGGGGCGCGAGGGAGGATGAAATCCTTCCTGCCCCGCGAAGCGGGGAAGGGGGACCGCCGCGCCGAAGGACGCGGTGGTGGAAGGGGCGCAAGGCCATGGTGTCGCCGCCAGCCGACCTAGCCTCACACGGGCGCGCCGTCCTATAATCCGCGGTTCCCGACGCAGGATGCTTTCATGACCGCGCCCCCGACCGTCGCCATCATCATGGGCAGCCGCTCCGACTGGCCGACGATGAAGGCCGCCGCCGAGACCCTGGCCGCGCTGGGTGTCGGGTTCGAGGCCAGGGTGGTCTCCTGCCATCGCACCCCCGACCGCCTGTTCGCTTTCGCCAAGGGCGCGAGGACGGCGGGATTCAAGCTGATCATCGCCGCCGCCGGGGGCGCGGCGCACCTGCCGGGAATGACCGCGTCCCTGACCGACCTGCCGGTGCTGGGCGTGCCGATCCGTTCCAAGGCCCTCAACGGCCTGGATTCGCTGCTCTCCATCGTCCAGATGCCGGCCGGCGTGCCGGTGGGCTGCCTGGCGATCGGCGAGGCGGGGGCGCGCAACGCCGCCTTGCTGGCGGCACGCATCCTGGCCCTCGGCGACGGGGATCTGGCCGCCAGGGTCGCCGACCACGCCGCCCGCCAGACCGCCTCGGTGCCGGAGAGCGTGGAAGACGGGCCGGGCGCGTCGGCATGAGCGGCTTTCCGCTTCCCCCCGGCGCGACCATCGGCATCCTCGGCGGCGGCCAGCTCGGCCGCATGCTGGCCATGGCGGCGGCGCGCTTGGGCTTCGATGTCGTCATCCTGACCCCGGAGGCGAAGTCGCCGGCGGCCCGGGTGGCGGCCAGGACCATCGTCGGGGCCTATGACGATCCCAAGGCCCTGCGCGTCCTGGCCAAGGCGGCGGCGGTGGTCACCTTCGAGTTCGAGAACGTCCCGGCCGGCGCGCTCGACCGGCTTGCCGACCTCGGCGCCGAGGTGGCGCCCGGCGCGCGACCCCTGGCCATCGCCCAGGACCGGCTGCAGGAGAAGACCTTTCTCAACGCCGCCGGGGTCGCCACCGTCGCCTTCGCCGCCATCGACCGGCCCGAGGATCTGGTGGCCGCCCTCAAGCGCCTGGGATCGCCGCTGCTGCTCAAGACCCGTCACGGCGGCTACGACGGCAAGGGCCAGGCGTGGGTGACCCGCCCCGAGGAGGCGGCGGCGGCCCTGGCCGGGATCGGCGGCCGGCCGGCGGTGGCCGAGGCGCCGGCCGATTTCCGCCGCGAGGTGGCGATCATCGCCGCGCGCGGCCGAGACGGGGAGATCGCGGTCTATCCGCTGACCGAGAGCCACCATGAGAACGGCATTCTGCGGCGGGCCAGCGCCCCGGCCCGGGCCACCCCGAAGACCCTCGCCGAGGCCGAGCGGATCGCCGCCACCCTGCTCTCGGCGCTGGACTACGTCGGGGTCATGGGGGTCGAGCTGTTCGAGCGCGACGATGGCCGCCTGCTGGTCAACGAGTTCGCGCCCCGTGTGCACAACACCGGTCACTGGACCCTGGACGGCTGCCAGGTGGACCAGTTCGAGCAGCACATCCGCGCCGTCGCCGGCTGGCCACTGGGACCGACCGGCGCCACCCATCACGTGGAGATGACCAATCTGCTGGGGGCGGAGATCGACAACTGGCCTCGCCTGGCCCGGGAGCCGGAGACCCGTCTGTGGCTCTACGGCAAGAGCGAGGCGCGCCCCGGCCGCAAGATGGGCCACGTCAACCGCCTCGGACCCCTCTCGCGTTAGACTTCCGCGACCGCGCGCCCATACCGCAAGCGTCCGAGCGCGTTGGCGATCTTCGCCGCCCGGCCGCCGGGTCTGACCCCGGCCTTCCAGCGCTCGAAGCGCATCACCCCGGCAATCCGCCGGTCCAGGTGGTCGCCAGCCGCCTTCGGACCCGACGCCAGGCGCACGGCCAGGGTCGAGACCAGAATCTCGGCCAGCAGGGCGCGCTTGGAATAGTGGTTCTCGTCGGTCGCCGTGTCGCCGGCCCAGCGCCACAGGGCGTCGGCGCTGGCCCAGGCCAGGCGAAGGGCCAGGGGCAGATTGCCGCGCAGGGCGAGGAAGCCCATCCACCGCCGGGTGGCGGCCTCGTCCGACATCGCCGCCTCGCAGCGGGCGAGCGCCGCGATGCGGATCCGTTCGCGGACCTTCAGGCTGGCGGGATCGAAATCGGCCAGGGCCTCCAGGGCGATGCGGTCGTGGCGCTGGGCCATCAGCGCGGCGAGATCGCGCGCGCCGTGCGGCAGCAGCAGCTCCGCCTCCGGCCCGGTGAAGCCGCAGTCCCGCGCGGCCCCGGCCATCATCAGCCGGTTCCAGCCCACCCGGACGGCATGGGGCAATGACGCCTTCAACAGGCGTTGTTCGCTCTCGTCGGCCCAGTCGGGAGTCTCGATCATGGCCGCCGCTGTAGCATCCGCCGCCGGCATGGACAAAAGCGGTCCTCCCTGCTATCAGCCGCGCCTCGCGCCGCAGGGGTAGCGATCAGGAGGACCGGTGGTTCAGATTTTCGTCCGCGACAACAATGTCGATCAGGCCCTCAAGGCGCTGAAGAAGAAGATGCAGCGCGAAGGCTCGTTCCGCGAGATGAAGCGCCACGTCCACTACGAAAAACCCTCCGAGAAGCGCGCCCGCCAGAAGGCGGAGGCCGTCCGCCGCGCCCGCAAGCTGGCCCGCAAGCGCGCCCAGCGCGAAGGCCTGCTCCCACCTCCGAAGAAGATCGTTCGGGCCTGAGGGTCCGCTCAGGCCGGATCGAAGTCGAGGGGGGCGCCCCAGAAGCGCTCGGCGATGCCATTCTGGAGGCCGGCCCGGCCGGTGGTCAGGAAGCCGCGGGCGCCGGAGTCGCCGGGGTGATACTCCGGGTGACGTTCAAGATAGAGCGCAATGGCCTCGGCCGTGGCCCCCGGCTGATGGATCAGCGGCGTCCCCGCCGGCAGGGCGGCGCGGAAGAGATCGGCGATGATCTCATAGTGGGTGCAGCCGAGGATGGCCCGGTCGGGCGGCCGGCCGATTCGCCGGGCGAGATTTCGCGCGTGATCCTCGACGGCGGCGGCGAGATCCTGGTCGGGCGCGCCGGCCTCGATCTGGCGGGCCAGGGTCGGGCAGGCTTCGGAGAACACCGCGACGTCGCCCCGGCGCTTGTCGATCTCGATCTCATAGACCCGGCTGGCGGCGGTGGCCGGCGTGGAGAAGACGCCGAGGACGTCGAGGTGCTCGATCTTGTCTTCGCTGGCGGGGCGTTGGTGCTCCCAGGGAAGGCCGGTGGCCGCCTCGATGGTGGGAACGATGATCCCGAGCACATTGACCGGCCGTCCGAGCGATCGCCGATAGGCGGGAAGCCAGGTCTGCTGCAGGCGTCGAAGGGCCACGGAGGCGGCGGTGTTGCAGGCCAGGATGACGAGGTCGCAGCCGGCCTCGATGAGCCGCTCGCAGCCGGCGCGGGTGAGATCGACGATCTCCTCGCCGCTCCGCCCTCCATAGGGGGTGTTCGCCTGGTCGGCGAGATAGAGCAAGTCGGCGGCCGGGAGGCGGCGCACCAGGGCATGGTGGACCGAAAGCCCGCCGATGCCGGAATCGAATACGCCGATCGCCATGGCGCCGTTTAGCGGGCGCGTCCGGCGCCGTCCACGCCCGTCCGCGAGACGTGGACCATCGGCTCGCCGGCGACGAAACGGCCGACCACCGCGGCGCCGGAGAACCCCCGATCGCGGACCAGCGCCAGCACTTCGGCCGCCCGGTCGGGGTCGACCGCCAGGAGAAGACCGCCGCTGGTCTGGGGATCGGTGAGCACGTCCCGGCGCCAGCCAGGCACATCGGCGGCGAAGGCGACCGCCGCTCCGTGGCTTTCGAGATTGCGCGCCGCGGCGCCGGTGCGAACGCCGGCCCGGGCGAGGGCTTCCACGCCGGCCAGCAGAGGCGCCCGGGACGCCGCGATCTCCGCCGCCACACGCGCGCCCCGGCACATCTCCAGGGTGTGGCCCAGGAGGCCGAAACCGGTGACGTCGGTCATGGCGTGGACCGCCGGCAGGGCCGCCAGTTCGGGGCCGACGGTATTGAGCCGTGTCGCCCACTCGATCAGCGTCTCATATCCCCCGGCGTCCAGCCGCTCGTGCTTGAACGCGGCGCTGAGCACGCCGACCCCCAGGGCCTTGGTGAGGATGAGGACGTCGCCGGCCCGGGCGGTGCTGTTCCTCGCCAGCCGGTCCGGGTGGACCAGGCCCAGGGCGACGAGGCCATAGATCGGCTCGACGCTGTCGATGGAATGGCCGCCGGCCACCGGCACGCCGGCCCTGGCGCAGACACCCGCGCCGCCGGCAACGATCGCGGCGATGGTCTCCACCGGCAGCACGCCGACCGGCATGCCGACGATGGCCAGGGCCAGGATCGGCGTCGCGCCCATGGCGTAGATGTCGGAGAGAGCGTTGGTCGCCGCGATGGCCCCGAAGTCGCCGGGATCATCGACGATGGGCATGAAGAAGTCGGTAGTCGCGACCAGCGCCTGGTCGGCGGAGAGCCGCCACACCGCCGCATCGTCGGCGGTTTCGGCGCCCACCAGCAGGTCGGGAAAGGCCGCTCCGGCCGGCATGCCGGCCAGAATCCGGCGCAGGACCGACGGCGACAGCTTGCATCCGCACCCGCCGCCGTGGGCCAGGGTAGTGAGCCGCGGCGGGGTGTTCACCGCAGGAGATCCGCGACGGCGCGGGCGGCGCGTTCCTGTTCGGCGGCGTCGAGGGTTTCCATGTCGATGGTCCCAAGGCTCGGCCGGACGTCGATCCGGCTGGAGCGTTCATAGGCGGGGTCGTAGTGGGTTTCCATCAAGGCCGCCGCCAAGGCTTCCAGCTTGCCGGTCCGCGCCAGCTCCAGCCAGGCCTCCAGGCGCTTGCGGCCGTGCCGGCCGGGTAGGCGCGACAGTGTCGCCTTCAGGGCCTCGAGATCGCTGGCGATGTCGGCGTAGGCCCCGGTGAGGTAACTGGCGCGGGCGCCCGCCGGCGCGCGCAGCTCGATCCTCGGCGCGCGGGCCATCGCCTTCCATACGGTGGGGGGAACCATCCGATCGCCGATCTTGCTGGACTCGGCCTCCACGAGGGTCGGGCGGGTCGGATCAAGGGCTTCCAGCGCCGCCAGGAGCCAGCTCTCGAACATCTTCTGGCTCGGCTGAGGGTGGCCGGGAACCGCGCCCAGCAGCGATCCACGATGGCCGGCCAGGCCCTCGAGATCGATCGCCTGAACCCCGAGAGCGGCCACGCGCCCGAGAATCTCGGTCTTGGCCACGCCGGTGAAGCCGTCGATCAGAACCACCTCGAACGCCGGCTCGGCGTCATAGAGGGCGGCGGTGACCCGGCGCCGCCAGGTCCGGTAGCCACCGGCCACCAGGGCCACCCGCCAGCCGACCTGCTCCAGAACCGTGGCCATGGCCGCCGATCTCTGGCCGCCCCGCCAGCAATAGATCAGCGGCGCCCAGCCACCGGGCCTTTCCTTCAGCGCGCCTTCCAGATGGCCGGCGATGTTGCGCGCCACCAGCGCCGCGCCGATCCGCCGGGCGCGGAAGCGCGAGTCCTGGACGTAGATCATCCCCACCGCCGCCCGCTCGGCATCGCTCAGCACCGGCAGGTTCACCGCGCCCGGAATGTGATCCAGGGCGAACTCGGCCGGACTCCTGACATCGATGATCTCGTCGAACCGTCCCCGGCTCACGGCGTCGAGGCGATCGATGGTTTCGGCCATGAGCGCCTTCCTTCCGGAGCGCGGGCTTCCAGCCCGCTATTGCAGGCGTGGGGAAGAGCGGGCTGGAAGCCCGCGCTCCGAAGAAATACTACAGCGCCAACCTATGACGCATGCGCCCGATTCCCCCCTACAAGGAGCCACCTTCTTGCAACGACGCACCTTCCTCGCCGTTTCGGCGGCCAGCGCCGCTCTCGCCGGAGTAGAGACCATGACCAAGGCCGAACCCGCGCAAAGTCCGCTGCTCGCCCCCTGGACCGGGCCGCACAACGGCGCGCCGGCCTTCGAAAGGGTGAGGATCGAGGACTTCAAGCCGGCCCTGATGGCCGCCATGAAGGCCGACCGCAAGGAGATCGCGGCCATCGTCGCCGACCCGTCGCCGCCGACCTTCGCCAACACCATCGCCGCGCTGGAGGACGCCGGCCGCGCCCTCAACCGGGTGAGCGCCATTTACGGCGTCTACACCTCGACGATGAGCGACAAGCCGATGCAGGCGATCGAACAGGAGATGGCCCCGATCCTCAGCGCCTTCGGCGACGAGGTAGTGCAGAACGCGGCGCTGTTTGCCAGGGTGAAGGCGGTCTACGAGGCGCGGGAGCATTCGGGCCTGACCCCCGAGCAGCAGCGTTTGACCTGGGTCACCTGGCGCGGTTTCGCCCGCCACGGCGCCGGTCTCGACGCCGCCGGCAAGACGCGGATGGCGGCGATCAACCAGCGCCTGGCGACCCTCTCCACGAGCTTCAGCCAGAACGAACTGGCCGACGAGGAGGGCTATTCCCTGACCCTCCGGTCCGAAGCCGATCTCGCCGGCCTGCCCGCCTCCCTGCGGGACGGGGCGGCGGCGGCGGCCAAGGACAAGGGCCTCGCCGGCCAGTGGCTGATCACCAACACCCGCTCGTCGATGGAGCCGTTTCTGACCTGGTCCAGCCGCCGCGACTTGCGCGAAAAGGGCTGGCGGATGTGGACGATGCGCGGCGACAACGGCGGCGCCCACGACAACAAGGCGATCATCACCGAGATCCTCGCCCTTCGCGCCGAGAAGGCCAGGCTCCTGGGCTATCCGACCTTCGCCCACTGGATCACCGACGACCAGATGGCGAAGACCCCGGACGCGGCCATGGACCTGATGCTGAAGGTCTGGGCGCCGGCTAAGGCGCGGGTCGCCGAAGAGGTCGCCGACATGCGGAAACTGGCCGACGCCGAGGCGCCGGGGAGCCGGATCGAGCCCTGGGACTACCGCTACTATTCGGAGAAGGTGCGCAAGGCGCGCTACGATCTCGACGAGAACGAGGTCAAGCCGTACCTGCAGCTCGAAAAGCTGCGCGAAGGGATGTTCTGGGCCGCCGGGCAGCTCTATGGCTTCGAGTTCGTGCAGGTGAACGACCTCCCGGTCGTCGAGCCGACCATCCGCACCTTCGAGGTCCGCCGCGACGGCAGGCAGGTGGGCCTGTGGTATTTCGATCCCTACGCCCGCGCCGGCAAGGGCTCGGGCGCCTGGATGAGCGAATACCGGCCGCAGGAGCGCTTTACCGGCGAAATCACTCCGGTGGTCTCCAACAACGCCAATTTCGTCAAGGCCGCGCCGGGCGAGCCGATCCTCGTCTCCTGGGACGACGGGGTGACCATGTTCCACGAGTTCGGCCACGCCCTGCATGGCCTCAACTCCGATGTCGCCTATCCGAGCCTGGCCGGCACCAGCGTGGCGCGGGATTTCGTCGAGTTTCCCAGCCAGCTCAACGAGCGCTGGCTACCGACCCACGAGGTGCTGACCCGCTTCTGCATCCACTACCAGACCGGCGAGGCCATGCCCGACGCCCTGGTCGCCAAGATCAGGCGCGCCCACACCTTCAACAAGGGCTTCGACACGGTGGAATATCTCGCCTCGGCGATCGTCGATATGAAGGCGCATCTGGCCGGCGCCACGCCTATCGATCCGGCGGTCTTCGAGGCGGCGACGCTGGCCGAGATCGGCATGCCCCGCGAGATCGTCATGCGCCACCGCATGCCGCACTTCGGGCACATCTTCGCGGGCGAAGGCTATGCCGCCGGCTACTACGACTACATCTGGGCCGACACCCTCACCGCCGACGCCGCCGAGGCCTTCGCCCAAGCGCCCGGCGGCTTCTACGACAAGGCCACCGCGAAGCGCCTGCACGACGACATCATGAGCGTCGGCAACACCATCGACGCCGGCCAAGCCTTCCGCCGCTTCCGCGGTCGCGACGTCACCGTCGATGCTCTCATGCGCGACCGCGGATTTCCGGTGACGGCGACGGCGTAGGCGTAGGCCGCGCGGTCAGCGCCGCCCGAACAGGCGCTCGATGTCGGCGAGCTTCAGCTCCACGTAGGTCGGCCGGCCGTGGTTGCACTGGCCGGAATGGGGCGTCGCCTCCATCTGGCGCAGCAGGGCGTTCATCTCGACCGCGTTCAGCCGGCGGCCGGCGCGCACCGAGCCGTGGCAGGCCATGGTCGAGCAGACCTCGGCCAGACGCTCCGACAGCGCCAGGGCGGCGCCGTGCTCGGCCAGGTCATCGGCGATGTCGCGGACGAGGCCGGCGACATCGGTCTCGCCGAGAAGGGCGGGGGTTTCGCGCACCAGCACCGCGCCCGGCCCGAACGCCTCCAGGCCCAGGCCCAGTTCGGCGAGTTCGCCGGCGCGAGCGCACACCCGTTCCGCCTCGGCGGGGTCGAGTTCCACCACCTGGGGCAGAAGCAGGGTCTGGCGGGCGACACCTCCGATAGCAAGCTCGGCCTTCATCCGCTCATAGACCAGGCGCTCATGGGCGGCGTGCTGATCGACGATGACCACGCCGTCCCGGGTCTGGGCGACGATGTAGGTCTCGTGGACCTGCGCCCGCGCGGCCCCGAGCGGAAAGTCGCCAGGCGGCGGTTCGGTCGATGGCGCGCCGTGGTCGAAGGCCGGCTCATCCCTGGCCGAGACGCCCGCGAGCCCCGGCAGCGGCGCGCCGGCCGCCGCCGTCCACCCTCCCGCCGTCCAGGCCGAGAAGCCGGCCGCCGAGGGTCCGGCGCGGAAGCTCCCGAGGGCGGCGGAAGCGACGGTGGTCGAGGCCCGGTGGCCGGCCCCCGCCAGGGCGTGCCGGAGCGCCCCGACGATGAGGCCCCGCACCAGTCCCGGATCGCGGAAGCGCACCTCGCTCTTGGCCGGATGGACGTTGACGTCCACCGACGCGGAGTCGATCTCCAGATAGAGCACCGCCGCCGGATGGCGGTCGCGGGCGAGGAAGTCGGCGTAAGCGGCGCGAAGGGCGCCGGCGAGCAGGCGGTCGCGCACCGGCCGGCCGTTGACGAAGAGATACTGGTGAGCCGCGTTGCCGCGGTTGTAGGTCGGCAGGGCGGCATAGCCGGTGAGCCGGACGCCCTCGCGCTCCTGATCGAGGGCCAGGGCGTTGGCGGCGAAGTCGGGGCCGAGGATGGCCCGCAGGCGGGCGCGGCGACCGTCGGGACCTTCCGCCTCGGCCGGCAGCCGCAGCACCCGGCGCCCGTCCAGGTCCAGCGAAAAGGCCACCGCCTCCCGCGCCATGGCCGCTCGCTTGACCTCCTCGGCGATGGCCATGTCCTCGGAGCGCTGGGACTTCATGAACTTCAGCCGCGCCGGCGTGGCGTAGAACAGGTCGCGCACCTCGACCCGTGCGCCGTGCGGCCCGGCGAAGGCCGAAGGCGACACCGCGCCCACCGTCCCGCCTTCGACGGCGATGGCGTGGGCTTCGGCCGCGCCCCTGGCCCGCGAGGCGATCGAAAGTCTCGCCACCGAGCCGATCGAGGGCAGAGCCTCGCCGCGAAAGCCCAAGGTGGCGATGTGCATCAGATCGAGGGCGTCGTCGCCCTCGCCGCCGAGCTTGGAGGTGGCGTGTCGTTCGATCGCCAGGACGAGCTCGCCCGGGGCCAGGCCCGCGCCGTCGTCGGCAACCAGAATCCGGCCGAGGCCGCCGCCGTCGGCCTGGATCTCGATGCGACCGGCCCCGGCGTCGATGGCGTTCTCGACCAGCTCCTTGAGCGCGCTGGCGGGCCGCTCGACCACCTCGCCGGCGGCGATGCGGTTGACCAGATCGGGCGGCAGGCGGCGGATCGGCATGGGTCAGTATAGGCCCGATTCCGTGCGGCGATGGCGCCGTCTCAGGCGTCGATGGTCGCCGCCTGCTTTTCCTCGGGCGCCCGGATCGCGGCGGTGGTGGCCGCCGGCCGGCGCGCCTTGGAGAACCGCATCACGCCATCGTTCAATGCGCCATGCCGGAAGGCCAGCAGGTCGAGGGCGTAGTTCTGATGGACCCGCCACGGCGCCCTGGTTCCCTGCCTGGGAAACAGCGCCAGGCCCCGCTTCACATAGCCCGAGGAGAAGTCGAGCCACGGCGCCGGTTCCAGGGCCGGGTCGTCGTTGACCGGCCGACACTCGGTGAAACCCCGCCGTTCCATGTGGTTGAGCAGCCTGCAGACATATTCGGCCGTGAGGTCGGCCTTCAGGGTCCAGGAGGCGTTGGTGTAGCCGAAGCTGGCGGCGAGATTGGGCACGCCGCTGAACATCATCCCCTTGTAGCTGAAGCACGCCGCCAGATCGACGCGCGCGCCATCGACGGTCACCTCCAGGCCGCTCATCAACCGCATCTGAAGGCCAGTGGCGGTGACGATCACGTCGGCGTCGAGGTGGGCGCCGGAGGCGAGCGCCACGCCGGTTGCGTCGAAGCCCGCGATCCGGTCGGTGGCCACCGACACGGTTCCGGCCTTGATCGCCTCGAACAGGTCGGCGTCCGGAACCAGGCACAGGCGCTGATCCCAGGGATTGTAGCGCGGCGTGAAATGGGTGGCGACGTCGTAGGCCGGGCCGAGGTGCTGGCGGACGAGGTCGATGATGGCGGATTTGGTCTTCTCCGGGTTCTTGCGCGCCATGTTGAAGAACAGCATCTGCATCAGCACGTTTCGCCAGCGGACGACGGCGTAGGCGAGCCGGGACGGCAACAGGCGGCGCAGGCGGTTGGCGAAGGCGTCCTCGGCCGGGCGCGAGACGACATAGGTCGGCGAGCGCTGGAGCATGGTGACGTGGGCGGCGGCCCGGGCCATGGCCGGAACCAGGGTCACGGCGGTGGCGCCGCTGCCGATCACCACCACCCGCTTGCCGGCCCAGTCGAGATCTTCCGGCCAGTGCTGGGGATGGACGATGCGGCCGCCGAACCGCGCCTCGCCGGGGAACTTTGGCCGGTATCCCCGGGCGTAGTCGTAATAGCCGGCGCACATGAACAGGAACCCGCAGGTGACGACGGCCGGCGCGCGCTCGGCGCCTGTTTCGTATTCCACCGTCCACCGCGAGGCGGCCGAATCCCAGGCCGCGCGCGTCACCCGATGGCGATAGCGGATATGCCGGTCGACGCCATGGGCCGCCGCCGTTTCCCGCAGATAGGCGAGGATCGAGGGTCCATCGGCGATCGCCTTGGCCGCCGTCCACGGCCGGAATGAAAAGCCCAGGGTGAACATGTCCGAATCCGACCGCACGCCTGGATAGCGGAACAGATCCCAGGTTCCGCCCAGGCGTTCGCGCGCCTCGAAGATGGCGTAGGTCTTGCGCGGCGACCGCGTCTTCAGGTGATAGCCGGCCCCGATTCCGGAAAGCCCGGCCCCGACGATCAGCACATCGAAGTGCTCCGGTTGGTCGCCGTCTTCGGGGGCGGCCCGTCGATCCTGGCTCACAGTCTGCCGCATGACGGCATCCTACCACCAATGCAGCTGGCGGCGCGTGGTGCGGATACGCCTCGACCACCCCGCGCCTCGGTCAACGCTCCCGCCGATACCAGAACGCGTCCGGCAGACGCGACATCCCGGCCCGCTCGTAGAAACCCACGGCCCCCGGAACGGACGCCAGGATCACGCTGACGGTCGGGCCGAGCTGTCGGCGCACCTCGCCCAGCAGCCCCTTTCCGACTCCGAGGCCCTGGGCCGAGGGGCAGACCGCCAACTCGGAGAGGTAGCAGCACCAGGCGAAATCCGTGACGCAGCGCGCAATGCCTACTAGGGAGGACCCGGATCGTTCCAGGCGCGCGGTGACGATCAGATCGGCGGACGAAAGCATCGACCGCAGCCGCGGCTCATCGGTGACGGGGCGTGTTGCTCCAAGGCCGGACTCCGCGAGGACGCGTTGAAACTCCGCCACCGCGAGGTCGGGTTCGCAGGCATAGAGAATGCGGGGAGCCGGACTCATTGCGGGAGACTACACCGCCGTCGCGGGCTCCTGAAACGGCTCATGGTCGGGATGTCAGTCGCGGTAGGGACGCGGGTTACCCCGCGCCCCCCGCACAGATCCGAGCGTGCGCTCCTAACGCACTCGGCTCCTGCCTTGGGTGTTTGACGTCGAAGCGTTGGATTGGCCAAGGGTGGGTGGTCCGCGCGCGCGGA
>DASRLN010000126.1:0-2816 GCA_035648435.1 Caulobacteraceae bacterium
GTTGCGCGGCGTAGGCGCGCCAGTGGGCGAGGCCGGAGGGGTTGAGGCCGGCGCGAACCTGGGGGCCGCTGGGGGTGCGGACCGAGCGCCGGGCGGCGGTGGCGGCGAGGTCGGCCATGGCCGGATGGGGATCGAGGCCGAGAAAGGCGCAGATCCGCGCCAGTTCGGCGTCGAATTCCTCGACCAGGGTCTCGTGACGCACCTCGATGAGATCGAGGGTGAGGCGGTCGCGGTAGATCTTCGCCAGTTCCATGGTGGCGACGTAGGCGGCGGCGGTCTCTTCGAGGGATGTGAAGGCGTAGGTCAGGGCGTTGATCTGGAAGACCCGGCGCAGGCAGCTCAGGACCACGTCGCGCGGATCGCGGATCGCCAGCAGCACCTTGGCGCCGGGGAACAGCTTGGCGACCAGGGGCAGGCGCAAGGTTCCGGCCGGGGCCTTGTCGAGGAACACCCGGCCCCTGGCGGCGACACCGCGTCCGGCGAGCTCCATCCAGTAGCGGGCGCGCCAGGCGTCGGCGTCGATCGCCGGCAGCCGGGCCAGACTCGCGCAGCCGGCGTCGTCGGCGAGGAACCGGGCCTGGTGGGCCGCCAGGGTCGGGGCCTCCTCCAGGGCGACGACGTCCGGGTGGCCGGCCAGGACCTGTTCGAGCAGGGTGGTTCCCGAGCGGGGAAACCCGACCAGGAATACGTGCCCGGCCGCTTCGCGGCCGGTGGGCGGCGCGCGGCGGGGGGCCGGAGTCCAGGTGGCGGGATCGGCGGCGGCGAACCAGGCGGCCAGCCGGGTCAGCCGGGCGACTTCCCCCTCGCGCCCCGCCGCCCGCTCGGCGAACAGGCGGCGCTGGATGGCCTTGCCCTCGATCGTGGCGGCGAAGGCTTCGGGGAAGCGGCCCAGGGCGTCGAGGGCGTCGCCGAGGGCCAGCAGGGTCTCGGCCCGCTGGGCCAGGTCGAGCCGGCCGCCGGCGAGCAGGCCGGCGAACAGGGCGCGGGCGGGTTCCGCCTCGCCCCGGCCGAAGGCGATGCGGGCGGCGAGCCAGCGGCCGTCGCGGCGGTCCGGATCGGCCGCCATCAGAGGGCCGATCAGGGCCTCGGCCTCGTCCAGCCGACCAGCCTCGAAGGCCAGCCGGGCGAGGCCGAAGCCGGCCTCGAAACTGGCCGGTTCGAGCGCCAGCGCGCGGCGAAAGAGGGCGCCGGCCTCCTCGACGTGGCCGAGGCCGTGGAGCACCCGCGCCTTGCCGCCGAGCGCCGCCGCCGCGCCGCCCGAGGCCTCGATGGCCCGGTCCCAGGCCGCCAACGCCTGCTCGGGCCGCTGGGCGGCAAACAGGCACTCGCCGAGGTCGGCCCATAGCACCGCATCGACGGGCGCCTCGCGGGTTCCGCGGCCGTAGAGGGCGATGGCCTCGTCGAACCGGCCTGCCTGGCGCAGGGAGTCGGCGACGATGCGCAGCGGGAGGGGATCGAGAGAGCCCTCCGAGAGCGCCACCTCGGCCAGGGCCAGGGCCTTGTCCCGCCGGCCGGCCGCGAGTTCGGCGGCGAGCGCCTCGCTGCTGCTCATCTCCGGGCGCCGGTGTTCATCCAGACGGCATCGCGGCGATGGCGTCGCAGGCGCCGGGTCCGGCGCGCAGCCGGACGAACTCGGGGCTGGCCAGGGCGGTAAGGAACGGCGGTTCATGGCGGCGGCGGGAGATCCGCAGATAGCGACAGGCTTCGCCGTCGTCACCGAGCATGGCGTCGATCCGCGCCACGCCGAAGGCCGAGCCGTAGCCATACTGCATCTGCCGCACCTGGACATCGCGCATGGCGACGAGGGCGGCCCGCCGGCCGCCCGTGGCAAAGGCTCGCCGCCCGGCCTCGATGACCGCCAGCCGCGCCTGGTCGCCGGCCAGCCGCGCCGCCCGCTCCGACTCCTCGAAGAACGCCTGGTTGGGGCCGGTCTGGAAGTAGATGCGGGAGAGGTATTCGTGCGGCGACCTGAAGTCGGGTTCCGCCACTTCGAGCCGCTTCAGCTCGCCGGTCGCCGCCCCGGACTGACCGAGGTATTCGAGAATCAGGGCGCGATCGGCGCGAATGGTGCTCGATCCCGGCGACAGCGCCAAGGCCCGGTCCATCTCCGCCAGCGCCTCGCGACATCGCGCGCGGTCGAGCAGGAAGGTGGCGAACCAGTGATGCAGAGTGGGGTTGGCCGGATCCAGCGCCACCGCGCGGCGGTACTCGCGCTCGGCGAGAGGGGGGCTCCACAACCAGTTGGCCGCCACGAATCCCAAGGCGCCGTGGGCCTCGGCCAGATCGTCATCGAGTGCGAGGGCGCGCCTGGCGGCGCTTTCGGCCAGCCCGTAGGCCTCGCTCTCCGGCATGGCGGTGTATTCGCGCAGCAACAGATAGGTCTTGGCCTCGCCCGCCCAGGCCTCCGCGTATTGCGGATCGCGCTGGATGGCGGCGCTGAATCGGGTGAGAGCGTCGTTGAGAGAGGCCGGCGTGCGCTGGGTCCAGGCCTCCGTGCCCTCCATATAGAGCCTCTGAGCCGCCACCGATGGCGGCGCACGGGGTGTGTGGGGCAAGAGCCCGGAAGGCCCGAGAACCGCCGCGCCGAGGAAACCGGCCGCCGCCGCGGCGGCCAAGCCGACGGCCCACGGCCGGTGGCGGGCCGGGGGAACCGCGACGGCGGGCTCAGAGGCCTCGGCGCTGGCGCCCTTCAGCCAGTCGTCCAGTTCGGCCGGGTGGGCGTGTATGCGGCTGCGGGAATCACCGGGAAGACGATGTACCGGCAGGCCCCGCTCGGTCTCCCATCGCTTCACCGTGCGCTCGTTCTTGCCTAGATA
>DASRLN010000127.1:0-7814 GCA_035648435.1 Caulobacteraceae bacterium
CCCCTGTCGGGTCCGATGACCATCACCGATCCCGAATGGCTCGAGCGGCCCAATGGCGCCCAGGTCGCCAGGGCGTATCCCGAGGCGGCGATCCGCCGGGGGATCGGCGGGTTGGTCACCCTGGCGTGTTCCGTCACCGTCGCCGGCGCGGTCGAGGCGTGCTCGGTCGTCGGCGAGACGCCGGCGGGGGCCGGATTTGGCGACGCGGCCCTCAGTCTCAGCCGCTACTTCCGCATGAAGCCTCGGACCGAGGACGGCAAGGCGGTCGGCGGCGCGACCGTGCGGGTGCCCATCCGCTTCACACTCGCCGTGGGTTAGCTATCCCGCCTTCGGCTCGCCCACGCTGGCCGGCCAAGGCGGTCGCTGGGTCGCGCCGTCGCCCTCGTCGGTGTGCAGGACGGCCGCGTCCACCGAGGCCGCGCCCGCATCGCCATATTCCTCGGTCTCGACCTCGTTGGGGAAGAACGCAAGACGGTCCCGGATCGCCGCCATGGCCGGATACGGCGCTTCATAGGTCCACACCGCATTCTCCGCGATGTGGCCATCCATCATCAAGGTGAAGTAGCTGGCGTGGCCCTTGTAGGGACAATGGCTGACCCGGTCGGTGCGCGCCATGTAGTCCATGGTCACGTCCTGGCGCGGAAAGTAGCCGACCGGGCGGTAGCCCGCCTCGGTCAGGGTCAGCACGTCGGCGCTGTCGGCGATGACATGGCCGTTGAAACGCACCCGCACCCGGCGCGGGTTGGCGACCACGGTGATCGGATGGTCGGGGCCGGGAATCTTGATGGTGTCGATGGTCATGGCGCTTGCTCCAGGCTCTCTCAACGCCCGACGGCGCAACTGGGTCCGGTTCTGGGCGCGCGCAGGCGGCTCGCTTGTGAACGTGGCTTCCGCGTGATTGTGTCCTCGGGGTTCAGACGCGGGGTTTCATGAACAGCATCGTCGTCATCGCCGGCGTCGTCATCACCGTCGCCACCGGCGTGCCGGTGCTGATCCAGCTCCTCAGACACCACCCGCGCGGCCTGTTCATCCTGTTCTTCGCGGAGATGTGGGAGCGGTTTTCCTACTATGGCATGCGCGGCCTGCTGGTTTTCTACCTGACCCAGCATTTCCTCTTCGACGACAAGCGCGCCAATGGCCAGTACGGCTCCTACGCCACCCTGGTCTATCTGCTGCCGCTGGTCGGCGGGGTCATCGCCGACCGCTGGCTGGGCGCCCGCAAGGCCGTGGCCTTCGGCGCCCTGCTGCTGGTCGCCGGCCACATGACCATGGCCATCGAAGGCCCGCCCGCCCGTCAGCAGCTGGTCTATCATGGCGCGCGCTACGACTTCGAAGCCGCCGGACGCGGCGGCGCCCGGGTGGCGAGGCTCCGGCTCGCCGGCCACGACTATGACTTCAGCCAGAAGCCCGACGGCTCGTTCCACATCGAGGGGGCGCCGGCGGGCGGGCCGCTGCCGGGCGTCCTGGCCAAGGGCGACTTCGCGCTGGAAACCCGCGGCGGCTCACCGGTCTTCATCGACACCCTCTATCTGGCCCTGGCCCTGATCATCATGGGCGTCGGCTTCCTCAAGGCCAACATCTCCTCGCTGGTCGGCCAGCTCTACGTACAGGGCGATCCCAGGCGCGATCCCGGGTTCACCCTCTACTATTATGGCATCAACCTCGGCGCCTTCTGGGCGGCGATCCTCTGCGGCTATCTCGGTCAGACCCTGGGCTGGAACTGGGGTTTCGGCTTGGCCGGCGTCGGCATGCTGGCCGGCTGGGTCACCTTCATGCTCGGCAGACCCCTGCTTCGCGGCAAGGGCGAGCCGCCCGATCCGGCCCGTCTGGCGAGGCCCCTCATGGGACCGGTCAATCTTGAGTGGCTGATCTATCTGGGCGCCTTCGCCGGCCTGGGCGGCGTCTGGCTGCTGGTCCAGCACAACGCCGTGGTCGGCGCGGCCCTGGGTCTGGGCGCCGTCGCCGTGCTCGCCTACGTCGCCCGGTTCATGGTCGCGCGTTGCGGGAAGGCCGAGCGCGAGCGGCTGTTTCTGGCCTTCGTGCTGATCTTCGGCTCGGTGATCTTCTTCACCCTCTTCGAACAGGCGGCGACCTCGCTCAACCTGTTCGCCGACCGCAACACCAATCTGGCGCTCACCGCGTCCCCGATCGTGTTCACCGTGCTGGGTCAGCCCGTGTTCATGGGCACGTCCGCCATGCTCGCCGCCGCCCCGCCGGCGTCCGGAACGATCTGGATCGACATGGGGTTCGACCCCGCCCAGACCCAGTCGTTCAACGCCGGCTTCATCCTCATCTTCGCGCCGATCTTCGCCGCCCTGTGGGGATGGCTGGGGCGGCGGGGCCGCGATCCCGATCCGATGACCAAGTTCGGGCTGGGCCTGGCGCAGGTCGGCCTGGGGTTCCTGGTCATCGTGTGGAGCGCCGGCCTCGCCGACGCCCATTTCCGCCTACCCCTGGCGGTGCTCGGCTTCACCTACCTGCTGCACACCACCGGCGAGCTTTGTCTCAGCCCGGTAGGCCTGTCGGAAATCACCAAGCTCGCGCCGCCGGTTCTGATCTCGACCCTGATGGCCATCTGGTTCCTTGCCGTCTCGGCGGCCGAGTACATCGGCGCGATCATCGCTGGGATCGCCGGAACCGCCACGGCCGGCGGCCAGGTGCTCGATCCCAGGGCGGCCCTGGCGACCTCGATCGGCGTCTTCGGCGTCATCGGCTGGACGGGCGTCGGCTTCGGCGTCGTCTTCCTCGTCCTGGCGCCCTTCATCAAGCACTCGGCCCACGGCGCCGACGATACGCCGGTCAGCCGAACGTCTTGAGCACCCGGAAATGCAGCTCGCGTCCGGTGTGCAGGTCGCGCCGGTCGGTGTAGGCGAAGTCACCTGCGTTTCGCAGCCCGTTGTAGACGTCGCGCGAGTGCTCGAATCCGTGCCCGGTTGCGTCGTTGAGTTCGAAGCGGAACGACAGATCGACCTTGGGCTTGTACTCGGCGAAGAGGCCGACGAAGATCTTCAGCTTGTCGGTGTCGATCTCGTCGAACAGATAGCGTGTCTCTCGCCACTGGTCGAAGATGTCGAAGCCCCAGGTCGTCTTCCAGCGTGTCAGTCCTTGCGCGAAGTGCAGTTCGCCATCCAGGGCGTGCAGGGCGGAGATCGGCCGCGGCAGGCCGGTCAGGGGATCGATCACCCGTGACCAGCGCCGCGTCGCCTGGCCGGTCAGGAGGCCATTCTTGATCCCCAGCCTGTCGGTGGGCAGCGTCAGGCTGAAGGCGATCTCGTCCTTGGTTCCCG
This sequence comes from Caulobacteraceae bacterium, assembly GCA_035648435.1. Classification (GTDB taxonomy): domain Bacteria; phylum Pseudomonadota; class Alphaproteobacteria; order Caulobacterales; family Caulobacteraceae; genus Acaudatibacter. Next base: position 3,288 of record DASRLN010000127.1, read on the forward strand.
GGCCGATGTTTCCCGGTGCGTCATAGTCGCCGGCCGGGTCGAGGATCGGGACGCGGTCGATGACGTTATGAAGGGCGTAGTGGCGTACCGTCACGGTGGCGTCGGCCGAACCCCAGAACCTCCGGTCGAAGGCGGCCTCGGCCACCCAGTCGGTCTGCGGGTCGAGGTTGGGGTTGCCGGCATGGACCCCGCCGTTGCCCACGCTCGCCGTCGAGGCCGCGAAGTCGTCGAAGTTGAGCTGGCCGACTTCGCGCTCGACTCGCAGGCGGAGCTGGTCGGCGTCGTCCGGCGACCAGGTCACCGCGACGCGGGGCTTGGGATAGACGAAACCGCGTTGATCGACGACATCGCCGGTAGAGCCGATCCGCGAGGCCTCGACCCGCACGCCGGCCTCGAGGATCAGGCTCTTGCGCGCCTGCCAGGTCGCGGTGGCGAAAGCTTCGCCTCTGGTTTCGGTGACCCGGACATTGGCCGCCGGCACCGCCGTCGGCGCGCCATCCTCGGTGAGCAGGGTGTGGTCCTGGAGCCAGTTGAAATCTCCTTCTCCGCCCGCCTGGAAGCCGAGTTTCGGGCCGGTCTGATACTTGAACGTCACCCTGGCGATGCTCTCGCCGCTGGTCTTCTTCAGGGAGAAGAACTCGGTCGTGGGATTGCCGGTAATCGCCGCGGTCACCGGGTCGCTGGTGAAATCGGCGGTGAAATTGCTCCAGCCGAGTTGCTGGAGCAGATAGGTCTCGACGCTGGCCTTGGCGCCGATGGGATGCTCATAGCGCAGGCCGGTCTCGGCGGTGACCTGGCCCTGGTGGTCGCGCTCGAACTCGTGGCCGGGCGGCGAAATGAAGGCGTCGTCCTGGGTATAGTCATAGGGATTGGAAGAGAGCGAGGCGTTGAGGCGAAGCTTGCCGCCCGCCACCGGCGTCTCGGTCGCCAGCGTGGCCTTGTAGTTCTCGCCGGTTCCGGCCGATTTCTCGAACGCCTTGGCGATCACCGCGTCGCCATCGGTGAGGGTCCGGGGACCCGAGCCGGAGCCGTCGTCGAAGCCCCGGCCCGCCGACAGCGCGCCCTCGATGTTGGTGGCCCCGATCCGGGTCGAGACCTCGAACCGCGCCGCGCCTCCGATCCGCCCGTCCCACGCGTGGTCGATGGCCCCGGCGATCAGGAGCTTGGTCCCGCCGCCGGCTTTGCGGATGACGTTGGCCAGGATGGTCTTGCCCTGCATGTCGATGTCGGGGGCGCCGCCGCGGATGACCTCGATCCGATCCACCGAGGTGGCCGGAATGCGGAACAGGACCTGATCGATGGTGTCGTCCTTGGCCGCCGGCCTGACGCCATCGATGAGCACATTGCCCGCCGCGCCGCCAAAGCCGCGCACCGCCGCGCCGCTATCGAAGGTGAAGCCGGGCAAGCGCTGGACCATCTCCAGCGCGTTGGTCGGCGAGGAGGCGGCGAAGAAGGCGGCCGGATAGCTGGTGACGGCGCTGGGGGCCGGCGCGGCGGCGACGGCGGCGGCCATGATAAAAACGAGACTCATCCGCCGTCCTCTTTTTCGAGGCGCATGGCTCGCAAGCCCCGCCAATCGGCGCCAGTTAAATCGCCGTAAGGGGAGGGAGGACCTGGCGCGGCTAGACGCTGGTCCCGCCGACGGTCAGGCCGGTGATTTTCAGCGACGGCTGGCCGACCCCCACCGGCACGCCCTGGCCGCCCTTGCCGCAGACGCCGATGCCGGGGTCGAAGGCGAAGTCGTCGCCGATCATGGTCACCCGGGTGAGCGCCGAGGGCCCGTCGCCGATCAGGGTGGCGCCCTTGACCGGGGCGGTGATCCTGCCGTTCTCGATCAGATAGGCCTCGGTGCATTGGAAGACGAACTTGCCGTTGGTGATGTCCACCTGGCCGCCGCCGAAATTGGCGCAATAGAGGCCACGCCTGGTGGAGGCGATCATCGCCTCGCGGTTCGAGGTCCCGCCGAGCATGCCGGTGTTGGTCATCCTCGGCATCGGCAGGTGGGCGTAGGATTGCCGCCGGCCGTTGCCGGTCGCCGCCATGCCCATCAGCCGGGCGCTCTGGCGGTCGTGCATGTAGCCGACCAGCACCCCGTCCTCGATCAGGATCGTCCGCTCGGTGGGCGTGCCCTCGTCGTCCACGGTCAGAGAACCGCGCCGGCCCTCGATCGCGCCGTCGTCGAACACCGTCACCCCGGCCGCCGCCACCCGTTCGCCGATCCGCCCCGAGAAGGCCGAGGTTCCCTTGCGGTTGAAATCGCCTTCCAGGCCGTGGCCCACCGCCTCGTGCAGCAGCACACCGTTCCAGCCCGGTCCCAGCACCACGTCCATCTCTCCGGCCGGGCAGGGGATGGCGTCGAGGTTGACCAGCGCCTGGCGCAGGGCTTCATCGACCTGGTCGCGCCAGCTCTCCGGCGTGATCCAGGCCTCGAAGCCGGCCCGCCCGCCGGCCCCGGAAGAGCCGTTTTCGCGCCGTCCGTCCTTCTCCACGGTGATCGACACGTTCACCCGGCAGAGCGGCCGGATGTCGCGGATCAACCGGCCGTCGGCGCGCAGGATCTCCACCACCCGCCGCTCGCCGGCCAGCGAGGCCATCACCTGGGCGACGCGGGGATCGCGGGCGCGGGCGAAGGCGTCGATCTCCTGCAACAAGGCGACCTTCTCCGCGAACCCCGGCGATTCCAGGGGATCGTCGGCCCCGTAGAGGCGGGCGTTGGTCGCCCGGGGGCCTTCCGCGGCGACGCCTTCGTGACCGCGCTTGGCCAGCGCGGCCGAGGCCGCCGCCCGGCCGATCGCGGCCTGTGATATCTCGCTGGAATGGGCGTAACCGGCCGTCTCGCCCGCCACCACCCGCAGGCCGAAGCCTTCGGTGGAGTCATAGGCGGCCGACTTCAATCGCCCGTCGTCGAAGACGAAGGATTCGCTCTCCGAGCGTTCGACGAAGATCTCGCCGTCGTCCGCCCCGTGCAGGGCGTCGGCCAGCATCTCCCGCGCCGCGCGCGGATCGACGCCGGCCGCTTCGAGGATCGAGGGCGCGAGGACGGGAGCGTTCATGGCTGCACTGGTTCCGGCGGGTCCACAGAGCGACACGCGACACCGACAGATAGTCGCTCGCGAGCCACCGCGAAAGCCGCGCGAGTTTTGCGATCGGAGCGCGGGGTTTGTCAGCCCGCTCTTCAACGCGCCGCTGCCCGCCACTGGCGCCCAAAGGGCGGGCTGGAAGCCCGCGCTCCGTTTCCCGGCGACCGCCTTGGCAATCCCGCATGTTCCGCGTATTCACCGCCGCGGGCGGGCCCTCGAAGGGCGCCAAGGGCCGAGTGGATATGACCTTACGGTTTTCGCGTTTCGGGCGGCTCGCGGCGGGGGTTCCCGCCGGTTTCCTGGCCGCGGCCCTGGGCGTCCAGGGCCGCGCCGCCGATCTGATCGGTCAGCCGACCCCCGGCGGCATCGCCTTTCAGCCGGCGGCCTCGCACATCCGCGAAGAGGTGATCTGGTTCCACGACTGGATCCTACTGCCGATCATCACTTTCATCACCCTCCTGGTCCTCGGCCTGCTGATCGTGGTCATCGTGCGGTTCAATAAGCGGTCCAACCCGACGCCGGCCCGCTGGAGCCACAACACCCCGATCGAGGTCGCCTGGACGGTGGGTCCCGTCCTGATCCTGATGTTCATCGCCATCTTCTCGTTCCGGCTGCTGTTCGAGGAGCACGACATGCCGGCGCCCTACATGACCGTGAAGGTCACCGGCCGGCAGTGGAACTGGGACTACGAATATCCCGACCAGAAGATCCCCGCCTACACCTCGACGGTGATGAGCGAGGCCGACGCCAAGGCCAGGAACGTCCCCTACAAGCTGGCCGCCAACGCCCCGATGTTCGCGCCGGTGAACCAGGTGGTGCGGGTGCAGGTGACCGGCGAGGATGTCATCCACTCCTTCTCAGTTCCTGCCTTCGGGATCAAGATCGACGCCATCCCCGGCCGACTGAACGAGACCTGGTTCAAGGCCGACCGCACCGGCGTGTTCTATGGCCAGTGCTCTCAGCTCTGCGGCATCGACCACGCCTTCATGCCCATCGAGGTGAAGGTGGTGAGCCAGCCCGACTTCGACGCCTGGGTCGCCGCCAAGGGCGGCGGCGCCGCCGCCGCCGCATCTTCCGCCCCCGCCGCGCCTGCCGCTTCGAGCGCGGCTGCGGCCTCTTCGGCCCCCGCAGCTTCCAGCGCGCCGGCCGCCTCCAGCGCCCCCGCGGCGCACTGATACGTTCGAGGAAGCGTAGAATGTCCCACACCGCAGTCGCCGATCACGGGCAAGACGCCTCCGATCACAAGCCGGGCTTCTTCGTCCGCTGGTTCTTCGCGACCAACCACAAGGACATCGGCACCCTCTACATCCTGTTCGCCATCATGGCGGGCATCCTCGGGTCGCTGCTGTCGGGCCTGATCCGCTGGGAGCTCTACGAGCCGGGGATCCAGGTGTTCTCCGACCACGGCGTGCTGGCCCAGCTCGGCCTGTTCCACGGCAAGCAGGCC
>DASRLN010000128.1:0-14909 GCA_035648435.1 Caulobacteraceae bacterium
GGACAGCGCGGCGATCGGCGAGCCCTGGCCGATCGGATCGCCGCCGATCCGGCCTTCGTCCTCCAGCTCGCCGGCGCCCGGGAGGCCGCGAACCGCGCCCAGGCGGCGCTGCGGATCCGCGCCGACGCCCTGTCGAGGACCGGCGTGTCGGTCAAGCAGGCGGCCTATGACGTCCAGAAACAGCCCTGGTCGATCGCCACCGTCGCCGACGGCGCCCAGCGGCTGGCGCGGGTCAAATCCCTGTCGGCGACCGCGCCCGCCGGGTCGGAAACCGACGATGCCCGCCTGTTCAAGATCCTGACGGAACGGCCCGCGCCGGCGGGCGGCGACGGCGCGACGGTATCGCCGGTGGTCGTCCGCGCCCTGGCGCTGGCGGCCGAGGCGGTGCTGGGCGCGGCCAAGGGGGCCGATCTCGCCGGTCTCGAGCCCCTGCTCGCCGAAGCCTCCAGCGCCCAGTGCCTGAAGATGTCGAAGCTCAACCTCTATCAGTGCATGGCCGTCGCCGGCCCGCAGTACGAGGACGTCTTCTGCCTCGGCCAGCACGCCCTGATCGACACCGGCCGGTGCGTCTCCGCCGCCGCCGGCGCACCGGCGTCGGCCAAGGCCGTCGAACTCGCCTCGCCGGCTCCCGGTCCAGCCGCCGAGCGCCCCTATCTGGTCCCCGTGGCGCGCCGGACCATCGTGGCCAGCGGAAACTGATCGTCTGAGTTGGAATCGATCGCTGTGAGTTCACCGGCGAATGCCGTGAGGTCGGACACAGCATCTTGGACCGCCAAGACGCCAAGGCGGGCAAGGCGCGAAGCGCTCCGTCCTGAACCTGGCGTCTTGGCGTTCAATGCCTAACCGGCGCGATCGGATCGCCACGACGGCAGTTCGACTGCGAACGCCGTGACGTCGGGGCTTTCCGAGACGCAGGACACGGCCCCGCCGTGACGGGCGGCGATCTGGCGGACGAGGGAAAGGCCCAGGCCCCAGCTGCCACCCGCCTCCGCCCGATCGCCCGGGCGGAAGAACGGCTCGAACACCCGTTCCCGCAGCTCCGGCCGGATTTCGGGGCCGTGATCCACCACCGAGATGGTGATTCGGGACGCCGGGCCGGAGCCCTCGATCCCCAGTCGGACCTCGACCGGCGGCTCTCCGTGCTTGACGGCGTTCTCGATCAGGTTGCGGATCATTCGCCTGAGAAGCCGGGCAGAGCCTTCGACCTCGAAAGGCGCCGATGAGGCTTCGACGGCGCCGACATCGACGCCGGCGCGGGCGGCTTCCTCGGCGGCGAGGGCCAGGCAGTCCACGCATTCCCGCCGGTCGATGTCCTGGCCGCTGTCCAGGCGGCTGGCGAGCAGGATTTCCTCCACCAGGCCGTCGAGCTCGGCGATCTCGCACCGGATGGCGGGCAAAAGATCGCCCCTGGGCGCCGTCGCGAACATCTCCGTCGCCAGCGCCAGACGGGCCAGGGGCGAGCGCAGTTCATGACTGGCGTGCGCCAGCAGGGACTTGTGCGCCGTCAGCAGCGCTTCCACCCGATCGGCGGCGGCGTTGAAACTGGCCGCCACGGCGGCGATCTCATCCCGCCCGTCGATCGGCGCGCGGCGCGCCAGGGCGCCGCCGCCCCAGGCCTCGACGCTCGATCGCAGAGCCTCCAGGCGCCGCGTGATCCGCGACATCACCGGATAGGCGGCGCAGCCGACGACCGCGGCGACGGTGAGCAGAATGGCCAGATCATGGACGTGGGCTCGCGCGCCCATGACGGCGCCCCCGATGCCCGCGCTCCCGATACTCGCGCTCGAGGGCCGCTCGGATATCCAATGCCACAGGCCGGCGCCTAGAATCGCGGCCAGAAGCAGGCTGGCGAGCAGGGTCAGATAGACCTGCCAGAACAGGCCGCGCTGAATCCCCGCGCGCACGTCAGACCTGGTCCTGGACCTTGGCGAACACATAGCCGGCCCCGCGCACGGTGATGATCCGGCGGGGATGGGCGGGGATGTCCTCGATGGCGGCGCGCAGACGCAAGACGTGGACATCTATCGAGCGATCGAAAGGCTTCCAGCTCCTCGCCCTTGACCAGATCCATCAGCCGTGCGCGCGACATCACCCGGCCGGCGTGGCGGGCCAGAGCCAGCAGCAGGTCGAACTGATGGGAGGTCACCGATCTTTCGCGGCCATCGACGCGGATCGACCGCGATCCGCCATCGATCTCCAGCCGGCCAAACCGCAGGACCGAACCATCGGGGTCGCGCGGCCGGCGCAGGATGGCCTTCAGCCGGGCCTGAAGTTCGCGCGGATTGAACGGCTTGGGCAGGTAGTCGTCGGCCCCCAGCTCGAGGCCGACGATGCGGTCGGTCTCCTCCCCGCGCGCCGTGAGCATCAGGATCGGCACGTCGGTTTGTGCGCGCAGCCGGCGATAGACCTCCAGTCCATCCATGTCCGGCAGCATGACATCCAGGATCACCGCGTCGAAACGACCGGCGCCGGTCGCAGCTTCGAGGCCGGCGCGGCCGGTGTGCCGGGCCTCGACCCCGTAGCCCGCCGCCGCCAGATAGCGTCCGACCATTTCGGCCAGCCGGACGTCGTCGTCGATGATCAGGAGGGTTTCGGCCATGCTCGCCGCGTGACTTCACGGATGCGCGTGATGCGCCTGTATCAGGCTCGCGAGCCTGGCGCGCTGTTCGGGCCGCAGGACCTCGGCGGCGTCGGCGAAGGCCTGGACCATGGTCCGGCTGGCCTGGTCGATCTCGGCGATGTCGCGGGCGCGAAGCTGCTCGAGGGCGCCGCGGTCGATGGACGGCGCCGACAGGATGGCGTGGAGGGCGGCGTGGGTCTCCCCCATCCGGCCATGCAGGCCGATCATCGGCTGGAAGCCGGCGTGGAGGATCGAGGCGATTCTCGCCTTCTGATCGGCGCTGGCGCCGACCTGATCGAGCATGCGGTTGACGTGCGCCATGGCCATGGCGTGCATGCCGCCGTGGTCGCCCATCATGCCGTGCATGCCGGCCTCCTGGGCAGAGGCCATCAGCACCGGCGCGGTGACGCCGCCGGCGACGAAGGCGACCGCCAGCGCGGCTCCGAGCAGCCAGCGCCGGCGCGCCGGCTTGCGGGACGTGGGGGCGCGGTCGGTGGATCCGTTCATTCTATTCACTCCTGCTCCGCCCTTCATGGGCGGTGTCGAGTCGAACCTAGACCGGCCGGCGTTTCCATCGATCGGGGCGGATGTGAACTTACGTAAAGGTCCCGCCGACTATCGCATCCCCACCGGCGCGCGCTCGGCGTCGCGCTCGGCCCGGACCCTGGCGTGCAGGTCGCCGTATTTGGCGAATTCCATGCGCGCGATGGTGCGATTGTGCACCTCGTCCGGACCGTCGGCCAGACGCAGGGTGCGCTGGCTGGCGTACATCCTGGCCAGACCGAAATCGCTGGTCACACCGGCCCCGCCGTGGGCCTGAATGGCGTCGTCGATGATCTTGAGGGCCATGTTGGGGGCGGAGACCTTGATCATCGAGATCTCCAGCCGCGCGGTCTTGTTGCCGGCTTTGTCCATCATGTCGGCCGCCTTGAGGCACAGGAGGCGGTTCATCTCGATGTCGGTGCGGGCGGCGGCGACACGCTGTTCCCACACCGAATGCTCGGAGACGTATTTGCCGAACGCCTTGCGGCTCATCAGGCGCTTGCACATCTTCTCCAGCGCCACCTCGGCGGCGCCGATGGTGCGCATGCAGTGGTGGATGCGGCCTGGTCCCAGCCGCGCCTGGCTGATCTCGAAGCCGCGCCCCTCGCCGAGAACCAGACTTTCCACCGGCACGCGGACATTCTCCAGCAGCACCTCGGCGTGGCCGTGCGGCGCGTCGTCGTAGCCGAACACCGGCAGCATGCGGACCACCTTGACGCCGGGCGTGTCGAGGGGAACCAGGATCTGCGATTGCTGCTGGTGCGGCGCGGCGTCGGGATTGGTCTTGCCCATCACGATAGCGAGCTTGCAGCGCGGATCGCCGACGCCCGAGGACCACCACTTGAGACCGTTGATCACATAGTCGTCGCCGTCGCGCTCGACGCGGGTCTCGATGTTGGTGGCGTCCGACGAAGCCACCCGCGGCTCGGTCATCAGGAAGGCCGAGCGGATTTCGCCGTTCATCAATGGGCGCAGCCAGCGCTCCTTCTGTTCCAGCGTCCCGAAGCGGTTGATCACCTCCATGTTGCCGGTGTCCGGCGCCGAACAGTTGAACACCTCGCTGGCGAAGCCGACGCGGCCGAACATCTCGCAGATCGGGGCATATTCCATGTTGGTGAGCTGAATACCCTCGAACTGGAAGCTGTCCTCCAACGGCGGCACGCCGGAATGGGGCGGCATGAACATGTTCCACAGGCCGGTCTTTTTCGCCCTGGCCTTCAACTCCTCGACGACCGGGATGACCTTCCAGCGATCACCCTGGTGGGCCTGTTCCTCATAGGTCGGGATGGCGGGAATGATGTGCGCGTCCATGAACTCGGAGACGCGGCCCATCAGTTCCATCTGTCGCGGAGAATAGTCGAAATCCATGGCGGGGACCTTCCGTTCAAACGGTTGTTTGAATGCTTTTTCGCACGAGCGGACGTCCCCGACAAGGGCGAGCGGATCAATCTTCGAGGAGATGCACGAGATGCGACAACCTGGATTCGGCGGCGCGTCGAGCGAGCTTCCGATCGGCGGTGACGACCTGGATATCCTCCATCTCCGCCAAGGCGAGATAGGCGCCGTCATAGGCGGAGAAACCGTGCGCGGCGGCCAACTCGAAGGCGCGCATTGCGAGATCGGAAAGGGAGGCGGTCGCGTCCAGTAATTGTGTCGTCGCCGAGACCGCCAAACGGGCCCGGTCCGGCGAGGCGATCGCCCGCCTCACCTTCTTGGCGGCGATACTGGCCACTTCGATGTGCAGCAAATCCGGGGCGATGAGACGATCCGCGTCTTCGACAAACGCGGCGGCCCGACCGGACCCTTCCTCGAGAAAATGCAGCTTGGCGGCGACCGAAGCGTCGATCACGAAGCTACCTGACATCGCGATCCTCGCGGATGAGGGTGGCGCTGTCCGGCTCTCCGGCCGGCATCCTGGGCGCACTCGCCATCCATTGGCGAACCAGCCGGCCCCGCCGCGCGACGGCCGCTTCATGAACCGCGCGGGCAAGTGCAGCCGATGTGTCGCCGTTCACTTCGGCCGAGTAATCGCCGAGCAAGCGTGTCGCCGCGGCCGAAAGCGCCCGCCTTTCAACGCAAAGCGATTCCTCGGCGCCAGACGCCGATTCGGACGAACGGACAGCCGCCGCGTCGCGATCGCGTACGAAAACGACGCGTTCGCCCGGCACGTCCACTCTCGACGCCTTCCAACCCGCGTCCCGCCAAGCGCGCACACCGACGTGCGATCCAGTATTGTTGGACCACCAGGATGGGCCGGCCCTTGCGGAAGGAGGCAGAGGAAAGCCGAGGATGTCTTCCACCTCCGCGAACGTCAGGGGTGTTTGATCGGTCTGTCGGCTTTCCAGGAAGTGGCGCAACGGGCGATATTTCGACAACCGCAATCTCCAAAATGCGTTAAGTGCATTAATACTATTAATCCGCACGGCGTCAATCACCTTCGCTTCCTGAAGAACGCCGACAAGACCGCCCCGCATTCCTCGGCCAGGCATCCCGCCGTCACTCGCGGTCGCCAGTGGCAGGTCGGCTGGTCGAAGAAGCGGGGGCCGTGGATGATCGCGCCGCCCTTCGGATCGCCGGCGCCGAAGACCAGGCGCCCGATGCGGGCGAGGCTGATGGCCCCCGCGCACATGGCGCAGGGCTCCAGCGTGACCACCAGCGTCAGCCCGGTCAGCCGGTAGTTGCCGAGCGCTCCGGCGGCGGCGCGCAAGGCCCGGATCTCCGCGTGCGCGGTGGGATCGGCGAGGCCGACCGGAGCGTTGCCGGCTCGGGCGATGACCCCGCCGGTGGCCGGATCGACGACCGCCGCGCCGACCGGAACCTCGCCGGCCGCCGCCGCCGCTTGCGCCTCCTCGAGGGCGATGCGCATGCTTGCCAGATCATGGTCGGCCATCCCCAGCAGCCAAACCGCCCAACGCGGCCGGGTCAAGCCTCCGTGGCCGACGGCGGTGATCGGGTGGCCAAGGCCCTGGCCCGGGCCGGCGTCGCCTCGCGGCGCGAGGTCGAGCGGCTGATCGAGGCCGGGCGCGTGGCGTTGAACGGCCAGGTCCTGACCACGCCGGCGGTGAAGGTCGGCCCTGGCGACATTCTCACCGTCGATGGGGCGGTGGTCGGCGAGGCCGAACCGGCGCGCCTCTTCCTGCATCACAAGCCGGTGGGCTTGGTCACCACCCATCGCGATCCCAAGGGCCGGCGGACGGTGTTCGACGCCCTGCCGCCCGGCCTTCCCCGGCTGATCAGCGTCGGGCGCCTGGACATCACCTCCGAAGGGCTGCTTCTCCTGACCAATGACGGCGCCCTGGCGCGGGCGCTGGAACTGCCGTCGAGCGGCTGGAAGCGCCGTTATCGGGCCAGGGCGCGGGGCCGCGTCGATCAGGCCCGACTGGACAAACTCCAGGAAGGACTGACCGTCGAAGGCGTGCGGTATGGACCGATCGAGGCCACCCTCGACAAGGCCAGGGATGGTCCGGCCGGCGCCAATCTGTGGATCAGCCTCACTCTCGCGGAGGGCAAGAACCGGGAGGTCCGCCGGGTGCTCGAGGCGCTCGGACTGACCGTCAATCGCCTGATCCGCGTCGCCTACGGTCCCTTCGCTCTGGGCGCGCTTGAGCCGGGAGCGGTGGAGGAGGTCGGTCCGCGGGTGATCCGCGAGCAGCTCGGCGCCTTCATCGCCCCGCCCAGTCTGCCCAGGGGAGAGCGGGCGGCGTTCAAATCTCTCCTCCCGATCCCGTCGCCGAGGCGGGAGATGAAGCCCGCGAGCCAGGGCGGGTCCGTCGATCCGCCGGCGCGGAAGACCTACAAGGCCGGCTGGGCCAAGCCGAAGATACGCGCCAGGCCGTCGGGGTCGGCCCAGGCCGGGCGTCCGACGTCTCCGGCGCGGCCGAAGGGACCCGGACCCAGGGGAGGCGGTCGCGGCTGAGGGCCGAGCCCAGCTTCAGCTGAATGTCCGCGCCGTCGCCTCGCAGCGAGTGAGATCCTCGATATGGACGCCCGCCCAGCGGCGCAGGGGCTCGATCCGCACCACCGCCTCGGTGATGATCAGATAGCCCGCGACCATGATCGCGTCTTCCAGCAGCGAGCCGGCCGAGAGGTCGCCGGCCGATTGCGTGGCCTTGAGCGTGAGCGGCTCGACGAACAGGATAATGAGGATGTTGTTGGCGGCGTGGACGCCGGTGGCGAACTCGATGCCGCCCAGGCGAAGGGTCATGTAGGCGAACCCGGCGCCCATCAGCGCCCGGGTGAAAAAGGCGCCCGGGCTGAAATCGAAGTGGAGGGCGGAAAAGACCACGGCGGTGAAGGCGATCAGCACCACCGGCTGGCGCGCGAAGGCCGCCGTCTGGCGCAGCAGCCAGCCGCGAAAGAAGGCCTCTTCCGCGGCGGCGGCCGGGATGAACAGCAAGGCCGCGAAGGCGTAGGCGGCGCGGCCGGCGAAACTGGGCGAAACGGCAAGGATCGGCAGGGCCGAGCCATCGCGGGAAATCTCGCGGTCCAGGAACAGCACCGGCGCCAGCATCAGGGCCGAGAGCACCAGGCCGACACCGATCAGGCGCCATCGGATTTGAGGCGCGGCGGTGATGTAGTCGATGAACCGATGGCCGGCGAGGCGCGCGGCCAGGGCGACGAAGGCCAGCACGAAGGCTCCGTTGGTCGATGCCGCGACCAGCAGTCTCAGGGACGAGGCTCCAAGGTCGGTGGAGGGACTGTCCCGCAGCGAGATCGCCACGCGCCGCATCCCCTCCAGGCCGGCGCCCGCCTCCCCGGTGACGACGGTGTAGGCGATCAGCACCAGGATGAGACAGGCGGTGGCCGCCACGGCCCCGACCACGAGGCCGCCGATGATCGCGCCGATGATCCGCGGCGCGGCGCGGTCCCGCTCGCCCAATCCGGCGAGAAAGCTCGAATCGGCCACGCTCTCCACGATCCCCCGCCCGGCCATGCACCACGTCCCCGCTTTGCCTCGCCGGGCCTTCATCCGCTAGGGAAGAACAAATCCAAAGGACAATTGCATGCGCATCGTGGCGGGCGCGTTACGTGGACGCACTCTTGTGGCGCCGAAGGGACACTCGACGCGTCCCACCGCCGACCGCGCGCGGCAGGCGCTGTTCGACGTCCTCGAACACGCCCCCTGGTCCAGGGGACTGGACGGCCACCGGGTCGTCGATCTGTTCGCCGGCTCCGGCGCTTTGGGTCTGGAGGCGCTTTCGCGCGGCGCGGCCCGCTGCCTGTTCGTCGATGACGACCCGGCGGCCATCCAGGCGATCACCGACAACGTCGAGGCCCTGAAGCTGGATGGCCGGGCGCGCGTGCGGCGGGCGAACGGGGTCCGGATCGGCGCGATGGGCGCGGCGGATGGTCCCGTCTTCGATCTGGCGTTCATCGATCCGCCCTACCGGAAGGGATTGGCCGAACCGGCCCTGCGGGCGCTGTCGGCTGGAGGCTGGCTGGCGGCGGGGGCGATCGCCGTGGTCGAAGGCGCCGCCGAAGACCCGCGGCCCGAGATTCCCGGCTACCTGACCCAGGACGTCCGCTCCTGGGGCGCGGCGCGCGTGCATTTCCTGCGGGTGGTTTCCGCGGACGAGCCTCCAGGCATCGAGGCGACGAAAGGGGTGCGGAATTGGCGATGACAGCCGCCGGCAAGCGCGTCGCGATCATCGGATCGGCGGGATCGGGCAAGACGACGCTGGCCAGGCGGCTGGGCGAGGTCCTGGGCGTGCCGGTGGTCGAACTCGACGCGATCAACTGGCAGGCCGGCTGGCGACCGCTTTACGCGAACGATCCGGCGGAGTTCGGGCGGCGCGTGGACGAAGCGATCGCGGGCGACGGCTGGGTCACCGACGGCAACTATCGCAAGGCGTTGTCCCGCATTCTGAAACGCGCCACAGACCTCGTCTGCCTGGACTTCGATCGGCATGTGGTGATGAGCCGGGTGGTGCGGCGATCGCTGGCGCGGGCCTGGGACAAGCGCGAGCTTTGGCCCGGCACGGGCAACCGGGAGATGTTCGCCAAGTGGCTGGACAAGGAACATCCGATCCGCTGGGCCTGGGACACCTTCGCCCCTCGACGGGCGCACTATGATCTGCTGGCGGCCGACGCCCGGCTGACCCATGTCATCCAGCATCGCCTCCGCCATCCCAGGGAGACGCCGGCCCTGATCGACCGCCTGCTGCGCGAGGCGGACAGCCAAAGCTAGGAAGGCCCGCGGCCGAACCGAGGCGAGAAGCTCATGGGAGGGCGATCCCGGTCGAAGGGCTTCGTTCGCGGTTTCGTCCGTGGTCGACAGCGGCCGGCGTCGAAGCTAGGCTCGCGGCGGCGGGGCGGCCTTGGTCCCGGGGGAGAGCGCGTGTGCGGCCGAAGGCCAATGTTCAGGTCGGATGGGGACTGATCGCCTCGGCGATCGCGCTCATCGCCTTGGCGGTGCTTTCCTTCGTCCCCGATCCCTTTTTTCGCCAACGCGTGCTGACCACCACCTTCGATAACGTGGATGGCGTCACGGCAGGAGTTCCGGTCTACTTCCGCGGCGCCCCTCTTGGCGCCGTGCGGTCGGTACGACTCGATCCGCGGCGGCGAACCTTCGCGGTTCGGCTTGGGGTCGAACGCGATTGGCGAGCGTCCGGCTGTGTCTTCACACAGGTGTCGGCGGCCAACCCATTCACCACCCCGCGCATCGAACTCGTCGCGCTGGAGATCGCCCCTTCAGCCTGCCCCGCGGCCCGCCTGGCGGCGCACTGCCTGCCGACGCCGCCGGCGCGGGACGCCATCGGCGCGCGCGGCGTCGTTGGCTGCGAACGCCAGCCCGACCTGCTGGAGAGCGCGTCATTCGCCGTAGCTCAGGCCGCGGCCGCGGCGAAATCGGTGAACCTGATCGCCCAGCGCATCCAGGTCATGATGCAGGGGTCCGGCGCCGCCAAGCTCGACGTTCCGCGCCTGGTGGGCGACGCCACCACGACCCTGGCGTCGGTGAACGACCTCACCAGACGCCTCGACGACACCCTCGCTCCGGGCAAGGGTGACGCGGCCCTCACGCTGGGCAACGTCCGCCGCGCCTCCGAGCGCGCCGCCAGCCTGGACGTCGCCAGCCTCAACACCACCCTGGCGCAGGTGAAGACCCTGGTGAGCCAGAACCAGGCCAACGTCACCGCGATGCTGAGCCAGGGCAGCGCGGTGACCGCCCAGACCCGGGAGCTACTGGAAAACCTTTCGGGCTCGCTCACCACCGCCAGCGCCAATCTGCAGCGCACCACCGACAACCTCGACGCCCTCACCGAACGTCTGGCGGCCGATCCGACCTACGTGGTGCGCGGCCAGCGGTTCGTCGATCCGCCCAAGGAGGTGCAACCGAAGTGAACCGCGTCCTGATCATCGTCGTGGCCATGGCGCTCTGCGCCTGCGCCGTCGCGCGGGGTCCTGATTCGCCGAGAGTCCTGCGCCTGTCGCCGGAGTTTCCGGCGGTATCGACACCCCGCGACGCCGGGTCCCTGGCTGTTGCTCCCGTCCAGGGGCGCGGTCTGGCCGGACAGCGGCGCTATGTCTATGTGGACCGCGCGGCGCCGGCGGAGCTTCGGCAGGCGGCGAGCCTGTTCTGGGAGGAACCGCCGCCGGCCGTTCTCCAGCGCGCCCTGATCGGCGCCCTGCGTGGGCGATTTTCCACCGTCGTCGGGCCGGAAGCCGGCGTCGGCGCCGATCGCCGGGTAGTCGCGCGCCTGGATCGCTTCGAGGAGGAAAACGGCGGCGGCCGGCAGGCCCGGGCGGTGGTCGCCTTCGAGGCTGTCGTGATCGCGCCGTCCGCGCGCAAGCCGAGTTTTGGCGGCTACTACTGCGTCGGCGCGATGATCGCCGATGGCGCTTCCAGCAGCCGCGCGCGTGCTTTCGAACAGGCCCTCGCCGCCGCGGCGGCGGCCTTCGCCGCCGACCTCGCCACCGGCGCGCATTCGCGGACTTCATGCGAGGCGTCGTCTGGCGCGCCTTCCGCGCCGATTTGATCGGAGCGGGCTTTGGGTTTTTGTTTTGTCGCGCGTTCTGGCGACGAACCAGCCCCCACTTCGTCGGAAAGCGCTCTAGCCGGTCAACACACCCCCCGCGAGGATGAGGACGCGGGCGGCCATCCGCCGGGCCAGTGCGCCGTCGCCGGTGAGAATCAGGCAGGCGCACGAGTGGCGGCCGAGGAGCGCGAGGACCCGTCGTTCGAGTTCGGCGGCGGCGGCGGCGTCCAATCCCTCGAAGGGATCATCCAGGATGAGAAGATCGGGATCACGCAGGAACGCGCGGGCCAGTTCCAGCCGACGCCGCTCGCCGGTGGAGAGGGCCTCGACCGGACGCAGGGAAACGCCCTCGAGGCTGAAAGCGAGGAGGATCCGATCGATGCGCGGGCGCAGGCGCGTCAGACCGCGCCGTGTCGTCGCGCCGACCCCCAAGCGCAGGTTTTCCTCCACCGTCAGTTCGCTCAGGAGCGAGCCACCCTGGAGCACCAGGCCGACCCGCCCGCGCAGCCGCCGCGCCGCCTGGGCCGAAGCGACCGCGAGATCGGCTCCGAAGAGCGAGACCCTTCCGGAGACGGGCTCGGCCAGGCCGATGGCCAGGCGCGCGATGGTCGACTTCCCCGAGCCGTTGGCGCCGACCACCGCGGTTCGGTCACCGGCGTTCACCACCAGGGTCACCCGATCGAGCACCCGTCGGCCGCCGGCGACATGACCAACGTCCCGGAAGACCAGCGGGGCGTCCGGAGCGTTCACCGGAGTGCCGACCACAAGGCCGCGACCGCGAACACGCCCAGCAATCCACAGGTGAACGCCAGCGTCGATTGGGCGCCGATCGCCGCCGGGCCGCGCATCTCGCGACTGCCGATCACCGCCCCGACGCCGGCGGTGATGATGGAAAACACCAGGGCCTTGCCGACACCCAGCAGCAGGACCCGCGCGGTGGCGTCGTTCAAGGTCAGGCCGACATAGTGGGGCCAGGGCGTGACGGCGCCGGAGCGCAGGACCACGCCCACGGCCGCCCATGAGGCCACGAAAGCGGCCACCACGTGAATGGGCGCGGCGACGATGACGGCCGCCAGGGCCGGCGAAAGCACGTAACGGGCGGGGTCCTGGCCGAGCGCCTCGAGAGCCTCGAATTCCCGGCCAAGCCGCATGCCGCCGATTCGCGCCGCGAGCTCCACCGACACCCGGCCGGCGGCGAAAACGCCGACCAGCAAAGGGACGACATCTCGGGCCAGGGTTCGGGCAAGGGCTGGCTCGATGGCCAGTTCGGCATGGTATCGCCGCAGGACCTGCGAGGCGCCCAATCCCGCGATCAGACCGGCCAGGCCGGCCAGGACCACCAGCACCGCCAACGGCCGCCATACGAAGACCCAGAAGGCGGCGGCCAGCCGTCCTTGGGCCAGTTCGTCGCCTTCCATCACATCCAGGGCGAAGCCGCGCGCCCCGCGGGCCAGCAACCACAGGGCGGCGCCCAGTTCGCCAGCCCCGACCAGCAGCCAGGTCAGAGGTCCCATGGTGCGCCGACGATGCGGCCGCCGGCGTCCAGGACCACGGTCGGCAGGTCGTCGGCGGGGGTCGAAACGGACGCGATCCTGGCGCTGGCCCGCGCCGTGAGCCAGGCTTCGCGCCGTTCAGCCGGCCAACCCTCTACGGGGAAGGCATGCAGGCGGTCGGCCTTGCGGATCGCGGCGGCGGCGGCGGCGCGCTCGCCGCGAGGCAGGGCGGCGAGCGTGCTTCCGACATTGGCCGACAATGAGATTTCGACCAGAGCGTCCGCCTCCAGTCCTCGGTCGATGGCCTCCCGGGCGGCCGGATTCTCGAAGTCCGCCAGCAGCACCAGGGCGCGATCGGGGTAACGCTTGGCGAAACCGGCCATGGCGGCGGCAACGCCGGCGGCGAAGGACGCCGCGACCGCGTCTCCCGGGGCCAGAATGATCACGAAGTCGCGGAGCGCCCGTTTTCCCGCGCGCCCGGCGAGCCGGGAGATCATCCGGATCTGTTCGCGATCGAGATCTTTGGTAGGTTCGTCGAGATCGTCGTAAGGCACGATGTCGGGATGCGCCTTGGCGTCATCGTCACGGACATCGCCGCGCGTCCAGCCGTCGAGCAGCTTGGCCGCCTTCCAGCGATCGTGCTCGGCGCGGGCCAGTTGCTCGAGTTCGTCGGCCGTGAACTCGAATCCGTCGCCGACGCCACCGACGAAGCGCGCGCCGATGTCGCGAAGCTTGAGTTCGTAGCAGTCGGCCACCAGCCGATTGTCATCCCGGACCTCTTCGGCCAGCATGTCCCATTCGGCCATCGAGAGTCGCGAACCGATGCGGTCGCCCTCAGCCAGCCGGCCTTCCAGATAGAATTCGTGGATCGCGCGGGCGAGGACATCGCTCTCCCGCTGGAGCAGCAGTTCAGGGTCGGCGAACTCCTCGAGGCCGCCGAAGGGAAAGATGGTGGCGCCCAGGTTATCCGCGGCGCGGTCCGTCATGTGCACGTGAATGGGGGGCGCGATCTCACCCCGGGTGTGGAACCAGGCATCGACAGCCAGAGCCAGAGGCAGGGCTCGGGATGGGACGAGAGGATCGATGATCATGGCGCTGGCCGGCCCATGGGCGGCGACGGCCTCGCCAAGGCTCTCGATCACCAGGACCGGTTCATCCACGGGAGCCGCCCGGAAGACGACGTCGGCGAGGGTCCGGGCGCCGGGCCGCCGGGCGTGGAATATCCGACGTTTGTGTTCCGCGTCGGCGTCGAGCACGACGATTTCCGGTTTGCCACCATCGCGGAAATGGCCGGCCGCCAGGAGGCGCAGCACGAAGGCCTCCGCGGTCGCTGAAAAACCCAAGACATAGACCCGTCTCGCGGCCTGGCCGGCAATGATGAAACCATCGAGCGGCCGGCGTAGGAACAGACGCCGGGCCGCAATGACCGGCAGGGACGCGAAGCGCAGCCTCGCCAGACTACGATCCCCGTTCCAGTCGAAGCGATTCTCCAGCGGCGCGCGAAGATCGGGATCGTCAATCCGGGCGATCACCGCGAGGGGGTCACCGGGCGCGCGGACCCTCAAGGCGGTCTCCATGGCTGCGCCCGCCAGAGCCACGTTGGCGGCGTCATCCGATCCGGCCAGCAACAGCCCGCGCGCGCGATCCAGGCCGAGCGCGGTCGCGCCGGAACTCGGGGTGTTTGGAACACCCAGATCGCCGGCCTGTTGCACCCAGGGCTTGGCTGGGTCGTCGATCCACAACATCACCGCCCGTCCGGCTTTGCGCTCGCCCCGGACGGTCATGGCGGCCAAGCCTTCGTCGCCGGCGATCACCAGGTGTTCGCCGCGCAGGCGAACCAGCCGAAGGCGGACTGGGTTACGGATCTGCATCCAGGCCAGGGCGACCGTCGTCCACAGAGTGAGCAGGGGAAGGCCCCATCGGGCGATCTGAAGCGGCGCGGGCAGGGCGCGTCCGCTCAGGTTCTCCGGGAACCGTCCGACCACCAGCTGAAGCGCGTCGAAGGCGTAGGCGAACACTCCGCCCCCGCCGCCGAGAGGGAGGTAGGCCAGCCAGAAGCCGTAGACGCCGAGGACGAATACGCCGGCGGTGGCCAGCATCCGGACGATGGGACCGGTGGCGTTGCTCGACATCGAGGGCGGCGCGGCGGCGCCTTCAGGCGCTCGTCCTGAGCCTCAGGACGGCGGCCGAGACCCCGGCCCCGGGCTGCGCTACCAGTCTGGCGCGAAGGGTGGTGAGGAACTGTCTCTCGGTGCCGTGGATCGCCAGGTCGGGTCC
>DASRLN010000129.1:0-10813 GCA_035648435.1 Caulobacteraceae bacterium
GAACTGGGCCGGATTGACAAACAGGCTGACGACCACCCGCGCCGCCCGCCGCCGCGCCGTCGCCACCAGCGACAGATGCCCCTCGTGCAGCGCCCCCATGGTCGGAACCAGCGCCACCCGCTCGCCACCCGCTCGCCACCCCGCCACGCGGGTCCGCAGATCGGCGACGGCGCGAACGATGGCGAGGTCGGTCATGGGTCCGCGCCCTTGCACCGCGCGCGGTGTTGACGCAAGCACGGCCCAGTCGAGAATCGTTAACGGCTCGGGGTTTTCAGGCGTGTCGCATTCGCGGGTCATCGTGGTCGGCAACGAGAAGGGCGGGGCGGGGAAGTCCACCGTCGCGATCCACATGGCCGTGGCCCTGATGCACGAGGGCGCGTCCATCGCCATTCTCGATCTCGACACCCGCCAGCAGTCCACCGGCCATTTCTTCGCCAACCGCGCCGCCTGGGCGGCGGCGGCCGGCGAGCGCCTGCCCCAGCCGGCCCAGGTGACCACCGCCTGGAATGTCGCCGACATCGACGCCACCCTGCTGGAGCCGGCCGATATCCTGATCATCGACACCCCCGGCGCGGACACCGAACTGTCCCGCGCCGCCCATCAGCGGGCCGATCTCATCGTCACTCCGATGAATGACAGCTTCGTCGATTTCGACATGCTCGGAGTGGTCGATCCGGTGACCCTCGAGATGCTGCGGCCCAGCCTCTACGCCACCGCCGTGTGGGAGGCGCGCAAGGCCAAGGCCGCCGGACGCGGCCGATCGATCGACTGGGTGGTGCTGCGCAACCGCCTGGCCTCGGTGGAGGCGCGCAACCGCCGCCGCGTCGATGACCGCCTCGCCGTTCTGGCCAAGCGGGCCGGCTTCCGCGCCGTCGCCGGCCTGCGCGACCGGGTGATCTATCGCGAGCTGTACCCCTTCGGCCTGACCGTCAGCGACCTTTCCAGGACCGTGCGGCCGGTGCAGGTGAGCATCGCCCACGTCTCGGCGCGCCAGGAGCTGCGCATGCTGATGGGCGATCTCGGCCTGCTGGAAGAGGCCGAGCCGGCCGTGGCGGCGGAGTGAACTTCGAACTCCTCGCCGGTGGCGTCCTGCTCGCCATCCTGGTCTGGGCCGGACGCCAGTCCCGCCGCGGCGGCAACGCCACGCGCCTCGCCCGCGCCCTGTTCGCCGCCCTGGCCGCCGCCGGGGCCGTGGTCGCCGGACTGCGCGGGCAGGTGGTGGTGACCCTGGTCCTCCTCGCCCTCGCCGCCTGGCTCGGCCAGAGCGCTCGCAAGGCCCCCGCCTCGCCCGATACCGGGTCCATGACCGACGCCGAGGCCCGCTCGATCCTCGGCGTCGGCCCCGAAGCTGGCCGTTCCGAGATTCAGGCCGCGTGGCGCCGCCTCATGCCCCGCGCCCACCCCGACCAGGGCGGCTCCGCCGGCCTCGCCGCCCAACTCAATGCCGCGCGGGATAGGCTGCTGAAGTGAAATGCTCCCGCCGCGCTACGGCGCTACCGGACTCGTACATCGCGCCGATCACCGAAACGAACCCCCGTCCCGCTCTTGGCGGGGAGAGGGCAGGGTAAGGGTGTTCCGCCAGGCGCGACGGTCCGGCCGGAAGTTACCTGAAAGAGGATGAACCAAGGCGCCGTTCACGGGTTATCGGCTGGACAAGGAGTCCCCTCATGTTCACCCTTCCCGATCTGCCTTATGCCTACGACGCCCTGGCGCCGGTGATCTCCGACAAGACCCTTCACTTCCACCACGACAAGCACCACGCAGCCTACGTCAAGACCTTGAACGAACTCTTGGAAAAAGCCGGAAAAACCCCGACTGACCTCGAATCGGTCATCGGCGACGCCAAAGGTGGTCGCGACGCCAAGCTGTTCAACAACGCCGCCCAGGCCTGGAACCATGGCTTTTTCTGGGTGGCCATGTCGCCGAAAGCCAAATCGCCGGCCGGCGACCTCGCCGCCGCCATCGACAAGGCCTTCGGCTCGCCGGCCGACCTCAAGAAGACTTTCGTCGCCAAGGGGGCCGAACAATTCGGGTCGGGCTGGGTATGGTTGGTGGCCGGCAAGGACGGCGCGCTCGATGTGCGCTCCACCCACGACGCCGAGGACCTCGTCGGCGACGCTGGCGTGACCCCCCTGATTGTCTGCGACCTGTGGGAGCATGCCTATTATCTGGACTACCAGAACGACCGGAAAGCCTATCTGGAAGCCTGGTTCGACAGATTGCCCGAGTGGGACTTCGCCGCCGCCCAGTTCGCCGCCGCGCGCGGCCAGGGCGAGCGCTGGCGCTACCCGGCCCCGGTCAAGGCCCGCGTGGCCGAAACCGCCGGCGCCAAATGAAGCCAGGCCGCGACATCGGGCTTCTCCTGGCCGATGTCGATGGCACCCTGGTCACCCAGGAGAAGGTGCTCACCGCGGACGCGCGCGCCGCCGCCGACGAGCTCAAGCGCGCCGGCGTCATCCTGGCGATCACCAGCGGCCGGCCGCCGCGCGGGATGAAGATGCTGATCGAGCCGCTGGGGCTGGAGGGGGCCATCGCAGGCTTCAACGGCGGGGTGCTGGTCAATCCGGACCTGACGGTCATCGAGAGCCACACTCTCGATCCGACCGCCGCCCGGAAGACCCTCGACCTAATCCTCGCCGGCGGCCTCGACGCCTGGGTCTATACCGCCGACGAATGGCTGATCCGCGACGCTGCCGCGCCCCACGTGGCGCGGGAGGCGTGGACGGTGAAGTTCGACGCCAGGGTGGTTTCGGACTTCGGCGAGGAGGATCTGGCCCGGGCCGTCAAGATCGTCGGGATTTCCGACGACCTCGCCAAGGTCGCCGCCTGCGAGACGTCGGCCAGGAAGGCGCTCGGCGGGAAGGCCAGCGCCGCCCGCTCGCAGCCCTACTATCTCGACGTCACCCATCCCCTGGCCAACAAGGGCGAGGTGGTGAAGACCCTGTCGCGGCTGAGCGGCGTCGCCGCGGCCCGGATCGCCACCATGGGCGACATGCCCAATGACGTGCTGATGTTCGACAAGAGCGGATTTTCCATCGCCATGGGCAACGCCTCCGACGAGGTCAAGGCCCAGGCCGACGCGGTGGCCGACAGCAACGAGGATGAGGGTTTCGCCAAGGCCGTCCGGCGGTACATACTCCCGGCGCGAGAGGGAGACGAGAGATGACGCCGAGGGTGCGCGAGATTCTGAGCTGGTACGGCGCCGACAGCCCCGGAACCCTGACCAACCTCGCCCGGCTGCTCAATCACGGGCGCCTGGCGGGGACGGGCAAGCTGGTCATCCTGCCGGTCGATCAGGGTTTCGAGCACGGGCCGGCGCGGTCCTTCGCGCCCAACCCGCCGGCCTATGATCCGCGCTATCACTTCGAACTGGCGATCGAGGCCGGCTGCAACGCCTACGCCGCGCCGCTGGGCTTCCTTGAGGCCGGCGCGCGGGATTTCGCCGGCGACATTCCGCTGATCCTCAAGACCAACGACAGCGACGTCCTGCGCGACGACAAGGACCCCGACCAGGCGCTCACCTCCTGCGTCGATGACGCCCTGCGCCTGGGCTGCTCGGCGGTGGGTTTCACCATCTATCCCGGATCGTCCCACGACACGACGATGTACGGCCAGCTCCGGTCCTACGCCGAGGAGGCCAAGCGCAAGGGCCTGGCCGTGGTCGTCTGGTCCTACCCGCGCGGCTCGGGCCTCAGCAAGGAAGGCGAGACGGCCATCGACGTCGTCGGCTACGCGGTCCAGATCGCCGCCCAGCTCGGCGCCCACATCATCAAGGTCAAGCTGCCCACCGCCCACATCGAGCAGGACCCGGCCCGCAAGGTGTTTCAGGAACGCGCCATCCCCATCGCCACCGCCGCCGAACGGGTTCGCCACATCGTCGATTGCGCCTTCGCCGGCCGCCGCATCGTGATCTCCTCCGGCGGCGCCGCGGTCAGCGACGAGAACGCCCTCCTGGACGAGATCCGCGCCATCCACGCCGGCGGGGGCTTCGGCTCGATCATTGGCCGCAATTCCTTCCAGCGTCCCCGCGACGTCGCCGTCCGCATGCTCGGCGAAGTCATGGAAATCTACGCCGGGGCGTAGGCGCATCGACGCGACTCCGTTCCTCCACCGTAGGGCTACCGCATTCACAGATCTCAGAGACTGGGGCGTAAAGCTCCTCCACCGTAGGGGGAGGGGGACCGCCTCGCCGAAGAACGAGGCGGTGGAGGGGGTTCACGGATGACGTGCTGTCCGTCAATCTGCCGCGATGGATGGTCCAAAGGCCACGAAGGCGCGCGCGAGGAAGCTCAGGAGGCGGATGACACTGCCTGAGGTGCTCCTCTGGCAATGCCTGAGGCGACGTCAGGTCGAGGATTTTCGGTTTCGCCGCCAGCATCCGATGGGGGCCTTCGTCCTCGATTTCTACTGTGATCGGGCGAAGCTCGCCATCGAGGTCGATGGCTACCTCCATGGCGTCGAGGGGGCGCCCGAGCGCGACGAAGTCAGAGACACGTGGTTCGCCGCGCGTGGCATCCAGACCCTGCGCATTCCGGCGGCGACGATTCTTGGCGACACCGAGAGCGCGGTCGATGCGATCCTCGCGGTGATGAACCAGTCCAAGGCCAAGCGCTCGGGTAGCGGCTGACCCCCTCCACCACCTCGTCCTACGGCGAGGTGGTCCCCCTCCCCCTACGGTGGAGGAACTAGACTGTGGTTCGCCGCCGAGAAGGATGAATCCGGCGTCTGGAAGAGAAGCTCCCCCCTTACCGCTCCACCACCCATTCCTCGAAGCGCTGCTTGAGGTTGAACCACTCCTGCTTGAGCCATTCGGCGATGGTCTCGGTGACCCCTTCGGGCGAGGCTTCGAGTTCGGCCATCCGACCCTCGAGCGCGGCCTTCTGGCGCTTGAGGAAGTCGAGTTCGCCCGCCGCCTTGACCTTCTGGACGTCGCCGCCGCGGATCAGCTTTCCCTCCGCTTCGCGGACATGCTCGTTGGTGGCGGCGAGCATCATCGCCACCTCGTGCTTTATGTGATCGAGCGCCATGAAACGTGCGAATCCCTAGCCTGTTGCCGGGTCCTTTTGCCCGTTGGCGGGGCCGCCGTCACCCTCCGAAGCGTGACCCTGGGCCGCTTCCGCGCCCGAGGCGGTGGGAGGGCCCTTGAGAATCCATTCGAAGCCGACCGCGATCATCGCCCCCGCCAGCGGCCCCGCGACATAGATCCAGCTCGTGGCGAGGTCGCCGCGGACGATGTCGGGGGCCAGGGACCGGATCGGGTTCATCGACGCCCCGCAGAGCGGTCCGGCCCAGATGCCGGCCAGGGCGACATAGCCGCCGACGGCGATGGCGGCGTTGGGTCCCACGTTGCGCGCCCCGGCAGCCGAGCCGAGGATGGTGTTGACCAGGCCGGCGGTGAGCACGGTTTCGAGGGCCAGCGACTTCATCGCCCCGATTCCGGGTCCGGGCAGGCTGGCGCCGAGATGGGCGGCGTCTCCCAGCAGGGCGCGCAGGGCCAGGGCCGCCGCCAGGCCGCCCGCGATCTGGGCGGCGAGGTAGCCGGGGACGCGCCGCCAGGGGAAGTTGCCGCGTGCCGCGAAGGCCAGGGTCACGGCCGGGTTGAGATGCGCGCCGCTCACCGAGCCGAGAAGATAGATCACCGCCATCACCATCAGGCCCGAAGCGAGTTTGGCCATGCCGTAATTCACCTGACCGCCGCTGATCGCCACGGTCATCAGGCCGCCGAGCGTGACCATGACGGTGAGGAACGTGCCCCAGGCCTCCGCGAACAGTCGCCGCCACTCGAACGCGGTGTCGAGGAAGTCGGGGGCCCCGACGCTGCCGACCATCGCCTGATGCGCGGCGCTCAGAGGATGACCATCATCGGGCTGTGAAATCGCGTCGCTCCCCTCGGGCCGGCCGCGACTACAGCTGCCGGCGGATTTCGAGTAACTCCGGAAAGAATGAAATTTCAAGCGCTTTGGCGAGATAGCTGACGCCGCTGGAGCCCCCCGTTCCGGGCTTGTGGCCGATGATCCGCTCCACCGTCTTCAGGTGGCTGAACCGCCATTGCTGGAAGCGGTACTCCAGATCGACGAGCTTCTCGGCCAATTCATAGAGATCCCAGTGGCGCTCCGGGTCGCGATAGACCGCCAGCCACGCGGCGGCGACCGCGTCGTTGGTGGCGTAGGGCGCGGTGAAGTCGCGCTCCAGATCGCCCGTCGGAATATCGAAGCCGCGACGAGCCAGCAGCGCGATGGCCTCGTCGTAGAGGCTGGGTGCGTTGAGCGCCCGCGTCAGCAGGCCGTGAACCGCCGGATCGGTCTCGTGCACGCCCAGGGCCTCGGCGTTCTTGTTTCCCAGGATGAAGTCGAGCAGCCGGTACTGGTAGGACTGGAAGCCGGAACTCTGGCCGAGCGAAGGCCGGATGGCCCCGTAGTCGCTCGGAGTCATGGTCGCCAGCACATCCCATGACTGGATCATCTGCGCCTGGATGCGGCTGACCCGGGCGATCATCTTGAACGCCGGTCCCAGGTCGTCCCGGCCGATATGCTCGCGCGCCGCGCCCAGTTCATGCAGGCAGAGCTTGATCCACAACTCGGAGGTCTGGTGGATGACGATGAACAGCAACTCGTCGTGCTTGCCCGACCGCGGCGTCTGGGCGGCGAGGAGCACGTCCAGGCCGAGGTAGCCGCCATAGGTCAGATCTGGCCGCCGATGGATGCCGGGCTCCAGGGACTGTGTCATGAACCCGTCGCGGTCAGCCTCCCCGAAGACCAGCCTAAGACCGGCGGATCGAGAGTCAACGCGAAGTCGAGGGCGCCGTGGGGAGCATACGATATGAGCGTGCGGCGTTGCAAAATCACCCGCTTGTCGCTATCTCAACCGACAATCCCCCCGACACAGCTTGCGAAAGAGTTCATGGCCCGCGTCACCGTTGAAGACTGCGTTCAGAGAGTGCCCAACCGTTTCAACCTCGTCCTCCTGGCCGCCAACCGCGCCCGGGCGATCGCGGCCGGCGGAACGCTGACCATCGATCGCGACAATGACAAGAACCCGGTCGTCGCTCTGCGCGAAATCGCCGAGGACATGGTTGACGCCACCGCACTGCGCGAGACCCTTATCGGCAGCCTGCAGCGGGTTGATGAACACTCAGAGGCCGAGGAGGAGGCCGAAACCCTGGCCCTGCTGGCCGATCCCTCGCACGTGGCGATGAGCGAGCAAGAACTGGTGCGGGCGCTGCAGAGCGACCGCGACGGTGGCCAGGAGGAGCGGTACTGAGCCTTCAAGGCCCAGACCCTCTTCCCCTGAAGGCGGCGCTTCCCGCCGTCATCGAAACCCCCTCGCCTCCCGCGAAGGCCAAGTCCGAACCCCGCCGGTTTCTGCGCCAGTACGAGCTGATCGAACGCGTCCGGGCCTATGATCCCAGCGCCGACGAGGCCCTGCTCAACCGCGCCTATGTCTACGCCGTCCGCATGCATGGCTCGCAGAAGCGGGCCTCGGGCGATCCCTACTTCGCCCATCCCATCGAGGTCGCGGGAATCCTCACCGATTACCGGCTGGACACCGCGACCATCGTCACCGGCCTGCTGCACGACCTCATCGAGGACACCGACGTCACCCGGGCCGAGGTCGATCGGCTGTTCGGCGAGGAGGTCGGTGAACTCGTCGAGGGGGTCACCAAGCTCTCGCGGCTGGAGACCACCGCCGACTACAAGCGGCAGGCGGAGAATCTGCGCAAGTTCATCCTCGCCGTCTCCAAGGACGTACGCGTGCTGCTGGTCAAGCTCGCCGACCGGCTGCACAACATGCGCACTCTCAACTTCATCAAGAACGCCGCCAAGCGCGAGCGCATCGCCCGCGAGACCCTGGACATCTACGCGCCCCTGGCCCGCTCGATCGGCTGCCACCGGATCTGCACCGAACTCGAGGAGCTGGCCTTCAGCCATCTCAATCCGGTCGCCCGCGACGCGATCATCCGCCGCCTCGACACCCTGCGCGCCGGGCAGGGCAGGGCGGTGGCCATGGCCAGCGAGGAGATCGCCACCCAGCTGGCCGAGGCGGGGATCGCCTCGCGGGTGTTCGGCCGGGAGAAGAACGCCTTTTCGATCTGGCGCAAGTTGCAGCGTAAATCGATTGGTTTCGCTCAGCTTTCAGACATTTTTGGGTTCCGCGTCATCGTCGATTCCGAGGATGACTGCTACCGCGCCCTGGGGGTCATCCACCGCGCCTGGTCGAG
The DNA here is from genome assembly GCA_035648435.1 of Caulobacteraceae bacterium. Classification (GTDB taxonomy): domain Bacteria; phylum Pseudomonadota; class Alphaproteobacteria; order Caulobacterales; family Caulobacteraceae; genus Acaudatibacter. Next base: position 8,219 of record DASRLN010000129.1, read on the forward strand.
CGTTCCCGACCGCTTCAAGGATTTCATCTCCACGCCCAAGCGCAACAACTACCGCTCGATCCACACCACCGTCGTCGGCCCGCGGGCCATGCGCATCGAGATGCAGATCCGCACCGAAGCCATGGACCGGGTCGCCGAGCAGGGCGTCGCCGCCCATTGGCGCTACAAGAACGAGACCTACGCCTTCGACCCCGAGGCCGCCGCCGAGGCCGGTGGGGCCGATCCCCTGGCCAACCTGCGCCAGCTGGTCCAGGTGCTCGAGCACGGCGGCGACGCCGAGGACCTGCTCGAACACGCCAAGCTGGAAATGTTCCTTGACCAGGTGTTCGTGTTCACCCCCAAGGGCAGGCTGATCAGCCTGCCGACCGGAGCCATGCCGCTGGACTTCGCTTACGCCGTCCACACCGACGTTGGCGACACCTGCGTGGGGGTCAAGGTCAACGGCGAGCCGCGCCCGCTGCGCACGGTCCTCCAGAACGGTGATGTCGTCGAAGTTGTGCGCGGCGGCAAACCCGTCGTCCACACCGACTGGCGGAGCCTCACCGTGACCGGCCGCGCCCGTTCGGCCATCCGCCGCCATATCCGCCAATCCGAGAAGGAGGACGCCCTGCGGCTGGGCAAGTCATCCCTCGATCAGGTCTTCGAGTGGGCCGGCAAGCGGCGCTCGGAGGTCTCGATGCGCCCGGCCCTCGATCGCTTCGCCGCCGCCGGCGAGGCCGAACTCTACGACGCCATCGGTCGCGGCCGCATCTCGCCGACCCAGGTGCTGGAGGCGGTGTTTCCGGGGCTCAAGGATACCGAGAAGGCGGCCGCTTCGGCGCGGCGGCGGATCGAGGACGGCAAGGTGGCGCGCGACTGGGTCAAGGGCGGCGGTCTCGCGCCGGGGGTCTGCCTTCGCTTCGCGCCCTGCTGCAATCCGATGCCGGGGGATCGCATCGTCGGCATTCTGGAAGGCGACGAGGGCGTGACCATCCACACCCTCGATTGTGGCCAATTGGCGCAATTCGAGGATAAGGAGGAACTCTGGCGGGACCTGCAGTGGACACCCGAGGCCGAAAGAAACACAGTTTCGGACGCCCGCCTGCACGCCACCGTCCACGATGCGCCCGGCGTCATGGGCCTGGCCTGCACGATCATCGGCGAAGCCGGCGGCAACATCATCGGGGTCAACATGCGCCACCGGCATTCGGACTTCTTCGACGTCGATTTCGACGTCGAGGTCAAGGACGCCCGCCACCTGACCCATATCGCCGCCGCCCTGCGCGCCTGCCCCAGCGTCGAGACCGTGGAGCGCGCCCAGGGCTAACCTCCGCGCACGGAAAAGAAACGATGAATCGCCTTCGACTCGGGGTCAACATCGACCACGTCGCCACCATCCGCAACGCGCGGGGGGAGAGCTACCCCGACCCGGCGCGCGCCGCCGAACTCGCCCTGCAAGCCGGCGCCGACGGCATCACCGCTCATCTGCGCGAGGATCGCCGGCACATCTCCGACGCCGACATCGAAGCCCTCGCGGACCTGACCCGGCGGCGGGGCCGGCCGCTCAACTTCGAAATGGCCGCCACCGACGAGATGCGCGCGATCGCTCTCACTCACCGCCCCCACGCCGCCTGCCTGGTCCCCGAGCGCCGCGAGGAAGTCACCACCGAGGGTGGCCTCGACGTCGCCGGCCAGCACAATCGCCTGGCGCCGCTGATCGCCGATCTGCGCGCCGCCGGCATGCGGGTTTCACTGTTCATCGAACCCAAGCCCACCCAGCTCTCGGCGGCGCGGGCGACCGGCGCGCAGGTCGTCGAACTCCACACCGGCGCCTACTGCTTCGCCGTCCGTGAGCGCCACGATAGCGCCGATCGGCTCCTCGGCGAATTACGCGAGGCCGCGCGACAAGCCCGGGAATTGGAACTGGAGGTCCACGCCGGCCACGGCATCGACTACGAAACCGTCGGCGCGATCGCGGCGATCCCGGAACTCGCCGAACTCAATATCGGCCACTTCCTGGTCGGCGAGGCGATCTTCACCGGTCTGGATCATGCCATCCGCCGGATGCGCGCGCTGATGGACGCCGCGCGCTCGGCCCATCCCGGCGCGGAGGCTGCCGAGTGATCGTCGGCATCGGGTCGGACCTCACCGATATCCGGCGGATCGCCCGCACATTGGAGAGGTTCGGGACGCGATTTTCCCAGCGCCTCTTCACCGACGTCGAGCGCGCCCGTTCCGAGCGCAAGGCCGACCGCGCGGCCAGCTACGCCAAGCGGTTCGCGGCCAAGGAAGCCTGCGCCAAGGCCCTGGGGACCGGCATGCGGCGCGGCGTATTCTGGCGCGACATGGGCGTGGTCAACGCAAGATCGGGCCAACCGACAATGGTCCTTGCGGGCGGCGCGGCCCGGCGGCTCGCCGCTCTCACCCCGCCGGGCCGAAAAGCGGTGATCCATCTCTCCCTGACCGACGACCATCCCTACGCCCAGGCCTTCGTGATCATCGAGGCGGTCGCGAATGACGAGAGTTTAACCGCTGTCTCGCTTGCTCCCGCTGGACGCAGCGTCTAGCTACGGCCGGTCCGCGCCGCCCCCGGACGCCACCGCCGAGCCCCCGAAT
>DASRLN010000130.1:0-3186 GCA_035648435.1 Caulobacteraceae bacterium
GTCCGGTCGATCCGCTGTTCGCCGCCGGGCGCGCTGTGGAGGCAAACGTCGCCCTGGCCGAGATGGCCCGGGTGTTCGGGCAAAGGTTCTACATCGAACTGCAGCGTCATGGCCTGGCGGGCCAGGCGGCGGCCGAGCCTCACCTGGTGGCCTGGGCCTACGCCAACGACGCACCCCTGGCGGCCACCAACGACGTCCATTTCGCCAGGGCCGAGACCTGGCGGGCGCACGACGCTCTTCTCTGCATCGCCGATGGCGCCTTCGTCGACCAGGAGGATCGCCGCCGGGTGACGCCGGAGCATTGGTTCAAGAGCGCGGACGACATGCGCCGGCTGTTCGCCGATCTTCCCGAGGCCTGCGACAATACCCTGGAGATCGCCCGCCGCTGCGCCTTCATGGTCAAGAAGCGCGATCCAATCCTGCCGCGCTTTCCCACCAGCGCCGGACGCTCGGAGGACGAGGAGCTGGCCGAACAGGCGCGCGAGGGTCTCAGGAACCGCCTGGCCGCCGCGCCGCCACCGGACGGGGAGGGGCCCTATTGGGCGCGACTGGAGCGCGAGATCGGCGTCATCCAATCCATGGGCTTCGCCGGCTATTTCCTGATCGTTTCGGACTTCATGAAATGGGCGGTGGCGCACGACATTCCCGTGGGACCGGGGCGCGGGTCCGGCGCGGGTTCGGCGGTGGCCTGGTCGCTTCTGATCACCGGCATCGATCCCTTGCGTTTCGGCCTGCTCTTCGAGCGGTTCCTGAATCCGGAACGGATCTCCATGCCCGACTTCGACATCGACTTCTGCCAGGAGCGGCGGGAGGAGGTGATCACCTACGTCCAGGAAAAATATGGGGCGGGCCGGGTGGCGCAGATCATCACCTTCGGCACCCTCCAGGCCCGCGCCGTCCTGCGCGACGTCGGCCGGGTGATGCAGCTTCCCCTGGGTCAGGTCGATCGGCTGGCCAAGATGATCCCCAACAATCCGGCCAATCCCACCACCCTCGCCCAGGCCATCGAGATCGAACCCCGGCTACAGGCCGCGCGCCGTGACGAGGAGGCGGTGGCCCAGGTCCTCGACGTCGCCCTGCAACTCGAGGGACTCTACCGCAACGCCTCGACCCATGCCGCCGGCGTGGTCATCGCCGACCGCCCGCTCACCGAGCTGGTTCCGCTGTACCGCGACCCCCGCTCCAGCCTGCCGGCCACCCAGTTCAACATGAAGTGGGTGGAAAGCGCCGGCCTGGTGAAGTTCGACTTCCTCGGCTTGAAGACCCTCACCGTCCTGCACCGGGCGGTGGGACACCTCGAGCGGCGCGGCGCGGGACTGGCCCTCGACCAGCTGCCGCTGGATGATCCGGCCACCTACGAACTGATCTCGTCGGGACACACCGTGGGGGTGTTCCAGATGGAAGGGCAGGGCATGCGCGACACCCTGCGCAAGCTGCGCCCGTCTTCGGTGGAGGAAATCACCGCCCTGATCTCGCTCTATCGGCCCGGTCCGATGGATTCCATCGACGAATACGTCGACTGCAAGATGGGCCGCCGGCCGGTGGCCATTCTTCCCGGGCTGGAGGCGGCCCTGGCCGACACCTACGGGGTGATCGTCTATCAGGAACAGGTGATGCAGATCGCCCAGATCCTGGCCGGCTACTCGCTGGGCGAGGCCGATCTCCTGCGCCGGGCGATGGGCAAGAAGAAGAAGGAGGAGATGGACCAGCAGAGGGCGCGGTTCCTCACCGGCGCCGCCGCCCATGGCCTCGCCGCGCGCGACGCGGACCAGATGTTCGAGCGGATGGCCAAGTTCGCCGGCTACGGCTTCAACAAGTGCCACGCCGCGCCCTACGCCCTGATCGCCTACCAGACCGCCTGGCTCAAGGCCAACGCACCGGTCGAATTCTTCGCCGCCTCGATGAGCCTGGACATCTCCAACACCGACAAGCTGGCGGTGTTTTACCAGGACGCCCGGCGCGCTGGCGTGACGGTCCTGCCGCCGGACGTCAACCGTTCCGGGGCCGATTTCGAGGTCGAGGACGGCGCCCTGCGCTACGCCCTGGGGGCGGTGCGCAACGTTGGCGGCCAGGCCATGGCCCATCTGGTCGAGGCCCGCGACCGTGGCGGCCGGTTCGCCGACATCTTCGATTTCCTCGAACGCATCGATCCGCGCCAGATCAACAAGCGGGCGCTCGAGGGTCTCGCCCGGGCCGGGGCGTTCGACGCCATCCACCCCAACCGCGCCCAGATCATCGCCGCCGCCGAACAGTTGATCGGCTACGCCCAGTCGATGGCCTCCGACCGCGCTTCGGCCCAGGAGAGCCTGTTCGGCGAGCAGGCGGAGGCCTCGCGCCCGCGCCTGCCCAAGACCGCGCCGTGGATCGCGGTCGAGAAGCTCGACGAGGAACTGGCGGCGGTGGGCTTCTATCTCAGCGGCCATCCCCTCGACGACATGGCCGAGGTCCTGCGCCGTCACCGCACGACCTCCTATATCGACGCCATCGCCGCCGCCGGGGCCGGGGCCGAGGCCTTCCGCATGGTCGGCATGGTGCGCCGCCGGCAGGAGCGCAGCTCGGCCGCCGGGACGGGCCGGTTCGCCTTCGTCTCGCTCTCCGATCCCACCGGCGAGTTCGAGGTGCTGTTCCCGCCGGAGACCCTGCGCCGCTGCCGCGACCTGCTCGAACCGGGAAACGCCATCGTGCTCAAGGTGCGCGCCAAGGCCAGCGACGGCGAGGTCCGTTTCTTCGGTGACGACGCCGAGCGGCTGGACCGGGCGATCGAGAAGGTCGCCGCCGGTCTGCGCCTGCACGTCACCGCGGCCACCGCCGAACTGGCGGTGATCAAGAGCCGCCTCAAGCCCTCGTCCAGCGGCGGCGGCGAAGTCATCGTCCTGGCCGCCTTCCGCGGCGGTCGCGAGGTCGAACTCAAGCTCCCCGGCCGCTACCACCTCGACCCCGCCGTCCGCGGCGCCCTCAAGATCGCCCCCGGCGTCGCCTTCCTGGAGGACGTTTAGGACTTTCCTTCCCCGCGCAGCGGGGAAGGGGGACCGCCGCGCCGAAGGACGCGGGGGTGGAAGGGGCGCAAGCCCCGCGCAGCGGGGAAGGGGGACCGCCGCGCCGAAGGCCGCGGTGGTGGAAGGGGCGCAAGGCGGGGCCAGGCGCGCGTTGACGCGGCTTTGCGCCCCCTTCGTCACGGCGCGAGAG
>DASRLN010000131.1:0-6278 GCA_035648435.1 Caulobacteraceae bacterium
GGCGAGGGGGGCAGGGGGGTGATGTCGCCGCCGGCGCCGTTGGAAGCGGCTAGGGCGCCGGAGGGATCGAGGCCGACATCCAACGCCCCGGTAGCGACGCCGTTGCGGCGCGCGCAGTCGCCCAGGGGAAGTTCGCCGACGAACTGGCCGCCCACGAAGCAGCGCAGCGGTCGCTTGGGATCGAGCCTGGCGTCATCGTCGCGGCCGGTCTGGACCACCAGGCCGCCTTGCGAGGCCGGCGGGGCCTGGGCGTCGGGGGCATGACGCAGCCCGATTAACGCCACCGTCCCGCCGGCGATGACGGCGACCGCGCCGCCTATGATGGCGACCGTGCGCCGGTCCTTGGGAAAGGCCATGTCATTTGAATCGGTAGGTGATCCGCCCCTTGGAGAGGTCGTAGGGGGTCATTTCCACCAGCACCTTGTCGCCGGCCAGCACCCGGATGCGGTTCTTACGCATCTTGCCGGCGGTATGGGCGATGATTTCGTGTTCGTTTTCCAGCGTCACCCGGAAGGTGGCGTTGGGCAGCAGTTCGCTCACCGTGCCCGGCAGTTCCAGCAACTCTTCCTTCGCCATGCGGCTCCTCGACTGCGACGTTGCCTTCGATCATAGCCCATGGCGGCGCCCAAGGTCGATGGCCCCTCGCCCGCCGCGGGGCAATCGGGTGAACGCCGCTCGCGCGGGCCTTGGACCGGCGAAGCCGGGAAGATCTATCCGCAGATGTCGCAGATGGGCGCAGATCAGAGGGTTTCGACCGCCGGCGGTCCGCACACGCGCGGATCCGCCTTCATCTGCGTCCATCTGCGACATCTGCGGATGAAAAATCGCGGCTGCGCCGCCTTCACCCGATTCCCCTACCCTCCGCGGCGGCGGAGGGTAGAATTGAACCGCGAAGCAATGGCCCCGCCGCGCCCGCCGCGGGGCAACCGGGTGAACGCCGCTCGCGCGGGCCTTGGACCGGCGAAGCCGGGAAGATCTATCCGCAGATGTCGCAGATGGGCGCAGATCAGAGGGTTTCGACCGCCCGCGGTCCGCACACGCGCGGATCCGCCTTCATCTGCGTCCATCTGCGACATCTGCGGATGAAAAATCGCGGCTGCGCCGCCTTCACCCGATTCCCCTACCCTCCGCCGCGGCGGAGGGTAGAATTGAACCGCGAAGCACACGAAGGACACAAAGCGCACGAAGGATGAGATCGGCGCTTCGCGCGACGCAATTGGTTATTCCTGGTGCTTTCCTTGGTGTCCTTCGTGCCCTTCGTGGTTGATCTTTTTTTGGGAGCCGCCCCATGAAGCTCGTCACGCTTGCCGCCATGATGCTGGCTGGCTGCCTCGCGGCCGGGTCCGCCGCGGCGGCTTGCGGCGAGGACCTGAGCGCGCCGGTGGCGGCGGCCTGGGCGGCGCTGGACGGGGCCACGGGACGGCTCGGCTGCCCGACGACGAAGGCGGCGCCGGCCGCGCCGTCGCCGAGCGGCGTGCGGGCGCTGGAGACCGATTTCACCGGTGGCGTGGTGATCGTCTGGCCGGAGGGCACGCCGCGGGCCGGCCAGGCGTTCGCGATCCCGGGCTGTTTGTGGCGCCTGTGGTTCCAATACGGCGGCCCCACCGGCTGGCTGGGCCTGCCGACTTCCGACATCCGCAATACGCCCGACGGCCAGCGCCAGAGCTTCGAGGGCGGCGAGGGCTGGTATTCGCGCGCCTCGGATACCTGCCACGCCGAGAAGGGCGGATAGTCACCCCCCGAACGTTCTCACCGGGCCGAACCGGGCGCGCAGCCGCGCTTCCAGCGCGCGACGGACGTCGCGGTAGGCTTCGAGCACGGACTCGCGCGATCCCACGGCCAAGGTCGGGTCGTGGGTCGGCCAGTACTCGATCTCGACGGCCCGGCCGCGGGCGAGTTCGACGGCGCGGTGCTGAGCCTCGGGAGTGAGCGAGACGACGAGGTCGAAGGAGGCGTCCTCGAGATCCTCGAAGGTCTTGGGCCGGTGGCCGGTCAGATCGACCCCGAGTTCGTCCATCACCGCGATCATGAACGGATCGGCAAGGCCGTCCTGGTCGGCGCGCAGGCCGCAGCTGTCGATGAACACCCGCGCGCCGTGGAGGCGCCTCATCAGCCCCTCGGCCATCGGCGAGCGCACACGGTTGAGCCCGCAGGCGAAGAGAACCGCGCCCGGCGCGCCTTCCACCCTCACCCCCGCCAGTGCAGGGCGCAGACCAGAGTAAAGAGCCGCCGGGCGGTGTCCTGATCGATGGCGATCTTGCCGGCCAGGCGCGACCGCAGCAGGGCCGAACCGTCGTTGTGCAGACCCCGCCGGCCCATGTCGAGGGCCTCGATGCGCGATGGGGTGCCGCCGCGAATGGCGTCGTAATAACTCTCGCAGATCATGTGATAGTCGCGGATCACCCCGCGCAGAGGCGACAGCGACAGCAGGTGCCGGCGCTCATAACCCGGACCGCCGATGTCCAGCGCCAGGCGGTTATCGATCAGGGCGATCCCGAGATCGTAGGGTCCGCCGGCGGCGCCCTCGGGGACGAAGCTGTTCGTCTCCAGGAGGTCGAAGATGGCGATCTGCCGCTCCTGCTCCTGATCGCGCGAGGCCGCGCCGAGCGAATCCTCGTCCAGGACCACGGATCGCAGGCGATGGTGGAGCGGATCGTCGGCCATCGGCCCATTCAGTTGGCGCGATTGCGGCGCAGGTCAACCGAGCGGGCGTGGGCCGGGAGGCCTTCGGCGACGGCGAGGATGGAGGTAGGGCCGGCCAGGGCGGCGAAGGCGGACGCGTCGCACTTGATGATCGAGGTGCGCCTCATGAAGTCCAGGGTCGAGAGGCCGGAGGAGAAGCGCGCCGCGCGGCTGGTCGGCAGGACATGATTGGGGCCGGCCACATAGTCGCCGATGGCTTCGGGCGCATGGCGGCCCAGGAAGATGGCGCCGGCGTTGCGGACGGTGGTGGCCAAGGCTTCGGGATCGGCGACGGCCAATTCGACGTGCTCGGGGGCGATGCGATCGACCAGGGCGGCGGCGCGGGAAAGCGGCGCGACGATGACGGCGCCGTGCGCGGACCACGAGGCGGCCGCCGCCCTGGCGGTCGCCAGGGTGGCGAGCTGCGCCGTCACGGCGGCGACCACCGCGTCGGCGAAGGCGGCATCTTCGGTGATCAGGATCGACTGGGCGTCGGGATCATGCTCGGCCTGGGAGAGCAGGTCGGCGGCGATCCAGGCCGGATCGTTGGCCGCGTCGGCGACGACCACGATCTCCGATGGACCGGCCAGGGCGTCGATGCCGACCACGCCGTGGAGCCGGCGCTTGGCGGCGGTGACGTAAGCGTTGCCGGGGCCGACGATCTTCACCACCGGCGCGATCGGACCCGCCCCGTAGGCCAGGGCCGCCACCGCCTGGGCTCCGCCGACGCGCCAGATCTCGGTCACGCCGGCCTCTTTCGCGGCGGCCAGCACCGCCGGTTCCAGGCGTCCCGGGGGGGTGACCATGGCGATGCGTGCGACGCCGGCGAGCCGCGCCGGCACGGCGTTCATCAGCACCGTCGAGGGATAGGCCGCCCGGCCGCCGGGGACGTAGATCCCCACCGCATCGAGCGCCGTCCACCGCCAGCCGAGTTGCACCCCGGCGGCGTCGGTATAGCGGGCGTCGGCCGGCGCCAGGCGGCGGTGATAGTCAGCGATCCGCGTCGCGGCGAAGATCAGGGCCTCGCGGATGTCCGACGGGCATTGGGCGACGCCGGCGTCGATCTCCTCGGCCGTGACGCGGAGGGTTTCCGCGGTCAGCTCCGCCCCGTCGAATTCGCGCGTGAAGCGCAGGACGGCGGCAAGCCCCTCGGCGCGGACGGCGGCGATGATCGCCGTCACCGCCGCCTCCACGTCGGCCGGCGCTCCCCGCGGCTCGGCGAGGAAGTCGTCGAAGGCGGCGTCGAACCCGGGATCGGCGGCGTCGAAGCGGCGCATGTCAGGACGCCAAACGGCTGGCGCCGAGCGCGCCGCCTTGCGCCCCCTCCGTCACGGCGCGAGAGGGCGCCGCGGGGACCGCGAAGCGGTGGAGGGGGCGCAAGGCCGCGCGCTCGACGCCCGACGATGTTCTACCCCTCATGGTCCGGGGTCCGGGGGCAGGGCCAGGGGGCGGAGAGGTCGGCGAGGGCGGCGTCGATGCATTCGACGTCCACCGCCAGATCGCCGCCGGCGGCGAAGGCGAAGGTGATCCGGCCGCCGGGGGCTTCGCCGGCCTCGAAGGAAAGGGCCAGCAGTTCGAGCACCGCGTCGGCCGCCTCGCGGCGCAGATTGCGGGCCTTGACCGCCAGCACCCCGCCCAGTTGCAGCCCGGCCCGCACCCGCTCGCCGGCTTCCTCCTCCGCCTCCCAGCGGAAGCGGTTGAAGGCCAGGGTCAGGCGCCGGCCGCGGGGCTCGAACTGGATGTCGCCGATCCGGGTGACGGCGTCCTGCAGCGCCGCCGAAATCACCGCCAGATCGTCGGCGTCCTGTGCCAACAGCCGCAGGGCGCGGGTTTCGGCCCCGTCGTTCACAAATCCTCCTCCGCGCCATTGCCCTCGATGCGGCGGATGTCGGCCCCGCAGGCGGAGAGTTTCTCTTCCAGGCGTTCAAAGCCGCGGTCGAGGTGGTAGACGCGGCCGACCACGGTCTCGCCCCTGGCCGCCAGGGCGGCGATGACCAGGCCGACGGAGGCGCGCAGGTCGGTGGCCATGACCGGGGCGCCTTCCAGGTGATCGACGCCGGTGACCCGCGCCTCGCCGCCGGCCACGACGATGTCGGCCCCCAGGCGCGCCAGCTCGGGAGCGTGCATGAAGCGGTTCTCGAAGATCGTCTCGCGGATCACGCTCTGGCCGTCGGCCAGGGTCATCAGGGCCATGAACTGGGCCTGCAGATCGGTGGCGAATCCGGGATAGGGATCGGTGGTCACCTCGACGGCGGCGAGCCGGGCGCCGTTGCGCCGCACGGTGAGGCCGTCGTTGCGCCTCTCCACCTCGACGCCGGCCTCCTCCATCTTGACCAGCAGCGACTCGACGAGGCCGGCCCGGGTGTTGGTGAGCCTGACCTCCCCGCCGGCCATGGCGGCGGCGAGGGCATAGGTGCCGGTCTCGATGCGATCGGGAGTGACGGCGTGGGTGGCGCCGGCCAGGCGCTCGACGCCGGTGACGCGGATCTCCGAGGTCCCCGCCCCGTCGATCCGCGCGCCCATGGCGGTGAGGCAGGCGGCCAGATCCTCGATCTCCGGCTCCCGCGCCGCCCCGACCAGGGTCGTCTCGCCCCTGGCCAGAACGGCGGCGAGGAGAGCGTGTTCGGTGGCGCCCACGGAGACGAAGGGAAATTCAATCCGCGCCCCGCGAAGACCGCGCGGGGCCTGGGCGTAGACATAGCCCTCATGCAGATCGATCCGCGCCCCCAGCGCCTCCAGGGCCGAGAGGTGCAGGTCCACCGGCCGCGCGCCGATGGCGCAGCCGCCGGGCAGGCTGACCTTGGCCTGGCCGGCGCGGGCCAGCAGTGGCCCGAGCACGTTGAACGAGGCGCGCATCTGGCGGACCAGGGCGTAGGGGGCGATGGTCGAGGTGATCTCGGGCGTGGTGAGGATGGTCTGCGAGCCGTCCGGTCCATCGATCTCCTCGACCACCGCGCCCAGACGGCGCAGCAGATGCCCCAGGAACCGGGTGTCGGCCAGGCGCGGCATGTTGGTCAGGCGCACCGGCCCGTCGGTGAGCAGGCTCGCGGCCATCAGCTTGATGGCCGAATTCTTGGCCCCGCCGATGGCGATTTCGCCGTGCAGCCGCGCCCCGCCGGTGATGGCGATGCTGTCCATTCCGCCCTCCGGAAGGGCCGTGAAACACGGCCCGTTGCGCCTCTGGAACGATGGCTTCTATCCGCCCCCGCGCACCGGCGCCAGCGGCCCTATTGGCCGGGAGTCGCCGGAGCCTTGCGCCGGCGAAGATTGACCCGCAGCGCCGCCGCCAGCCGGGCCTCGCGCGGCGAGGTCGGCGGCTTGCCGGTGTGGGAGAAAGCCGCCCGGCCACCCGGCGCAGCTGAGCTGGAGGGCTTCGGACGCCGAAGCTCCGCCCCCCACGCCTCCGCCGCGGCGGCCCCGTCGTCGTCCGAATCCCTGTCGTCAGCCATTCGGCACCTTACCCCAAAAAGCGCTCTGTCCGAACGCGGGGAGGCCGGATTCGTTCGTCGCCCCCGGACCGGCCCGCGTTTTTGCCGCTTCACACCGTCCGCCCCGTCGGCTAACACCCCCTTCCCCGCACCCCCACGCGGGCATGC
>DASRLN010000132.1:0-16883 GCA_035648435.1 Caulobacteraceae bacterium
TCGCCCGCCCCCACTCCCCACGCCGTGGCTAAGCGGCGTATTTCGACGGGAAAGGCAAGACCATGGCGGGCGCCATTTCCATCCGCGCGCCATCGGCCTAAAGCCTCGCGCCATGCGCGTCGGCGAGGGGGATTCCAAGACGGTCTTGAGCGCCGGCGCCCGGCGCCGGCGTTTCGGCGGCCTGATGCTGGGCTCCATGGGCGTGGTGTTCGGCGACATCGGCACCAGCCCGATTTATGGCTTCAAGACCGCCGTGACCCAGGCGGCGCGGCGCGTGGTCGGCCAGGAAGAGATCTTCGGCGTCGTCTCCCTGACCCTGTGGGCGCTGATCATCGTGGTGACGATCAAATACGTCAGCTTCATCATGCGCGCCGACAACAAGGGCGAGGGCGGCATCCTCTCGCTGATGGCCCTGGCGCAGGGCGCGCTTGGAGGGCGCACCCGCACGGTGCTGATCCTCGGCGTCTGCGGCGCGGCCCTGTTCTATGGCGACGCCATCATCACTCCGGCGATCTCGGTGCTGTCGGCGGTGGAGGGCCTGAAGACCGCGCCCGGCCTGGCCGACGCGATCACGCCGTCGGTGGAGATCGCCATCACCCTGGTGGTGCTGATCGCGCTGTTCATGGTCCAGTCTCGCGGCACGGCGAAGATTTCCACCTGGTTCGGACCGATCTGCCTGGTCTGGTTCATCGCCATCGCGGCGCTCGGCGTCATGCACATTCCCGACGAGCCCAGAATCCTGCTGGCCGTGAATCCGCTGCGAGGCCTCTCGTTCCTGGCCAGCCACGGTCTGATTGGTCTCTTCGTTCTCGGATCGGTCTCCCTGACCATCACCGGCGCCGAGGCCCTCTACGCCGACATGGGTCACTTCGGGCGCTTGCCGATCCAATGGGCGTGGATGGTCGCGGTGTTTCCGGCCCTGACCCTGAACTACCTGGGGCAGGGCGCATTCGCGCTGCATTTCCTGGCGACCGCGGCTGGGCACGCCACCGGCGGCAGGGACCAGGACTGGTTCTTCCTGATGGTTCCCGAAGTGCTCCGCATCCCGATGGTGGTCCTGGGCACCGCCGCCACGATCATCGCCAGCCAGGCGGTGATCAGCGGCGCCTATTCGCTCTCCAGCTCGGCCATGCAGATGGGGCTGCTGCCGCGCCTCAACATCCGCCGGACCTCGGAGACGCAGTCCGGCCAGATCTATCTGCCGACGATCAATCTGCTGCTGATGCTGGGCGTCATCCTCCTCGTCGGCATCTTCAAGAATTCCGACGCCCTGGCCAACGCCTACGGACTGGCGGTGACCGGCACCATGTCGGTGACCACGGCGCTGGCGGCGGTGGTCGTGCGGCGGTTGTGGAAATGGAGCCTGCTGAAGACGGCCCTGGTGGTCACCCCGCTGCTCGCCGTCGATCTGGCCCTTCTGGGCGCCAACTCGTTGAAGCTGCTGTCGGGCGGCTGGGTGCCTCTGGCGATCGGGGCCAGCGTCGCCCTGGTCATCGCCACCTGGCTGCGCGGCAGCGGCATCATCGTGCGCAAGGCCCGCCGCGACCGGATTCCTCTGGTCGATTTCCTGGCTTCGCTGCAGCGCCGGCCAAGGCCGCGCGTGCCGGGGATCGCCGTCTATCTGACGTCCGAACCCGAGCTGACCCCCAGCGCCCTCCTGCACAATCTCAAGCACAACGGCGTGCTGCACGAGAAGAACGCCATCGTCAGCGTGCGCACCGTCGATGCGCCCCGGGTGCCTGAAGCGGCTCGAACCCGCTTCGAGGTGCTCAACGATTCCTTCGTGCTGGTGAACCTGGAGTTCGGCTTCATGGAGCGGCCCGACGTGCCGGCGGCGATGCGCGACCTCATCGTCGGCGACCTCGTCTTCGACCCGATGACCACATCCTATTTTCTCGGTCGCCGGACCATCGTTCCCGGCCACGACCACGGCGTGCGCCTGTTGCAGGACCGGCTGTTCATCGCCCTGGCCAAGAACTCCGCCGATCCCAGCGACGTCTTCGCCATTCCTCCCGGAAGGGTGGTCGAGATGGGCGTCCAGGTCGCGGTCTAGCGGCGGCCAGGAACGCCCCCCTCTTCGAGCCCCAGCTCCTCGATCATCGCCTGGCGGATGAGGAACTTCTGGACCTTGCCGGTGACGGTCATCGGAAAATCCTCGACGAAGCGGACGTAGCGGGGAATCTTGTGGCGGGCGATCTGGCCATCGCAGAAGGCGCGGATCTCGCTCTCGTCGGCCGCCTCGCCGGGATGGAGGCGGATCCACGCGCACAGTTCCTCGCCATAGACCGGGTCGGGAAGGCCGACGACCTGGACGTCGGCGATCTTGGCGTGGGCGAAGAGGAACTCCTCGATTTCGCGCGGATAGAGGTTCTCGCCGCCGCGGATGACCATGTCCTTGATCCGGCCGACGATGGCCCCGTAGCCGGCCGCGTCGATCACGCCGACATCGCCGGTATGCATCCAGCCCTCGGCGTCCAGGGCCTCGGCGGTTCGCGCCGGCTCGTCCCAGTAGCCGAGCATGACGCAATAGCCGCGCGTGCAGACCTCGCCGGCCACGCCTCGCGGCGCCACCGCGCCTTCGGCGCCGACGATCTTGACCTCCACATGCGGCTGAACCTTGCCGATGGTCGAGACGCGGCGCTCCAGGGGATCGGCCGGGGAGGTCTGGAAGCTCACCGGGCTGGTTTCGGTCATGCCGTAACCGATGGTGACGTCGGGCATGTGCAGGCGGCCGATGACCTCGTTCATCACCGGGGCCGGGCAGGGCGCGCCGGCCATGCAGCCGGTGCGCAACGAGGTCAGATCGAACCGGTCGAAGTCGGGATGTCCGAGAATGCCGATGAACATCGTCGGTACTCCGTAGAGCGCCGTGCATCGTTCGGCTTCGATGGCTCGCAGCGCGGCGGCCGGATCGAACACCGCGGAAGGATAGACCATGGCCGCGCCATGGGTGACGCAGGCCAGATTGGCCATCACCATGCCGAAGCAGTGGTAGAGCGGCACCGGGATGCATATCCGGTCGCCGCGCGTCAGGCCCTGCGCGCGGCCGACGAAGTAGCCGTTGTTGAGAATGTTGCGATGGGAGAGGGTCGCGCCCTTGGGCGAGCCGGTGGTGCCGCTGGTGAACTGGATGTTGATCGGGTCCCGCGCTCCGAGACCGGCGGCGATCGTCTCCACCTGGTTCCCGGTCGTGGCCGAGGCGACCTCGTCGAAGGCGAGCCAGCCGGGACGCGCATCGCCGCCGATCTTGATCAGCCATTCCAGCGCCGGCAGCGCCGCCCTGCCGACATCCTCGATCATCGCCACATAGTCGCTGGTCTTGAACCGCTCCGCCGCCACCAGGGCCTTCACCCCGACCTTGTTCAGCGTGAAGGCGACCTCCGAGCGGCGATAGGCCGGATTGATCGTCACCAGGATCAGCCCGATCCGGGCGGCGGCGAACTGGGTTAGGGTCCACTCCGCGCAGTTGGGCGCCCAGATGCCGATCCGGTCGCCGGGCGCCAGACCCAGAGCCAGGAGGCCCGCCGCCAAGGCGTCGGCGCGCGTGGCTAGTTCGCTCCACGTCCAGCGGATGCCCTGCGCGACGGAAACCAGCGCCTCCTCGTCGGGCCACCGGCTCGCCGCCCGCGCCAGCGCCTCGCCGATGGTGTGTTCCATCAGCGGCGGCGTCTCGGCACCGCGCACCCAGCTTGCTTCCGTCATGGCGCTTTCCTTGCTCATGCCCGATGATAAACCTCCCTCCCCTTCATGGGGAGGGACAGGCCGCGCCAGTGGCCAGGGTGGGGCAGTCTTGGACAATCGCCAACGCTTGGGAACTCGCCCTACACAGCCCCACCCGGCCCTTCGGGCCACCCTCCCCATGAAGGGGAGGGAGGACGCGAGTCCCCCCGAACCTCGCCGAGGCTGCCCGCTATGCCCGCGCCTCGTCGCCTATCGGGCCGAGAACGCGGCGGCGCACCCGGACTGGTTCAACGGCGCCGCGCCCTCGTTCGGCGATCCCGACGCGCGCCTGCTGATCGTAGGCCTGGCCCCCGGCCGCCAGGGCGCCAACCGCACCGGCCGACCGTTCACCGGCGATTTCGCCGGCGTGCTGCTCTACGAAACCCTGATCGCCGCCGGCTTCGCGCGCGGCTCATACCAGGCCCGTCCCGACGACGGCCTGATCCTCACCGACTGCATGATCACCAACGCCGTGCGCTGCGCGCCGCCCGGCAACCGCCCCCTGCCGATCGAGGAGGCGACCTGCCGCCCCTTCCTCGCCGCCCGCATCGCCGCCCTGCCGCGCCTGAAGGTCATCGTCACCCTGGGTGACGTCGCCCGCCGCAACGTGCTGAAGGCCCTGGGCCTGCCCGCCTCGGCCGGCCTCCCGGGCCACGGCTCCGAGACCCTCATCGGCCCCTACCACCTGATCAACAGCTACCACTGCTCCCGCCTCAACACCAACACCGGCCGCCTGACCGCGGCGATGTTCCAGGTGGTGTTCGAGAGGACCCGGGCGATCCTGACCCAAGAATAGAGATTGAAGCTTGGGTGGTCAGCCGCCTTTGGTCGACTCCCGCTCAGAACGCGCAAACGAAGTAGTGCAAACGTAGTAGTGCGTGAGCAAGTGCCTCACACTACCGGCGCACTCATATCCGAGCACATTCTCGGTGCTGACCGGGCAGACAGCGGCAGGGCCATCTCATCGCTCTTATCATAGATCAGGAACGTGCTTGGGCCGCCGGCTAGTCCGGTAGACCAATCGTAGGCTGCAAATTCGCTGCCGGCGGGCCTCGACACCGGGCCAAGAACCCCTGCTCCAAATCCGACCGTCAGCCCAAGATGTATGCACTGTGCTGCCCAGTTGATCGGACCCCAAAGCAAAATGGGGGTTCCGAGCGCGAGCAGAACTGATGTCGCTTTACGTGGGAGCTTCTTCACCGCAAGCACCGCAGCCGTCACCACGAGCGCGATTGTTGCGACGAGATATCCAAGAAGCGATGTCGGTATCAATATGAAGCTCACCAAACCGGGTAGCCCGCAGAGCAGGGCGAGGCTGGCGACTACCGCCGTGGTCGCGAGTGCGGGCCAGAACACCCACCGATCCGAAACAAGCCTAGGCGGTCGCCCGGGATGCGATGGAGCCGTGGTGTCGCTCTTCATCTGCGCCTCCGTGCGTTGGCTGAACGATGACGTGTTTCCAGTCATCCTATACGCAGCCGCACGGTGGCGGATTCTTCCGCCGCGCGACGCGCCTCACCCCCGGTCCCGCAGCAGCCGTCCCTGCTCCCGCTTCCAGTCGCGCGCGGCGACGGTGGCGCGTTTGTCGGGGGCGGACTTGCCTTTGGCGAGGGCCAGTTCGAGCTTGGCCAGGCCCTTGTCGTTGAAATAGAGGCGCGTGGGGATGATCGTGCGGCCGTCGCGGCGCACGGCGCCCAGCAGCTTGTCGAGCTGTTTGCGATGCAGCAGCAGGCGGCGCGGCCGGCGGGGTTCGTGGTTGAAGCGGTTGGCGGGGCCGTATTCCGGGATGTAGGCGTTGACCAGGGCCAGCTCGCGGCCCTCCACGGCGGCGTAGGACTCGGCGATGTTGGCCTTGCCGAGCCGCAGGGACTTCACCTCCGAGCCGACCAGCGCCAGGCCGGCCTCGAACTTCTCCTCCAGGAAATAGTCGAACCGGGCGCGGCGGTTCTCGGCGATCAGCTTGGTCATATGGTGACGCCGGCCTCGGCCATGGCGGCGAGGATCTCGGCCTTGACGCCATTGGCGCAGGCCGCGATCGGCAGCCGGGTTTCGTCGGAGCAGAGACCCAGATGGGCCAGGGCGAATTTGGTCGGGGCCGGCGAGGCGTCGAGGAAGAGCGCCTTGTGCAAGCGGATGAGGGTCGCCTGAAGCGCCAGCGCGGTCTTCCAGTCACCGGTCAGGCAGGCTTCGAAGAAACGCGCGCAGGCGGCCGGGGCGACGTTGGCGGTCACCGAGATGCAGCCGGCGCCGCCATGGGCCATGTAGCCGAGCGCGCTGGGATCATCGCCGGAGAGCAGGACCCAGTCGGGTCCGCACAGGCGCCTCTGCCAGCTGGCGCGAACGACGTCGGCGGTGGCGTCCTTGACCCCGGCGATGTTGGGCAGGGCCGAGAGCCGCGCCAGCGTCTCGTTGCCGATATCCACGCTGGTCCGCGAGGGGACGTTGTAGACCAGCACCGGCAGATCGACCGCGTCATTGATGGCGGCGTAGTGGCGGAAGAGGCCCTCCTGGCTCGGACGATTGTAGTAGGGCGTCACCACCAGGGCGCCGTCGGCGCCGACCCTGGCCGCGTGGCGGACGAATTCGATCGCCTCGGCGGTGGCGTTGGAGCCGGCTCCGGCGATCACCGGGACGCGCCCGGCCACGACCTCGACGCACAGTTCGACGACCCGGCGATGTTCGTCATGGGTGAGGGTCGCGGTTTCTCCGGTGGTCCCCACGGGGACGAGGCCGTGGACGCCGGCGGCGATCTGGCGCTCGACCAGGGCGGCGAAGGCGCGCTCGTCGAGGGCGCCGTCGCGGAAGGGGGTGACGAGCGCGGTGATCGCGCCCCTGAACGGACTGACGGGCATTGGGGTCTTGGAGTGCAAATGACTGTGATGTCGCCGCCATCTCTTGCGGCCTGCGAGCGGGGTCGGACATTATGTCGCCGCGAGAGGCGAATCAAACGGACCCGCGCGCCGCAATGTCGGCGTATCGGCGCGGGACGATGACGGGGTGATCCAGGTTTCGATGTCAGGGCTCGGCAAGACCTTGGTGACCGCCGGCGCGGTGCTGGCCGCCAGCCTCGCTGCGGCGCAGACGTCTTCGCCCTACGCCGCCCCCCCGCCGCCGGGCTATGCCCCGTCCGGCTATACACCCTCCGGCTATGCCCCGGGCTACCGGATCTCGACGCCGCAGACCGCCTATGGCGGTTCGCTGTCGGACTCCGACGCCCAGGGGGTGATGACCGCTCTTTCGGCCGCCAAGGTCGGCGACGGCGCCCGCATCCGGGCGGCCATGGGCGCCATCCAGGATCCGCTGGCGCGAAAGATCGCACTGTGGGCGCTGGCCGATTCGGCGCCCAACTCGATGAGCTTCCTGGAGGCCGACAACGCCCACCGCGATCTCGCCGGCTGGCCCAGGAGCGCCCGGCGGGAGATCGCCGCCGAGACCCTGCTCGACCAGTCGGGCATGGCCCCCAGGGACATCATCGCCTGGTTCGGCGGCGATCCGCCCCAGTCGGCGCGCGGGGCGATGGCCCTGGCCACCGCCCTCAACGCCACCGGAAGGAACGCCGAGGCGACGGCGCTGATCCGCCGGACCTGGCGCGAGAGCGTGTTCGAGCTCGACACCCAGGAGGCGATGCTGGCGCGTTTCGGCGGTGTTCTGACCCAGGCCGACGACGTGGCGCGCGAGGACCTCCTGCTCTACGGGCCGCACGGCCCCGCCGCCCAGGACATGCTCCGCCTTCTGCCGGCCGACCAGCAGGCGATCGCCCTGGCGCGGATGGCGGTGCGGCGGGGCGCCAGCGACGCCCAGAACCTTATCGACGCCTTGCCCCTGGCGGCGCAGAATTCCCCTGGCCTGGTCTATGAGCGGATCATCAGCCTGCGCGACCGGGGCCAGACCGGCGCCGCCCTGTCGCTGATGGCCTATCTGCCGCCCAGGCTTCCCGATGCGGCGGCCGAGCGCCTGTGGAAGCATGGGGCTCTGGTGGTGGCGGCGATCAAGGCCGGCGACATCGCCTCGGCCTATACCGTGGCCGCCCATTCGGGGCTGAGCTCGGGGGCCGACGCCGCCGACGCCGAGTTCTACGCCGGCTGGCTGGCGCTTTCCCGGCGCAGGGACGCCAAGACCGCCGACATCCACTTCGCCAAGCTGCAAGCGATCGGCCAATCCCCCCTGACCCAGAGCCGGGCGCTCTACTGGCGCGGCCGGGCGGCCGACGCCCTGGGCGATGCGGTGGCCGCGCAGCTCTTCTACGGCCAGGCGGCGGCCTATTACACGACCTTCTACGGCCAGCTCGCCGCCGCCAAGTCCGGCCTGTCGATGATCACCCTGCCCAAGGATCCGGAAATCACCGCCGCCGACCGGGCGCGTTTCGAGGGCCGCGAAAGCGTCCGCGCCGTCAGGATACTGGCCCAGGTCGGCGCCAAGGACACCTTCAAGATCTTCCTTTCCTCGATCTCCGAGACCCTGCCCAGCGCCGAGGAAGAAGCGCTGCTGGTCGATCTGGCCCGCAACTTCGGCGACCAGGAGGCCTCCATGCGCGTGGTGCGCAACGCCGCCAAGCGCGGCTTCGTGCTGCCCGAGCGAGGCTATCCGATCCGGCGGCCGCCGGCGGTGATGAGCGGCGCCGAGGCGCCGCTGGTCCTCGGCATCACCCGCCAGGAAAGCAGCTTCGATCCGCGGGCCCGATCGGGGGCCGGCGCGCGGGGCATGATGCAGCTGATGCCGGGAACCGCCCAGGGGATCGCCCGGCGTCTGGGAATGTCCTACGCCGCCGACCAGCTCGAGGATCCGGATTACAATATGGAGCTCGGCTCGGCCTATCTCGGCCAGCTCGTCGATCAGTTCAGCGGCTCCTATGTGATGGCCACGGCGGCCTACAACGCCGGCCCCGGGCGGCCGACGAGCTGGTCGGGCCTGTGCGGCGATCCGCGCAGCTCCTCCACCGATCCGCTCGACTTCATCGAATGCATCCCGTTCTCGGAGACCCGCGACTACGTCATGCGGGTGCTCGAGGCGACCCAGGTCTATCGCGCCCGGCTCAACGGGGGGATCGCGCCGATGACCCTGGCCAACGATCTCAAGCGCGGCGCCTATGGCTACACGCCGATCCGCGCCGCGATCCCGTTGGCCAGCCTCCCCGGCGCGGCGACGCCGTAAAATGCGGTTCCTCCCTCCCCTTCATGGGGAGGGACAGGCGGCGGAGCCGCCAGGGTGGGGCCGCATCGCCAAATCCCGATGGCGCGTGGGTGATCCAGACAGCCCCACCCCGGCCGGAGCCTGTCCTCGGGCGCGCGCTTCGCGCGACCCGGGGGGCCGACCCTCCCCATGAAGGGGAAGGAGGGCGCCAGCCTCAGCCCCAGATTGCCGGGCGCCGATCCTTCCACGGCGCTTCCTTTTCCAGCTGGCCGGCCAGGCGGAAGAGGGTGGCTTCGTCGGCGTAGCGGGCGGTGAGCATCATGCCGATCGGGAGGCCGGCGGCCGACCAGGCCAGCGGCAGGGATATCGACGGCTGGCCGCTGGCGTTGAACGGTGGCGTAAAGGGAAACACCTCGCCCTGGCGACGGTTCACTTCGCGCGGGGCGAGGGCGACCGGATCGATGTAGCCGATCGGCGGCGGCGGCGCGCCCATCACCGGGGTCAGATAGACATCGAAGGTTTCGAACAGCGACAGGATCTGGCGGCTGATCACCCGCAGGGCCTGCAGGCCCCACATGACCTCCTCGCCGGCGACCTTGCGGCCGGCCTTCAGCGAGGCCCAGGTCAAAGGTTCGAGTTCATCCGCCTCCGGCTCGTGGCCGACGCGCTCGATAAGCCGCTTCATGCCGGCGGCGAAATTGGCCCCGCCGACCGGCCCCATGGCCCGGTACATGGCGCGTTGGTCGATGCCCAGGCCTTGCGGAACGAGCTCGTGGCCGAGGCCGGCGAGCAGTTCGGCCGTCGCCTGGAGCGCGGCCTCGACCTCGGGGTCGATCGCCCGGCCCGAGGGAGTCTCCGACGACCAGGCGATGCGCAGGCGGCCGGGCGAGCGGCCGACCTCCTCGAGCCAGGGCCGGTCCTTGGGCGGCGCGGGATAGGGCGAGCCGGGCTCGGGACGGCCGGTGACGTCGAGCATGGCGGCGCTGTCGCGCACGGTTCGGCTGACCACGTGATCGACGACCAGGCCGTAGGCGTAGTCGTATCCGTCCGGCAGATTGGGGTTGCGGTCGCGGGTGACCTTCAGGCCCACCAGGCCGCAGCAGGCGGCCGGGATGCGGATCGAGCCCAGCCCATCGCTGGCGTGGGCCAGGGGGACCATGCCGCTGGCGACCGCGCTGGCCGCCCCGCCGGATGACCCGCCGGCGATATGGCCTGGATTCCACGGATTGCGGCAGGCGCCGAGGTGGGCGGATTCCGTCGTGCCGGTGATGCCGAATTCGGGCGTGTTGGTCTTGCCGAGCAACACCGCGCCGGAACCGCGATACCGGCCGACCAGCCCGCTGTCGGCGTCATCGACGAGGTCGCGGGCGAAACGGCTGCCGCAGCTCCTCGGCCAGCCGGCGACGGTGAGGCCGAGATCCTTGATCAGGAACGGAACGCCCCGGAACGGCCCGCTCGGGAGGTCCGACGCGGCGACCGACCGGGCTTCGTCGTAGGCCTTGTGAACCACGGCGTTGAGCGCGCCGTTGTGGCGTTCGATGCGCTCGATGGCCGCGAGGGTCGCCTCGAGCGGCGAGATCTCGCGACCGGCGACCAGGGCGGCGAGGCCCAGGCCGTCGTAATCGGCGTATTCGGCGAAACCCATGCTTGTTCCTCCGCGCGGTTGGCGGCAAATCTAGCGGCTGGGGCGGCGGCGCATAGACCGGCGGCGCAATAAATCTAAGGGAGGGCGGTCGATGCCGGAGTGGCGCAACTGGTCCGGAAGCGTCGTGGCTTCGCCGTCGCGGATCGCCCGGCCGAGGACCGAGGGCGAGCTGCGCGATCTCGTCGCCGCCGCGGCGCGGGCGCGCGTGGCGGGAACCGGACACTCGTTCATGCCGCTCTGCGAGACCGACGGCCTGCTGCTTTCCCTCACCGACATGGAGGGCGATCTGGAGGTCGCCGGCGACCGGGCGTCGGCGTGGGTTCCGGCGGGCTGGCCGATCGGGCGGCTGACCGCGGCGCTGTGGGAGCGGGGTCTGTCGCTGGCCAACCAGGGCGACATCGACAAACAGGCGGTGGCCGGCGCCCTGGCCACCGCGACCCACGGGACCGGCCGCACGCTGGGCGCGCTTTCGACCATGGCGCTGGCCTTTCGCCTTGTGCTGGCCGACGGCTCGGTGGTGGAGTGCGACGCCGGGCGCGACCCGGATCTGTTCGAGGCCCAGCGCGTGGGCCTCGGCATGCTGGGGGTGATGACCCGGGTGAAGCTCGCCGTCCTGCCGGCCTATCGCCTCGGGGAAACCCTGCGGCGGGCGCCGCTGGCCGAGATTCTCGTCCAGTGGGACGAACTGGCCGATCGTCACCGCCATGTGGAATTCTTCGTCTTTCCTTACGCCCACCAGGCTCTTTTGAAGATCCTCGACCCGGTGGAGACCGGCGACGATCCGCCGGCCAGCGACAGGGAGTCCGCCGTCATGCAGGTGGTCAGCGACATCGCCAGACTGGCGCCTGGGCTCGCCCCGACGCTGCAGCGCCTGCTGACCCGGCTCATCGGCGCCTCCAGCCGCGCCGCCCCGGCCCATCGCATTTTTCCCTCCGAGCGCGACGTGCGCTTCGAGGAGATGGAATATGAGATTCCGGCGGCGGCCGGCCCGCAGGCCCTGCGCCAGGCCATCGCCGAGGTCCGCCGCCGGCGTCTTCCGATCATCTTTCCGCTCGAATTCCGCACCGTCGCCGGCGACGACATCTGGCTCTCGCCGATGAGCGGCGGTCCATGCGTTTCGATCTCCTTCCACCAGTACGCCAGAATGCGTTGGAAGGACGCCTTCGCGGCGGTGGAGGCGGTGTTCGCCGCCGCCGGGGGCCGGCCGCACTGGGCCAAGCGCCACACCCTTGCGAGCGCCGATGTCGTCCGACTCTATCCGAATGCCGAAAGGTGGGGGACCGTGCGCAAGCGGGTCGATCCGACCGCCAAGTTCATGAACGCGCACCTGCGCGAACTGTTCGCGTTTTCGCTGTGAGCGGCGCCACCCAGGCCTTCGCGCTGCACGGTCACCTGATCGGGCGGCAGGGTTCGCGGCGCGATCTCAACACCCCGGCGCTGATCGTCGAGGTCGGCGCGCTGGAGCGCAACATCGCCGCCATGGCCACCGTCGCCAAGCGATCGGGCGTGGCGCTGCGACCGCATGCCAAGACCCACAAGAGCGTCGGGATCGCCCGGCGCCAGATCGCCGCCGGCGCGGTCGGCGTGTGCTGCGCCAAGCTCGGCGAGGCCGAGGCCCTCGCCGATGGGGGCATCGACAATATCCTGATCACCTCGCCGGTGGTGGGACCGGCCGCGGTCGGGCGGCTGATCGCCCTGGCGGCGCGGTCGGCCGGCCTGATGGCCGTGGTCGATCATCCGGACGCGGTCGGCGCCCTGGCTCGGACCGGCGCACCGCTGAGCTTGGTCATCGACATCGATCCGGGCATCCACCGCACCGGCGTCGCCGACGTCGCCGCCGCCGTGGCCCTGGGCGGCCGCATCGCGGAGTCCGCCAGCCTGACCCTTGCCGGGGTACAGTTCTATTGCGGCTCGCAGCAGCATGTCGAGGGGTTCGCGGCGCGCCGGGACGCCATCATCGAGCGCACCGACTACCTGGCGGCGATCATCGCCCGGCTCGCCGAGGCCGGCCTTCCCCCCAGGATCATCACCGGCGGCGGCACCGGAACCCATCGCATCGATCTGGAGTTGGGCGTCCTCAACGAACTCCAGGTAGGATCGTACGTTTTCATGGACCGGCAGTATGCGGACTGCGATCTGGCCGGCGACGGACGACCGGCGTTCGAGACGGCGCTGAAAATCGATGCCCGGGTGATCAGCGCCAGCCATCCGTTCATGTCCACCGTCGATGCCGGCTTCAAGGCCTTCGCCACCGAAGCCGGTCCGCCGCCGATCCTGGCCGGCGCGGCGGAGGGCTCGGCCTACCACTTCATGGGCGACGAACACGGCTGCATCATTCCGCCGCGCGGTGCGGCGCCGCCGGCGCTGGGTGACGTGGTCACCTTCGCCGCCCCACACTGCGACCCGACGGTCAATCTCTACGACGCCTATCACGCGGTGGCGGGCGACACGCTTGTCGGCATCTGGCCGATCCAGGCCCGCGGCCGGTCGGCCTGAGCGCTGCCCTCGCGAAGGACCATCGGGCCATGTCTCCACCGACCGGCGCGCCGGCGAGTTTCGAACTGGGCAGAGTGATCGACCGGACGTTCCGGGTGCTGGCGGGCAATTTCGGCGTCTTCGTCGTGCTGTCGCTGATCCTCGCCGGCATTCCCGCCGCCGTCGCGGGCTACGCCCGGTGGCGGGTCGGGGTCCTGGATGGCGGCGGGCAGCTGATCAGCCTCGTAATGTCGATGATCGCCTCGGTTCTGCTCCAGGCGGCATTGATCCATGGCGTGATCAGTGATCTCAACGGCCGGCGCGCCTCATTGGGCGACTGTCTGCGCACCGCTTTGACGCACGTGCTGCCGCTGATCGGCATCGGCCTGATGGGGGGCATCGCCACCTTCCTGGGATTGATCTTCTTCATCTTGCCAGGCGTGGTCATCGCGCTGGCGCTTTCGGTTGCGGGGCCGGTTCGCGTCGTCGAGCGGCTGGGCGTGTTCGATTCCATGGGCCGCAGCGCCAGTCTCACCCGCGACCATCGCGGCGTCATCTTGGTGCTGGCCGTGCTGAACACCATCCTCGTCGGCGTCGGCTCGGCGATCGGCGCCGGCGTCGCCGGGATCGCGGGCCTTGGCGGGCCGGCCTCGCCTCTCGCCCTCGTTCTCGTGACGCCTTTCCTGCAGGCGACGACGTCGCTGATCGGCGCGGCGGGCGTCGCCTCGGTCTATTTCGAACTCCGCACGATCAAGGAAGGTGTCGGCGTCGAGGCGCTAGCGGCGATCTTCGACTAGACTTTGTCGAACTTGTCACGGCGGCGGTGGCCGAACAGCAGGCGGTTCTCGAGCCGCGTGCGCAGGGCGGCGTAGTAGGCGGTGAGAAAGTCGGTGTCGGTCTCTTCCGCGCCGGGGCGCCAGGCGATCTTGACGCGGATGCGGTCGGCGACGGCGGCCAGGATGCGCTTGTCGCGACGGCGCAGGACATCCTCCAGCACCTGAAGCTCCCTGATCCCGTAGGCCCCGGCCTGGTCGGCGGTGAAGTCGAAGCGCGCCAGGCGTTCGCGGGCGTCCTCGGCGAGGTCGATGGCGAGACTTCGCTTTGGCGCCTTGACCACCCAGGTCCCGCCCACGAAATCGCCGACCCGCAGGCGGTCGCGGTTGAACAGCGGAAACAGCAGGAAGACTCCCGACCAGATCAGGCCCAGCAGGACCAGGGTGCGATCCACCGGGTCGCCGACGGCGGCCGAGGCGGCGAGAAAGGTGAGCGGCAGGAAGACCTCGATCTCCCTGAGGGCATTGCGCACGAAGATCGCCTCGCCGCCGAGGCGCCCGCCGTCGCGCGCCGCCACCCGCAGGCCCATCATCCGCTTGCCCGGCGTCGCCGCCCGGGGGGTGAGTTCGAAGGCGATGAAATAGCCGCTGCGCAAGAGGAAGGCGCCCAGGATCCAGATCATCTGGGCCATTTCCGCGCCGTCTCCGCGCAGGCCCATGGCCCCCACCGCGGAGATCGCGAGGATGGTCAGGCCGATGAGCGCGGCGGCGATGATCGCCAGATCGAGCAGGAAGGCGGCGGCGCGTTCACCGGCGGAGCCCAGCTGAAGGCGAAGATCGATGCCCTCGGGGATGATGAACCGCCGCTCGAGGGCGCCCCGCGCATCGGCCGCGGGCGCCGGGAGGGTGTCGGCGGTCATGACGGAGCCGCCCGGCGCGGCAGACAGAAGTAGGTCAGCCACAAGACGAGCATGCCCGCGCCGATGGCCCAGCGCGCCCAGTCGAGCCGGATCGTCTGGCGCCCGACGCCTTCGAGGATACCGGCGACGATGAGCATGATCACCACCCCGCCCATGGCCGCGCCGGCCGTGCGTCCGGCGGCGGCCGCCGCCTCCAGGCGAGTCCGATCGCCAGGAAAGGCCACCGCCCAACCGATCCGAAAGCCCGCCGCGCCGCCGATGACGCAGGCGAGGAGTTCGGTGGTGCCATGGATCAACAGCCAGCCCCAGATCTGAAAGCCCATCCCCCGCGAGGCGTAGAGCGCCACCAGGGCGCCGAGACTGAGGCCGGTCTCGGCGATCAGCGCGGCGGTGGGAATGCAGAAGGCGAAACCCAAGGCGAAGGCGAGAATCGAGACCTGCGCGTTGTGCGTGAACAGGAAGGTGGCGAACACCGAAAGACCCTTGCGGCCATGATCATCATAGAGCGCCTGCCGAAGGTAGGCGGTGGTGGCCGTGGGATCGCGGCCCTGGGTCATGTCGCCGGGCATGATCGAGCCGTACCAGTCCGGATCATGGCTCACCAGGACGTAGCCGGCGATGGTCGCGATCACCAGGATGGCGGCGGCGGCCAGGCACTCTCGCCACAGCGAACGGACGGCGAGAGGCCAGTCGTCCCGGAAGAACCGCTTGACGCGATCGGCGGGATTGGTCCTCGCCCCATAGACGAAGAAGTAGCCGCGGGTCGCCAGGCCTTCGAGATAGGCGACGAGGTTGGCGTCCAGCGAGGTGGCGCGGGCCACCGACAGGGAGGAGACCACGGCGCGGTAGCGCACCGGCAGCTCCAGCAGCTCGTCGTCGGCCAGCCGCGTCACCCTGCCGCCTTCGGCCTTGGCCAGCAGCGCTTCGAGCCGCCGCCAGTCGCCCTCGCGCTCGGCGCGGAACCGCTGGCTCTTGAGCTGGAGGTCTTTCATGCCGGCGCCGTCACATCAGGTCCCGGCGCTTGAGGTCGAGATAGGCCGAGATCAGGGCGGGTCCGATGCTTTCGGCCGGCGCATCGACGATGTGCGCGCCCATCCGGCGCAGGCGGCCGACGACCAGCTCACGCTCCTTGAGCAGGGCGGCGGCGGTGACGGCGCGGCTGACGTCATCGGCCTCGATCGGTTCGTGGCGGGCGATGGCTTCGAGCTCCTCGTCGCGCATGACCACGAACAGGATCAGGTGGCGGCGCAGCAGGCGGCTGAGGGTTTCCAGCATCAGTTCGGCGCTGGTGGGATCGGCGAAGTCGGTGAACACCACCAGCAGCGAGCGCCGGCCGAGGGCCGCGCCGAGCTGGGTGAAGCCCAGGGTGTAGTTGGTCTCTTCGGCCCAATAATCGAGGCCGGCGGCGAGCCGCTGGAGGTGGGGGAACGCCCGCGCGCCCGAGAGCAGGCCCGAAAACAGCCGCGGCCTGGCGTCGAAGCCGAAGATCGCCGCCCGGTCGCCCAGCTTGAGGCTGACCCAGGCCAGAAGCAGGGAGGCGTTGATCGCCCGGTCGATGCGCGGCACGCCGGCCAGCGGCTCGCACATTACTCGGCCGGTGTCGATGGCGAAGACCACCGGGTGATTGCGCTCGGTGCGGAATTCCTTGCCCAGCAGCACCCCGTGCCGGGCCGACTGCTTCCAGTCGATGGTGCGCGAATCCATGCCGGCGACCATTTCGCGCAGGGCGTGAAATTCAGAGCCGTCGCCGGTGTCGATCTGGGTCTTGATGCCGAAGGTCGCGTCCCTGGCGAACAGCCGGATGGCCTCGTCGCGCACGGCGCGGACATTGGGGACCACGGCGATGGGCTTGCCCGGAGCCTCGACAACCTGCTTCCAGACCAGTCCAAACGGGCCCCGCCAGCGGAGCCACAGGCGTTCGATCATGCCCTGGCCGCGCCGCAGGGGGGTGACCGGCGAGGTCGCGGCCCCCGCGCCGCCCGATAACCTCATCACCGCGAGACCTCGACCGAGAGTCAGGCGCGCGTTGGTCTCGATGGCCGCTTCGGCGGCTCGCGGCGCCGTTCCCCTGAACGCGGCGCGCACCGTCACCGTCCCGCTGGCCCCGACACTCAAAGTCGCCGGCGTCACGACGCGAAGATCGAGCCCGTCCCGAGACGGACCGATGAGAGCATCGACGATCGTCAGGCCGAGGATCAGGGCCAGCCACGCCCCCCCCAC
>DASRLN010000133.1:0-9181 GCA_035648435.1 Caulobacteraceae bacterium
GATAGCGGCGCACGTCGTCGGGGTCGGCGTTGGCGGTGAGGGCGACGATCGGCGTGGCCCCGGCGTGGCCGGGCAGCTTGCGGATCTCGGCGGTCGCGGTCAGCCCGTCCATGCGCGGCATCTTGATGTCCATCAGGATGACGTCGAACCGGCCGGCCTGCGCCGCCTCCACCGCCTCGACCCCATCGACCACCGATTCCGAGGTGCAGCCCAGCATCTCGCACAGGGTCTCGATGACCATCCGGTTGGTGGCGTTGTCCTCGACCACCAGCACGTGGGCCAGGCGCTGGGCGGGAGCGGCGGCGGACGGCGCCGCCGCCTCGGCCGGCTTGGCCGCGGCCACGGCGACCTCGAACAGCTTGGTGATCCCCGGCCCGGCGTTCGGACAGGCGGTGAGCGCGCCGCCCATGGTCGAGACGATGTGGGCGCCGAGGGCCAGGCTCAGGCGCAGGCCCAGGTCGCCGGCGTGACTCTGTGGCCCGCCCTCGTCGAACATGGTTTCCAGATAGGCCCGTTCGTGGCGCGAGCCGCTGTCGCGCACCCGGCAATCGAGCACCACGTCGCCATCCTCGGCGCGCGCCTTGAGCGAGGCCTCGACCACCCCCTGACGCGCGTGCGCCAGGGCGTGGGCGATCAGGGCGTCGAACACCTGCAGCACCCGCGCCCGGTCGATCTCCACGCAGGCGTCCGGCTGGCCGTCGTAGGAGACCATGAACGCCAGGCCGCGCCTTTCGGCGGCCCGGCGCCAGCGGGTCTCGATCTCGTCCATCAGCTCCGCGAGCCGGCAGCTCTCGGGCGCGAAGACCAGGCCGCGATGTTTGGCGCGGCGCAATTCGCCGGCCGATTCCAGCAGCCGCAGCACCTCGCCGCCGGCCTCGGCGATGGTCTCCAGGTCTCCGTCGGCGCGGGCCGGCAGCCCCGTCTCGCGCAGCCGGCGAACCGCCGCCATGGCGCTGGCCACCGGTTCGCGGACCGCGTCGGCGAAGCGCGCCGCCAGCGGCGTGGAGAGGGCGCCGCGCGAGGGACGGCCCATGCGGGAGGCCAGCAGATCCAGCGCCGTGGCCACGCCCTGGTAGAGCCCCGATCCATCGACCACCACGAAGCCGCACAGCAGGGCGGCCGGCGTGCGGTGCATCAGCCGGCGGATGACGTCCCGGGGGCGATCCGCCGCCGCCGTGATCGTCGGGGCCGGATCCATCACCTCGGCCGCCGGCCGATCGGCGGCGCCGGGTGTTTCCATCCGGGCCATGAACGCCGGCCGCGACAGCGCGCCGACCGGCCGGCCGTCCGTCACCACCGGCAGGAGGACGAGCTTGGGATCGCCGAGGAACCGCGCCATCGCCGTGGCGCAGGGACAACCCGGGCTCACCGGCTCCGGCCGCTGGATCAGGTCGCCCAAGGTGCTCATTCGACGCCACCGATACTTTCAGGAGCGTTCACCATGTAGGCGCCGCGATTGCAAAGAGGTTAAGCTTCGCCCCTCGATCGGGTCTCAACCCCGGCCGTCCAGCTCGGGATAATGGCGGAAGACGTCCTGTTCGGAGAACGGCAGGCGGCGGTCGCTGGCCAGATAGGCCGCGATGTTCGGCAGGCGCGCCGTCTCGCCGGCCAGCGCCGCCAGCTTCGGCGCGGCGGCCAGCGCCACCGCGGTCGCCCGGGGAAAGGCGTAACGCAGTCCTTCGACCACCTGGAACGCCGACAGGTCGGCGTAGCTCAGGCGCCCGCCCGCCAGCCAGCCGGCGTCGCCCCTGTCCAGGATCGTCTCCAGCCAGCCGAAGAATTTCGGAATCCGCGCCGAGGTGAACCCGGCCGCGCTCCTTACCGCCTCGCTCTTCTGTTCCTCGTAGGTCTTGGCGGAGTCCACCGGATGATGGGTGTCGTGCGCCTCGGCGACCAAGTCGGCCAGGGTGAGCTGGATCTGGTGGATCCACAGGCGCCCGGCCTCGTCGTCCGGCGCCAGGCCGAGGCGCGGACCCAGGTAGAACAGG
Organism: Caulobacteraceae bacterium; assembly: GCA_035648435.1. Lineage (GTDB taxonomy): Bacteria > Pseudomonadota > Alphaproteobacteria > Caulobacterales > Caulobacteraceae > Acaudatibacter. The sequence continues at coordinate 1,989 of DASRLN010000133.1, forward strand.
ATCGCCGCCGTCTGGCCGACCACCACCTCGCCGTCCCTAAGCCACGGCGGCGCGAAGGCCGGGCGCGGACCGTTCCTGGTCTGCGCGCCCAGCACGCCGGCCCCCTTTTCGCGGGCGACATCGACGTAAGGCGCGCCGGCCTGTTCCAGAGCCAGACGCACGAATTCCCCACGTCCCTGGATTGTCGGCCAGTAGTAGAGTTCGTAGGCCATGGCCGGATAACCGGCGGGCGCGATCACGGTTCCGTCAAGAAAACCCGTCGAGCCCTCAAGGTGCGCGCCGCGCGAAACGGGCGAAGCACCGAGGCCGAGGTTCGGGAAATTCTCGAACAGGCCGTTCGCCCCGCCGGCCGCATCAGGATCGGCTCCGAACTCCCCGCTCTGGGCCGGCGCTTCGGCGGCGTCGATCTCGATATCGCGCGCGATCAGATGCCGACAGAGCCCGCGACCCTCGAGTGATCGTCCTTGATACCAATGTCGTCTCCGAGCCGCTGAAGGCCAGCGCCAGTCCGGCCGTGATCGACTGGCTCGATCGTCAGCCGGCCGAGACCCTGTTTCTCACCGCGAGCCTGTCCGAGCTATTGGTTGGCGTCGGGATTCTGGCCGATGGGCGGCGGAAGTCGGGACTCGCCGCCGCGTTGAACGAACTGGTGAACCGACTTTTCGCGACGCGAATTCTTCCCTTCGATGAGGCGGCGGCGAAGACCTATGCGGCCCTCGTCGCGCGAGCGCGAAGTGGCGGCTTGGCGATTCCCGTGTCGGACGGCCAGATCGCGGCGACGACGATCACTCGTGGGTTCGCCGTGGCGACAAGAGACATCTCCCCATTCACGGCCGCCGGCGTGCCGACCATGGATCCTTGGAGCGACGACGGTTGAGCAGCCGATCGCGCCGGCGCCCACTACCGCCCGCTCCGGAAGTCCTTGAAGGCCACGGTCTTACCCAGCCGCACGTCCTGGGACGGAGGGGTCACGTCGACCTTGGGGCGCGATCTCCGAGGTCTCCGCAAGTTCGCTTGCGTAACTACAAAAGCAGAGCTACACGTCGTCATGATCACGCGATTTGAATGGGACCCCGCGAAGGCCCTGGCCAATGCGCGCAAGCATGACGTGACGTTTCACGACGCGATTCAGATCTTCGACGACCCGTTCGCCCTTTCCGAACAGGACAGGGTCGAAGGCGGTGAATATCGCTGGCAAACGATCGGCATGGCCGGCGATGCGGCGGTGCTGCTGGTCGCACATACGAGCCACGATCTGGATGAAGACGACATCGTGGTCCGCGTCATCTCGGCCCGGCGCGCGGATCGACGAGAAAGGAAACGGTATGAGCAGGCGATCAGAGACCTTCAACCGCGTTGAGGGCGTACCGCCCGTCACGGGCGAACAGCAGGCCCGACTGAATGCGCTCGCCGCTCGGTCCGACGAGGGCATCGACTATTCGGATATTCCGCCGCTGACCGACGAGTTCTGGAAGCGAGCCGTACGCAATCCCTTCTATCGACCCGTCAAAAGGCAGCTCACGGTGAGGATCGACGCCGATGTCGTCGCCTGGCTGCGGAGCGGCGGCAAGGGCTATCAGACGAGGCTCAACCGGATATTGCGACGGGTCATGGAGGGTGATGGCGTAAAGGAATGAGACCTCGACGGGCCCGCTTTCCGTCAGTGCGACGGCGCGCGCCCGTTGCGCAGGATCGAAAACAGCCTATCGCGGAATGCATCTCTGGCGTTGCCGTGATGCGCCTCGCGATGGTGGTTCGGACAGAGCGCGACGACGCTTTGCGGATCGTCCCGACCGCCCTCACTCAATGGAACGACATGATGAGTCTCGACATAGATCGCGCCGTTGATCATCCGGAATCCCTCGGCGCCGCAGAATTCGCGCCGTCCGCCAGCGCGGGCCAACGCCGATCGCCTCACGCAGGCGTCGCGTTCGAATACGTTTCCGGTCCGTTGCCTGCGCGAGGGCGGTCCGGTGTCGAACAAGGCAAGCGAGAATTGATCGGCGAAGCGCATGCTCAACGCACCCCTCGTCAGGGTATGAGCGCCGCTTGCCCAATCATATTCCGTGAGTGTCCAGGGCTCGGGGTCCAGTTCGCGAAACCTGACCTGAGATGGCTTGGCTCCGGGTTCGCCTTCCAGTCGCCGATTTCCCGAGTTGATGATCACTCTGATGGGGAGGTTCTGCTTCGCCGCAATCTGGAGCGCTTCATCGAGCCTTTGTCTTCTCTTGTTCCATATTGGTTTTGAGCCAGTTGCCAAGTGTAAATTCGGATCGGCACGAAAATTACCGATTCGAACAATGTCTCCTCCAATCGGCTTCATTTCATCGTGCCAAAGATTCAGAACAACTGCGCGATCGGACTGAACAAAGGCCCACTCGTAGCAATACTTCGGGTTCGTGCTTGCGCCCACCTCGCCTCGTTTTGAATTCGCCCAATCAGAAACGTTAAGGCCCGCTCGGCGCACGAGATCGACGATCAAGCCCTTCGTTCGCGGCTTTAGGTCGTTCAATGTGAGCATGCGGCAATCCAGCTTACCGCCCGCTGGGGATGTCCTTGAACGCCACGGTCTTGTCCAGCCGCACGTCCTGGGGCATGCCGAGCACGCGTTCGGCGATGATGTTGCGCAGGATCTCGTCGGTGCCGCCGGCGATGCGCAGGCCGGGGGCGTTCATCAGGGCGGTCTGGAAGGCGGCGGCGAGGGGGGCTGTTTGCGGGTCGGTGATGATCCCGAACTGGTCCTCCAGTTCCATCGCCGTATTGGCCATGTCCTGCATCAGGGTCGCCGAGACCACCTTGCCGATCGAGCTCTCCGGTCCCGGCGTCTGGCCGCGCGAAAGGGCGGTCATGGTCCGGTAGGTGGTGTATTTCAGGCCCTCGGCCTGGACGAACCACTCGGCGATCTTCTCGCGCAGGGCGTTGTCCTTCGACGCCGCGCCGGTCATCGTCTGGATGTCGGCGGCGAGCTTCATCACCCGCCGGTGGCTTGATCCGCCGCCGCCGCCGCCGACGCTCAGCCGCTCGTTCATCAGCGTCACCAGGGCCACTTTCCAGCCGTCGCCGACCTCGCCGACCCGCTGGGAGTCCTTGATCTTCAGGTCGGTGAAATAGACCTCGTTGAAGTTCGACGCTCCGGACATCTGGTGGATCGGCCGCACCTCGACGCCCGGGGCCTTCATGTCGATCCAGAACATGGTCAGGCCCTTGTGCTTAGGGACGTCCGGATCGGTGCGGGCAAGCAGCAGGCCGAAATCCGAATAGTGCGCCCCGCTGGTCCACACCTTCTGGCCATTGATCGTCCATCCGTCGCCTCCGCGGACGGCCCGGGTCCGGGCGGCGGCGGCGTCCGAACCGCTGGAGGGCTCGGAAAACAGCTGGCACCAGATCTCCTCGCCCAGCACCGCGGGCCTCACGAACCGCTCCTTGTCGGCCTCGTTTCCCACCGTCATCACCGTCGGCACGCACATGCCAAGGCCAATGGCGAAGGGATTGGCCGGGGTCGGGAAGGCCGCCTCCTCCTGCCCGAAGATCACCGACTGCCACGAAGCCCCGCCGCCGCCGCCCCAGGCCTTGGGCCAGGTGATGCAGGCATAGCCGGCCTCGGCCTTCTTCCGCTGCCAGGCCCGGGAAGCGTCCATGCTCACGCCGTCGTCGAGACCGGCGTCCGGACCCTTGGACTTGGGCGCATTGTCCTTCAGCCAACCCCGCACCTGCGCGCGGTAGGCGGCCTCTTCCGGCGTATCATTGAAGTCCATGGTGGAATTTCCTCAGATCGCGGTGTTCAAATGAATGGAAACGCCAAGACGCCAAGACGCCAAGAAGAAAACATGGCGCTTCGCGCGAAGCGCCTCCTCTTCCCCTGACGTCTTGGCTCCTTGGCGTCTTGGCGTTTCAAAATAACGGCTCCGGCGCCCCGCCCTCACGCCACGTTGCGGCGTTCGAGCTGGCTCACCAGCTTTTCCTTCCACGCCTTGGCCCCGCCGGCCACCAGGCCCAGCTGCTGGGCGCGGCGGTAGAACAGGTGGCAATCGACGTCCCAGGTGAAGCCCATGCCGCCGTGGGTCTGCAGATTTTCCTTGGCCGCGAACCAGAAGGCCTCGCACGCCGAGACCCTCGCCGCCGCCGCCGCCAGCGGCAGCTCGGCGGCCCCCGTCGCCAGCGCCCAGGCCCCGTAGTAGGCGTTCGACCGCGCCAGTTCGTTCTTGATATAGATGTCGGCGAGCTTGTGCTTGATCGCCTGATAGCTGCCGATCGGCCGGCCGAAGGCGTAGCGCTCCAGGGCGTAGGCGCGCGCCATCTCCAGCGCCCGATCCGCGCCGCCGACCTGTTCGAAGGCCAGCAGCACCGCCGCCCGGCCCAGCACCGCCTCGGCCAGGGCCATGCCCTCGCCGGCCTCCCCCAGCGCCTCGGCCGGCGCGCCGCTGAAGGTCAGCCGCGCCACGCCGCGGGTCGGATCGAGGGTTTCCAGGCTCTCGCGGCTCACCCCGGGGCCGCCGAGTTCGACGACATAGAGGCCGCTCTTGCCGCCCGCCTTGGCCAGCACCACCGCCAGACCGGCGATGGCGCCGTCGGTGACCGGGATCTTCACCCCGGTCAGCTTGCCGCCTTCCACCCGCGCCTGGATGCTGGCCTCGGTCAACGCCCCCGGGCGCTCGGAGGTGGCGAAGCAGCCGATGACTTCGCCGGCGGCGATCCTCGGCAGCCACCGGGTCTTCTGCGCCGGCGAGCCGGCCAGGCTCAGCGCCTCGGCGACGAAATAGACCGTCGAGGCGAAGGGGATCGGGGCCAGCGCCCGGCCCAGTTCCTCGGCGATGGCGCAGAGTTCGATGTGGCCCAGGCCCAGGCCGCCGTGTTCCTCGTCGATCGCGGCCCCCAGCCAGCCCTGGCCGGCGACCGCCTTCCACAAGGCGGCGTCATGATCAGCGGTCGGGTCGTCGAGGACCGCGCGGACCTTGGAAACCGGGCAATGGGCGTCGAGAAATTTGCGCGCCTCGGTCCGCAGGAATTTCTGATCGTCGGAGAAATCGAAGTTCATCGCTGGCGTTTCCCTGGCGGCCCGTCCGAGGCGCCGACCGCGACATCAAGGTGGGAAGATTGACCGCGCGTCAATGTTTTGCCGCTTCTATGCGCGCCTGCGGCAGCGGTGGGCGACCTTTCATGGCCAAGGCGGCTTTTCAGCGCAATCAGAAGGTCTGGGTGGAGTCGGTCGGCGCCTGGTCGACGATCGAGAAGGTCGTGCCGGCCTGGGCCAAGGATTTCGACGAGCCGATCAGGATCACCTATGAGGTCGGCTTCGGCCGCCCGTTCATGGCCCACGAACTGCGGGCCGAGGACGACGGCGGCGACGGCGCCGCGGCCACCGGCGCCTGGCGCCTGATGCGGGCCCGCAACAAGTGGCAGTCGGTGGAGGACACCGCCCACCATCCCTATCCGGGCACCTTTCCGGTAATCGTCACCGACCTCGGCGACTGGGGCGGCTGGCGCGTTCCCGGGGCCGAATACGACCGCGATCCGCGCTCGATCGAATTCCAGGCCCGCCTGATCGCCTCGGCCCCGAAGTTACGCGAGATCGCCATCAGCCTGATCGAGCAGGTCTCCGAGACGCCCCACGACGCCCCCCCGGCGATGATCGAACTCGCCCGCCGCGCCGCCAGGATCGAGGACTATCTCCGCGAAATCCCCGCCGGCGCCGCCCCCGGCAAGGCGGCCTGATTCCCCTCGAACTCGCCGCGGTGGCGTCGGCGCCGGCATCCCGCTAAACCCCGTTCCATGCACAACCCCGCTCCCCGGCCCGTGCGGCTGGAAGACTACCGCCCGCCGGCTTTCCTCATCGACGAGGTCAGGCTGGATTTCCGCCTCGACGCCAACGCCACCCGGGTCCGCGCGGACCTGGCCGTCCGCCGCAATGGCGATCACGCCCAACCCCTGCGCCTCGACGGCGTGCGCCTGAAGCCGATATCCGTCGCCATCGACGGCCATCGGCTCGACGCTGGCCAATACGCCATCGACGCCGAATCCCTCACCGTCCCCGATGTCCCCGACGCCTTCACCCTTTCCACCGAGGTCGAGATCGATCCGGAGGCCAACAAGGCGCTCGACGGCCTCTACATCTCGGCCGGCCGCTTCTGCACCCAGTGCGAGGCCGAGGGTTTCCGCAAGATCACCTGGTTCGCCGACCGTCCCGATGTCCTGGCCCGCTACACCGTGCGCATCGAGGCTCCGGCCGCCTGGACCCGCCTGCTCTCCAACGGCAACCTCGTGGAGGCGGGCGAGGCGGGGGAGGGCAGGCGCTACGCGGTGTGGAAGGACCCTTTTTCCAAGCCCTGCTATCTCTTTGCCCTGGTCGCCGGCGAACTCGACGTGCTGGAGGATTCCTTCACCACCATGGGCGGTCGCGATGTCGCCCTGCGCCTCTTCGTCGATCCTGGCATGGCCCCTCGCGCCGCCTACGCCATGGATTGCCTGCGGCGCGCCATGCGCTGGGACGAGGAGGCCTTCGGCCGGGAGTATGATCTCGATCTGTTCATGATCGTCGCCGTCCGCGACTTCAACTACGGGGCGATGGAGAACAAGGGCCTCAACATCTTCAATTCCTCGCTCCTGCTCGCCGACCCGCAAACCGCCACCGACCTCGACTACGAGCGCATCGAGAGCGTCGTCGCCCACGAATATTTCCACAACTGGACCGGCGACCGGATCACCTGCCGCGACTGGTTCCAGCTCTGTCTCAAGGAGGGCCTGACGGTTTTCCGCGACCAGAGCTTCTCCGCCGACCAGCGCGGCGCCGCCGTCCAGCGGATCAAGGAGGTGAGGACCCTGCGCGCCCGGCAGTTCTCCGAGGACGCCGGCCCGCTCGCCCACCCGGTGCGCCCGTCGAGCTATGTCAAGATCGACAACTTCTACACCGCGACGATCTACGAGAAGGGCGCGGAGGTCATCCGGATGCTGAAGACGATCATCGGCGCCGCCGACTTCCGCCGCGGCATGGACCTCTGGTTCGAGCGCTGGGACGGCCAGGCGACCACCGTCGAGGCGTTCATCGAATGCTTCGCCGAAACCTCGGGCCGCGACCTGACCACCTTCTTCGCCTGGTACGAACAGGCCGGCACCCCCGAGGTGACGCTCAAAGCCCGCTGGGACGCCGCCGCCCGCGCCCTCGACATCGACCTCTCTCAGGCGACCGCCCCCACGCC
>DASRLN010000134.1:0-3999 GCA_035648435.1 Caulobacteraceae bacterium
GCCGCGTCGTGGCTCGAGGGCCTCGGCCGTCCCAAGCCGGTGATGGTGTTCATGTGGCTCGCCAACATCCAGAACCTCGCCGTCGATCTGGTGCTGGTGCCGGGCGCCTTCGGACTGCCGGCGCTGGGCGCGGTGGGCGGCGCCTGCGCCACGCTCTCGGCGCGTCTGCTGCTCACCGTCGCCACCCTGATCTACATCGCCCGGATGCCCGACGCCCGGGCGCTCGGCGTCTTCGACAAGCCGCCGCGGGACAAGGCTCGGGCCATCGAGCAGCGGCGGATCGGCTACGGCGCCGGGGCCTCGGGCTTCTTCGAGGTCGCCGCCTTCGCCGCCATGACCCTGATCGCCGGATCGATCAGCGCCCTGGTGGTGGCGGCCTACACCGTGGTGCTGAACATGGTCTCGTTCGTGTTCATGGTTCCCCTGGGCCTCAGCGCCGCCACCGGCGTGCTGGTGGCGCGGGCCTATGGCGCGCGGCGTCCGGCGGAACTCAACCGTGTCGCCGGCATCGGGTTTTCCGTCACCGCCCTGTTCGGTCTGATCGCGGCCCTGGCCATCTGGCCGGCGGCGCGTCTGATCGCCCGCGGCTACACCTCCGATCCGGCGGCCGTCGCCATGGCCACGGTCGGCCTGGGGCTGGCTTGCCTGTTCCTGATCCCGGACGCCGTGCAGGTGGTGGTCGCCCAGTCCTTGCGGGCGCGGGCCGATGTGCTGGTCCCGACCCTGACCCACCTGGCTAGCTACGCCCTGGTCATGATCCCCCTCGGCTGGCTCCTGGCGATCCATCTGCGCTGGGCCGTCGCCGGCATCATCTGGGCCATCACCGCCGCCAGCTTCCTCTCCGCCGGCCTGCTCCTCGGCCGGTTCAGGATGCTGGCGCGGCGGGATTAGTCAGGCCCCCAGGATCCAGCCTTCCTCGCGTTCGGCGTCGAGGACAATGTCGGCGGCCGTTCCCTTGGCCGGGGCGAAGACCGCGCCGAACTTGCCGGCGTCGTCAAGCCTGGCGAAATGTTCAGCGGCGGCGCGCACCTGGGTTTCCTCCCTGGCTTCTCCAGGAAGCGGCTGGGCGGCGATGAGCGAGGGCGCCACCTCGGCGGCGAGGACATCGACGCCAGCGAGGTCGGCTTCGGCCAGCGCCTTGAATCCGGTCTCGAAGGGCCAGACCTTCATCGTCTCCTGCCGCGCCAGCTTCAGCCGGCGGACCAGGGGGATACCGAGGATCGCCGGTCCGCCGGCCGCGCCGCTGTAGTAGAGCTTCCACACCGAGCCGCTCCCCTTGGCCGCGAGTTCGGCGTGACGGAATTCCGGTGGATCTCCCGATCCGTGCGCGCGGGGACGCTTGGGCTGCAGGGTGGTCAGGGCGTCCCTGGGCGGACATCCCCAGAACGGGAAGGGACCCCCCGTCAGGCGGCGGTTGATCTCGGAGCCGACACCGAAGCGGTTGTTGGTGTTGTCGGCCTTGTCCTTGACCATCCGCGCCAGCTGATCCCACACCGCGCGCCAGGGCGTCTCGCCCGGCAGCTTCAGGCCGGCGGCAAGGCCCCGCGGCATGCCGAGCGGAAAATCGAAGCCGAGGAAGGTCCGCTCGCGGCGCTTGGCCCGGTCATCGAGGAGGACGGCGAGCACCTTCTCGGCTTCGGCCCGGGTCGCCGGGTGATGGGCCTCGAACGCCAGTCGGAAGCGGACGTCGCGCTTGAGCACGCCGATCCACACCGCGTCGGCGCCGGCGGTAGGCTTGGAGGCGGCGCTCCAGTGGACGATGACATAGGCGTTGAACAGTCGGGCCACGTGAAGATCGATCTCCCTCAAACCGCCCCGCCGAGACGAGCGGGGTCGAAACCGGCTCTCCGCGGCTCGCCGGCGCGCCTCGGCGCCAGATCATGGAGCGTCCAAAGCGGAGGTCCGAGGCGGCGGCACTCGGACCCTACCGGGCTTTCGATGTCAACGGTCGAGGGCGCGGTGGACCCCGTCCACGCGGACCACCGGCGCGAAGGCGTCGCCTGGCGGCGCGCGGAAGGTGAGCGCGAGGTCCGGCCCGATCTGACTGAGGGTCACCGGACTGGCGTCGCCCAGCAGCCGGGCCGGGCCGCGCAGTTCCAGATCCCGGACCACGGTCCGGTCGCCGGCGATGACGCCGACGAAGACGAGGTTGAGGGCGCCGCCCGACACCGTGAAGCGCACCGGCACGCCGTCCGCCGTCACGCCGTCCGACCGCGACCAGGGGCGAGCGCCATGGATCGCCTGGCCGTTGCGCCGCAGCCAGGCCCCGAACTGTTTCAGGCGCGACAGCTGCTCTTTGGGAATGCCGGCGTCGGTGGCGCGGGGGCCGACGTTGAGCAGCAGGTTGCCGTTGCGCGCCGCCCCGTCGATCAGGCCGGCGAGCAGGGTTTCGACGGGTTCGTAGTCGGCTTCGGTGTCGTCGCGGTTGAAGCCGAAGGAATGGCTCATGCCCCGCGTCGCCTCCCACTTCTTGGCCTGGATGGTCTGAAAGGCGGCGTATTCGGGGGTGCGGAAATCGCTGTGGGGAACCGGAGCGGGGATGATGCCGCGCGCCTCGCCGCTCTGGCGGGCGAAGGACGCTTTCAACTTGCGATCGAGGCTTCGTCGGACGGACTTGATCTTCAGCAGCGACCGCGCCGGACTGGCCGCCGCCCAGCGATCGTTGACCACGCCGTCCGGCACGGCGTTGTAGTAGTCGGCGAACAGGCGGCAGAGGCGCGCCGGTCCGGTGGGCCAGGCGATGTCGTTCCACAGCACGCTGGGCTCGTACCGCGCGATGAGTTCACGCACCTGCGCCTCGGCGTAGGCCACGTAGCCGCCGCCGGGGGTCGAGGCGATGAAGTCGCCCAGGGTGAGCAGAGGCTGGCGGTTGAACGTCCAGTCGATGCCGCCGGAATAATAAACGCCGAACTTGAGGCCCGCGGCGCGCACCGCCGCGGCCAGTTCGCCGGTGATGTCGCGCCCGCTTGTCCAGTCGGCCTGGTGAGGGTTGGCGACGCCGCTTGGCCACAGGCAGAAGCCGTCGTGGTGCTTGGTCACCAGCACCACATAGCGCGCGCCGGCGTCCCGGAAGGCCTCGGCCCAGGCGGCCGGATCCCATCGCTTCAGGCCGTCGAGGAACGGCGCCCTGAAGGCGGCGTAGTCGGCGTCCCCGAAATGCTGGCGGTGGAACCGCGCCGATGGCGTTCCCGGCGTGCGGATCGCGTTCCAGTACCACTCGGTGTAGGGCGTCATGGTCACCGCCCGGTCGTAGTCCAGGCGGAAGGCGTCGCCGATCGACCCCAGCCTGGGCGCGAAGCCCGGAACGGCGAACAGGCCCCAGTGGATGAAGATTCCGAACTTGGCTTCGTCGTACCAGGTGGGCAGTGACCGGGCGGCGAGCGATTCCAGGGTCGGTTCGATCTGGGCCATGGTTTCCGTGTCCGCCCTCGCCCGCCGTTCGGCCGGCGCCTCAGCGGACGCGGGCGTAGGGGAGGCGGCGGGCGAGCCAGCAGCCGACGTCGACACCGGTGACCTCGCCGGTGCCATCGCGCGCGAAGGCCAGGGTCCAGTCGCCGGGCGGCGTGTGGTCCAGGGCGCGCGGACAGGGCAGCGCCCAGAGGTCCGGGCCGATCGCATCCAGCAGCTCCATGCGCCCCTGGCCGAGGAAGCCCGAAAAGGCGCCGTAGAGCGCTTTCCCGGCGTCGGCGATGGTCAGCTCGGCGTCCAGTTCCTCGCAGCGGTAGCGTCCGGCGCCATCGACTGCCGGCGCGCCGGCGCGGGGGCTGAGCAGGGTGCTCTGGTTCTCGAATGGGCGGTCCATCCACAAGCCGCCCTCGCCGGGCCTCAGTCGCGCGCCGCCGCTCCGCGCGGTTCCATCAGCCTGGATGTCGAGCAGTTCCGCGGCGTGGCCGTAGCGCAGGCGCACCTGCCCGTCCGAAGCCGCCTCGATGCGCGCCGAAATCCCCGTCTCCGGTTCGATGTAGGCGCCCAGCCAGTCGGGGGCGGGCAGGGTCCCGG
>DASRLN010000135.1:0-8593 GCA_035648435.1 Caulobacteraceae bacterium
CGCAGCCCTCCATACGCCGCCAACCCCCGCTTCCAGAGCCCCGCCGCGCCGTTGGCGGCGTATGGAGGGCTGCGGGTGCGGTTCTAGGCGGAGTCGGCAGGTTGACCCCGTCTAGCGATCCGCGGATCGTTCTGGCAATCCACGCATCTGGAACGTTCAATGGAGAGAACATGAAAAAGTCGGACGTGAGCCCGGGCCAGTCGGCGTCGGAACTGATCTCGAACAGGATCGCCGAACTCGGGGACTGGCGCGGGCAAACCCTTGGCAGAATGCGCGAGCTGGTCAGGCAAGCAGACCCGGACGTCGTCGAGGAGTGGAAGTGGATGGGCGCTCCGGTCTGGTCGCACGACGGCATCATCTGCACGGGCGAAACCTACAAGAAGGTCGTGAAGCTTACCTTCGCCAAGGGCGCGTCTCTGCAGGATCCCTCCGGTCTCTTCAACTCCAGTCTCGACGGAAACGTCCGCCGCGCGATCGACATCCACGAAGGAGAAGACATCGACGAGTCGGCCTTCAAGGCGCTTGTCCGCCGGGCCGTCGCCCTCAACAGTTCCGGCAAGTCGAAATCTTCGAAGACAGCCAAGTCCTGATATTCATATCAGGAAGTCGGACCCCGGTCGGCGAGTTCCAGCAGATAGCGGCCGTATCCGGTCTTGGCGAAGAACTGGCCGCGGGCGCGGAGCTGCTCGCGGTCGATGAAGCCGTTGGCGTAGGCGATCTCTTCGAGGCAGGCGATGAACAGGCCCTGCCGGCGCTGCAGGGCGCGGACGAATTCGGCGGCTTCGAGCAGGCTGTCGTGGGCGCCGGTGTCGAGCCAGGCGTAGCCGCGGGACAGGGTCTCGACGGAAAGCTCCCCCCGCTCCAGGTAGAGGCGGTTCAGATCGGTGATCTCCAGTTCGCCGCGCGCCGAGGGAACGAGCGTCCTGGCCAGTTCGACCGCCTGGCGGTCATAGAAGTAGAGGCCGGTGACGGCCTGATTGGATTTGGCCCGCAAGGGTTTCTCCTCGAGACCGACGACCCTTCCCGCGGCATCGAACTCGACGACGCCGTAGTCGCCGGGGTTTTCGACCGGATAGGCGAAGATCGTCGCGCCGCGTCCGCGCGCCGCGGCGCGCGCCAGCAGCGCCCTCATCCCGGCTCCGAAGAAGACGTTGTCGCCCAGCACCAGGGCGACGTCATCCCCGCCGATGAAGGCCTCGCCGATCAGCAGGGCCTGGGCGATGCCGTTGGGGGCCGGCTGGACGGCGTAGCCGACCGCCAGTCCGAGTTCGCCGCCGTCGCCGAACAGGCGGCGGTAGTTCTCCAGGTATTCCGGAGCGGAGATGATCAGGATCTCGCGGATGCCGGCCAGCATCAGCACCGACATCGGATAGTAGATCATCGGCTTGTCGTAGATTGGCAACAGTTGCTTGTTGATCGCCAGGGTGGCGGGGTGCAGGCGCGTGCCGGCGCCGCCGGCCAGGACGATCCCCTTCATCGCGCCGCCGCCTGTTCCAGGCCGAGCCGCCGGCCGGCGTCGCCATTGTCGAGAATGGGACGCCACCAGGCGGCGTTGTCGAGATACCAGCGCAGGGTCTCTTCGATGCCGGCCTCGAAGGTCACCGCGGCGCGCCAGGCCAGGTCGCGCTCCAGCCGCGTGGGATCGACGGCGTAGCGGCGGTCGTGGCCGGGCCGGTCGGGGACATAGCGGATGGCGGTCTCGTGCGCCCGCCCGTCGATCCGCGGGGCCAGGCGGTCGAGCCCCCGGCAGAGCGCCCGCACGACCTCCAGATTGGACCGCTGGCAGCGTCCGCCGACGATGTAGGTCGCCCCGGGCGCGCCGGCCTCGAACACCTGGATCAGCGCGCGGACGTGATCATCGACATGCAGCCAGTCGCGGACGTTGGCGCCGTCGCCATAGACCGGCAGGTCCTCGCCGCTGATCGCCCTGATGATCATCAGCGGAATCAGCTTCTCGGGAAACTGCCAGGGGCCGTAGGTGTTGGACGAATTGGTGATCAGCACCGGCAGGCCATAGGTGTGCCCCCAGGCGCGGACGAGATGGTCGGAGGCGGCCTTCGAGGCCGAATAGGGCGAGCGCGGATCGTAAGCGGTGGCTTCGGTGAACATCCCCTCCGCCCCCAGGGCGCCGAACACCTCGTCGGTGGAGATGTGGTGGAACCGGAACCGCTCGCGGCGCCGGGCGTCGAGACCACGCCAATAGGCCAGGGTCTCGGCGAGCAGGACGTGGGTGCCGACGATGTTGCTGTGGATAAACGCCGCCGGGGCGTCGATCGAGCGATCGACATGGGTCTCGGCGGCCAGATGGGTGACCAGGTCGGGCTGGAAATCGGCGAGCGCGGCGCCGATCAGGTCGGCGTCGGCGATGTCGCCGCGGATGAACCGGTGGCGCGGGTCGCCGTCCACGGTCGCCAGAGAGGCGCGGCCGCCGGCATAGGTCAGCTTGTCGATGTTGAGCACCGCGTGGGGGGTCGCGGAGATCAGGTGACGGACCAGGGCCGAGCCGATGAAGCCCGCCCCGCCGGTGACCAGGATGCGCTTGGCGCTCACGGCTCGGGCGCGGTCAGAGGAACGCCGTCATAGTCGAACGGCGAGACGAAGCCGGCGAAGGCGGGCAGGCCCCGGTCCCGGCCCGAGAGGATCGGTGCGCCGGGGGGCAGCGGCCAGGGCAGGGCGAGGTCAGGATCGTTCCAGGCGATGCCGCCCTCGTGGTCGGCGGCGTGGAAGTCGGAGACCTTGTATTCAATCTCGGTCTCCGGCTCGAGGGTGACGAAGCCGTGGCCGTAGCCGGCCGGGATGAACATCTGGGCGCCGCCGCGCGCGTCGAGTTCGGCCGCCGCCCACTTTCCATAGGTCGGCGAGGCCCGGCGCAGGTCCACGGCCACGTCCCAGACCGCGCCGCGCACGCAGCGCACCAGCTTGGCCTGGGCGTGCGGGGGGCGCTGGAAGTGCAGGCCGCGCACCGCGCCGGCGGCGCGGGAGAAGGAATGGTTGTCCTGCACGAACTCCATCGCGATTCCCATCTCCGCCATGGTTCGGCGGCTGTAGGTCTCGCAGAACCAGCCCCGGGCGTCGGCGAGCCGCGGGGGCCTGATGAGTCGGACGGACATGGCCCCGTTTAGGGCATGGACCGTGCAAGCGGAACCTCGCCGCGACCGCCGCCTGTTCCAGATTGGTGAAGCCTTCGACGATGACCCAAGCCTCGACGCCGCCGGCCCGCGTGCGCCTGATGGGCGGATCGGTGGACCTCGTCACCGGCGAGGAGGTCCTGCGGTTCGCGGCCGGACGGATCGCGGCCGGCGCCAAGGCCATCGTCGCCAACCATAACGCCCATAGCCTGGCCCTGATGCGGCGCGATCCGGCGATGCGCGACTTCTACGCCATGGCCGACGTCGTGGAGGTCGATTCCATGCCCCTGATCGCCTGGGGCCGCCTTCTCGGCCTGAGGCTGGAGCCGCGCCATCGCGCCACCTATCTCGACTGGCGGGAGGACTTCTGGCGCATGGCGCGGGACGGGGGCTGGCGGGTCTTCTACCTGGGCGGCGCGCCTGGCGTCGCCGAGGCCGCCGCCGCCGCCATCGCCCGCCGGTGGCCGGAGGCGCGGATCGGCGTCCATCAGGGCTTCTTCGACCAGGACACCGCCTCCGGCGAGAACCGCGCGGTGGTCGAGGCGATCAACGCCTTCGCGCCCGACGTGATTTTCGTCGGTCTGGGCATGCCCCTCCAGGAACGCTGGATCGCCGCCAACCATGCCGGGCTGCGGCAAGGCGTGGTGTTTTCCGTCGGCGGGGCCTTCGACTACGAGGCCGGCGTCCAGCTCGCCCCGCCGAGGTGGGCGGGACGAGCCGGCCTCGAATGGCTGTTCCGCTTCGCCGCCGACCCCAGGCGCCTGTTCATCCGCTATTTCGTCGAGCCGTGGTCGCTCCTGGCGCCCGCCGCCGGCGACCTGCGGCGCGCGCTGGGGCAGGGGGCCTAGGTCCGCAGCCTGGCGCCCACGGACTTCGCGGCGGCGGCGACGACGGCGGCGCAGAGGGCTTCGATCTGGCCCTCGGTGAGTGTCGCCTGGCGCGGCTGAATGGTGATTTCCAAGGCCAGGGATTTCGCGCCCTCCGGGACGCCTGGTCCGACATAGGCGTCGAACACCCGCGCCTCGCCGATCAAGGCGCGATCGGCGCCACGCACGGCCCGGACGAGGTCGCCGGCGGCGATCCCGGCGTCCACCACGAAGGCGAAGTCGCGGGTGAGCGGCATGAACGGCGACAGACGCGGCGCCGGTCTGGTCTTCGCCCCTTTCCGCCTGGCCTCCGGCACGCTCTCCAGCCAGATCTCGAAGGCGTGCACGGGTCCCTCGACGTCCATCGCCGCGAGGATGGAGGGATGGATCTCGCCGAACTCGGCCAGCACGACCTTGGGTCCGAGCCGCAGCCGCGCCGAGCGGCCCGGACGCCACCAGGGCGACGTCCCGGTCTGGTCGGTGTGGAGGGAAGCGCCGGGCGCGCCCAGCTCGTCGAGCAGAGCGATGAGGTCGGCCTTGAGGGCGAACACATCCTCCGCCGCGCCGCCGTCCCAACGTCTGGGGGCGTGGGGGGCGAGAACCGCGGTGATCGCCGTGCGCTGGTCGGCGGGCTCGTCGCCGGAAAAGGCCGGCCCGATCTCGAACAGGGCGCAGTCGGCGAAGCCGCGTTTCTGATTGCGGCCGACCGCCTCGATGAGACCGGGGAGACCCGAGGGCCGCATGGTGTCCAGATCGGCGGCGATGGGGTTTTCCAGCACCAGGCGGGCATCGCCGCCGCCGAACAGGACGGCCACGCGCCGGGCGACGAATGACCAGGTCAGCGCCTCCTGGTAGCCGGCCGCCGCCAGCGCCCGGCGGGCGGCGCGGATCCGGCTCTGACGCTGGGTGAGGACGCCGCCGACGGCTCTGGGGGCCGGCGGCAGGGGCTCGGCCGGCAGGGCGCCGTAGCCGACGATCCGCGCCACTTCCTCCACGAGGTCCGCCTTGCCGTCCACGTCGCGCCGCCAAGAGGGCGCCTGGACCGCGCCGCCGGCCTGGGTGAAGCCGAGATCGGCGAGAATATTCCACACCCGCTCCGGCGCCACCGCCAGGCCCGACAGGCGCTCGACATAGGCCGGATCGAAGGCGATGGGCGGCCGGGGCGCCGGCGCCTCGCCCGCGAAGGCGACCTCCGAGGCTTCGCCCCCGCAGAGATCGAGGATCAGCCGGGTGGCCAGCTCGACGCCGGGAACCAGGGATAGGGGATCGACGCCGCGGGCGAAGCGATACTGGGCGTCGGAGAGGATGCCGGTGTCGCGGCCGGTCTGGGCGGTCATCAGGGGATCGAACCAGGCGCTCTCGATGAACACCTCGGTGGTCGCCTCCGAACAGCCGGTGGAGGTCCCGCCGATCACGCCGCCCAGCCCAATGGCCCCCGAGCCGTCGGCGATGACGCACATCCGCGGGCTCACGGCGTAGGTCCTGCCGTCCAGGGCGGCGACGCCTTCACCTTCCCGGCCGAGCCGGGCCTCGAGGAAGCCGCCGGCGATCTTCGCCGCGTCATAGACGTGGAGCGGCCGGGCGCGATCGTGGGTGACGAGGTTGGTGATATCGACCAGGGCGCTGATCGGGCGCAGGCCGATGGCCCCGAGCCGCGCCTGAAGCCAGGCCGGGGAGGGGCCGTTCTTCACCCCCCGGATCAGCCGGCCGGCGAAAGCCGGGCAGGCTTCCGGAGCCGGCAGGCGGATGTCGACGGGGCATGGGAAGGCGCCCGGCGTCGGCGCCGGCGCGGAGTCGATCAGCCTGCCCAGGCCCGCCGCCGCCAGATCCCGGGCGATGCCGTGCACGCCCAGCCAGTCCGGGCGATTGGGCGTCACCTCGAAATCGATCACCGCCTCCAGGCTCAGGGCTTCGGCCGCCGGCGTTCCCACCGGGAATTCGCCCAATTCCAGGATGCCGTCGGACTCCTCGGCGATCTCCAGTTCGGCCGCCGAACAGAGCATGCCGTTGGAGACCACGCCGCGCACCGCTCGCGGCTCCAGGATGATCCCCGATCCGGGGATGAAGGTTCCGATCGGCGCGTAGATGGTGAAAAGGCCCGCCCAGGCGTTGGGCGCGCCGCAGACGATCTCCTTCACGCCGTCGATGGTCTCGACCCGGCAGACCCGCAGGCGATCGGCGTTGGGGTGCTGGGCCGCCTCGACGACCCGCGCCACCGTGAACGCCGCCAGCCTGGCGGCCGGATCGGCGACCCGTTCGACCTCGAGCCCGGCCATGGTCATGGCCTCGACCACCTCGGCGACGCCGGCGGCGGTCTCCAGGTGCTCCTTCAGCCAGGAAAGGGTGAATTTCATCGCCCGTTCCCTAGCTCAGGCCCGACGCCGGATTGGGCGCGGCGAAGGCGGAGAAGCCATAGTGGGCCAGCCAGCGGACGTCGGAGGAGAACATGTCGCGCAGGTCCGGCATGCCGTACTTCAGCCGCGCCAGGCGATCGACGCCGAAGCCGAAGGCGAAGCCCTGCCATTCGTCGGGATCGACGCCGCAATTGCGCAATACCGTCGGGTGGACCATGCCGCAGCCGACGATCTCCGACCATTCGTCGCCAACGCCGATCTTCACCTCGCCGCCGGAGGTGTCGCACCGCACGTCCATCTCCGCCGAGGGTTCGGTGAACGGGAAGTGATGGGGACGAAAGCGCGTCACCACGCTGTCGAGTTCGAAGAACCGGGCGATGAACTGATCGACCGTCCACTTGAGGTGGCCCATGTGGATTCCGCGGTCGATGACCAGGCCCTCGATCTGATGGAACATCGGCGTGTGGGTGGCGTCGCTGTCGCGCCGATAGGTCCGTCCAGGGGAGATGATCCGGATCGGCGGCGTCTGGCCGCCGGCGATCCACGGCGAGGGCGGCGGCGTGTTGGTCCGCCGCATGGTCCGCACCTGGACCGGGCTGGTGTGGGTGCGCAGCAGCTTGCGCTCGCCGTCCGCGCCCGGCGGGAGGAAGAAGCTGTCGTGGGTCTCCCGCGCCGGATGGCGGGGTGGAAAATTGAGGGCCGTGAAGTTGTGGAAGTCGTCCTCGATGTCCGGACCCTCGGCGACCCCGAAACCAAGCTCGGCGAAGATGGCGATCATCTCGTCCATCACCTGCATGGTCGGATGCACGCCGCCCTTGCGGCGCGGCGGGGCGGGGAGCGAGAGGTCGAGACGCCCGGCTTCGAGTTCACGATCGAGTTCAGCCGCTTCGAGAACCGTCCGGCGTTCGGCGATGGCGGCGGCCACCCGGTCGCGCAAGCCGTTGATCGCCGGACCCTGAACCTTGCGTTCGTCGGCGCTCATCGCGCCGAGCGACTTCAGAAGGAGGGAGACCGCGCCGGTCTTGCCCACCGCGGCCACACGCACGCCGTCGAGGGCGGCGGGATCGGCGGCGGCGGCGATCTGGGCGAGAAGATCGGATTGGAGACGGGAATGGTCGGTCATGGGACGGGTTCGATCAATGGCCCTTCTCCCGCAAGGGGAGAAGGGCCATTTCGCGCTTCAGCCCAGCGCGGCGCGGACCTTGTCGGCGATGGCCTTGAAGCCGGTTGGATCGTTGCCCGCGATCTCGGAGAGAACCTTGCGGTCGATGTCGATCCCGGCCAGCTCCAGGCCGTGACTAAATCGCGAATAGGTCATGCCTTCGACCCGCGCCGCGGCGTTGATCCGCTGGATCCACAGCGAGCGGAACGAGCGCTTGCGGACCTTGCGGTCGCGGTAGGCGTACTGTCCCGCCTTGTCCACCGCCGCCTTGGCGGCGCGGATGGTGTTCTTGCGCCGTCCCCAGAAGCCCTTGGCCTGCTCGAGAACCTTCTTGTGCCGGGCGTGGCTGACGACGCCCCTCTTTACTCGCGCCATGGTCTATCGAACTCCTTCGAATCACAGGCCGTAGGGCAGGAAGTGCTTGATGGTCTTGGCGTCGGCCTCGCTCATCACCTTCGTGCCGCGTTGCTGGCGGATGTATTTGGCGGAGTGACTGATCAGCCGGTGCCGCTTGCCCGCCACGCCGGCCTTGATCTTGCCGGTCGCTGTGATCTTGAAGCGCTTCTTGGCGCCCGATTTGGTCTTCAGTTTCGGCATTTTGCATCGGGGCGCTGGAAGGCCCCGTCCTTGTCTGTGAGCATGACGAGCCGCCCTGGCATGCCATATGGCCAGGCCGCTCCGTGTCGAAGCCGCGCTGCATAGGGGAAACGGCCGCCGAAGGCAAGGCGAGCATGGCCTTCGCTCAGGGCGACCGGGCGCCGGCGGCTGAGCCGCTTACATCCGATCCGCGGATGGCGCGGATGAACAGGGGCGAGGATCCCGGGAACCTGCCTTGGACGCATCTGGAACCCGCGGTTCCAGCCGACGTTGATCCTTTTGCGAGCAAATCACGGCTCGGTGGTCATCACCGCCCAAACATCTCAGCCCGAGGTGGTTGACTTCCAAAGCCGCCCGCGCCCCGCGTTGTCGGCCTCGGATCGGTTCCAATGAGCGAGCAAGCTCCGAAATTCAGCGGCCCTGATCTGACCAAGGGCGTCGAACTCTCCACGATTGCGGACGGGACGATGCTGCTGGGCCACGCCG
>DASRLN010000136.1:0-13555 GCA_035648435.1 Caulobacteraceae bacterium
GTGCGGCAGGCTACGCCTTCACCGTATAGAACTCTCATCTACTACTCCTCGCCGGCCTCCCGGCGCACGGGCAATCGGATGAACGGCGCCGCGCGGGCCTCGAGTCGGGGAAGCCAGGAAGATTCTATCCACAGATGTCGCGGATGGGCACAGATCAGAGGGTTTCGACCACCGTCGGCCCGCCAGACGATCAGATCCCCCTTCATCTGCGCCCATCTGTGGCATCTGCGGATGAAAAATCGCGGCTGCGCCGCCTTCACCCGATTGCCCTGTGGCCGTTCATCGGTTCTTAACCATGAGGGGCGAGGCTGGGTTTCGCTTTCGGTGTCGGAGGCGCCCAAATCATCGACTTCGAGCCCGGCCCGCGCCGGGCTCTTTTTTTTGGGCGCGGCGGCGTGCTTGCGCCCCGCCTCCGCCTTGGCGTATTAGCCGCCCCTTCGTCCGATGGCCTCATTCCTCGGTAGCTCAGTTGGTAGAGCAGCCGGCTGTTAACCGGCGGGTCGCAGGTTCGAGTCCTGCCCGGGGAGCCATGAAGCCATCCGGAAATATCCGGAACTATCCCAAAGCGCTCCAAAAAGACGAATAAATCAGGCGAGTTATGGTCGCTCGCCGCCCTTTTCATATCCGCCACCACGCCACGCCGCGCGGATGAAGATCAATCGGGAGCACGTCGTTCCGCTCAGCCGCCAAGCGCTCGAAGCGTTCCGGCAGGTCCAGGCTACCCATCCCGGCGGCGGGCTGGTCTTCCCCTCCCTGGGATCGCTCGACGGACCGATGAGCGAGAACACTCTCAACGCGGCCCTCCGCCGCCTCGGCTACGCCAAGGGCGAGATGACCTCGCACGGCTTGCGCGCCATGGCTTCTACGCTCCTGAACGAGAGCGGCAAATGGACGCCCGACGCCATCGGACGCGCCCTGGCGCATGCGGACAGCGATGGTGTGCGCGCCGTCTATCATCGCGGCGCGCAGTGGCAGGAGCGCGTGAAGATGATGCGCTGGTGGTCCGATCATCTCGATGCGCTCCACGCCGGCGCGCGGATCTTGAAATTCAGGAAGGGCGGTTGACGGCTTCGTCTTGATTGGCAATATCTGCCATCAATGATATTCCGTCGATATGACTTCCCGGAGAGACTCGAATGCCCACCCGCAACGTCGTTCTGACGGATCACCATGAGAAAGTGATCGACACGCTGGTCGGCTCTGGCCGTTACCAGAACGCCAGCGAGGTGCTGCGCGAGGGCCTGCGGCTGGTCGAAGATCGGGAGACCAGCGAAGCCGCGAAGCTGGAACTCTTGCGAGAGGCCATTCGCATGGGCCAGGCCGATATCGCGGCTGGACGCTTCCGCGCCTTCCAGTCGAATGCCGAACTGACCGACTATCTGAACGCGGTTGGCGACGGCGTGATCGGCGGCGCGGCGACTTGATCCATGGCGGGTTGGGAAGTGCAACTCGCCGAGGTCGCGGAACGTGACTTCCGCTCAATCCTGGCCTGGAGCGCCGAGAGGTTCGGCGCCGCTCAGGCGCGGCGATATCGAGACATGCTGGTCGGGGCGCTCGCATCCCTCACGGGCGGCCCCATGGCGCTCAACTCGAAAGCGCGGGAAGACATCGCGCCCGGCCTGCGTTCGCTCCACGTCAGCGGGCGAGGCCGGCACGTCCTGTTTTTCCGGCCCTCCGGCGATAACGTGATCATGGTCCTTCGCATCCTCCACGACGCCATGGACGTCGCGCGCCACATCCCGCCGCGGGACTGATGCGCGCCACTGATCCGAGCGCTCGGACGAAATCCGACCTAGGTGTAGCTTTGGGGGTATATTTGACCTACAGGCCGATTTTCCGTAGACGAATTCGAGTCCTGCCCGGGAGTCATTCCACTCGGCGACGAAGTTGAGATACTTCGCGTAACGCGTTTATTTAACTCAAGTATCAGGCGGATTGACCGCTGCGGATGGTTCCCGGGGACGGTCGGCGGAAAGGGTCGGAAAGGAACGGAAACTAGTTTTCGACCTCGGCGTTCAAGGCTCGGAACAGCTTCCGCGCGCGCTCCCTGATCGCGGTTTCGCCGGCGGCGTGACCATTCCTGGCGATCCACGCGTGCATCGCCCGTTCGATATCGGCCTGGGTCGCGGGCGCCAGTTCTCCCCGATGGAGCTGGCGGGCGATGTCGATCCACAGGGCGTCCCACCAGGCGCTGGGCGGCCGGCCGCCGGCCGAGCGCCATGCCGGCGGCGGGTCCGCGCCCCGCGCGCCCCCGTCGAAGGCGATCCGCGAAACGCCGGCTCCGCCGCCGTGGTCGGGCAGCAGACTGACCAGATCGTCGTCGCGGAACTCCGTCCCGTAGCTGCGCAGGTAGGTGGTGACCGTGTCCTGTCGGTGGGCATCGACCCTGCGGACGACGAACTCGCCGGTCGGCCAGACCTCGCGCTCACGATTGCACGGATCGCGAAATTCTCGCCAGAAGTCGAGGTCGATGGCCACGTTGTCGCCCTGGCGGGCCGGCCGCCGGAGACGGTCGGGCTCGAAGATGGCGCGACGGCAACGCGAAGCGATGAGGCCGGCCGCCGCCTGATGGATGATCGTCTCCCGCGAATCGCGAGGATCGGGAAAGATCGGGGTCAGCAGCTGGATCGCGCGATGCGCCGGGCTCCACGTCCGCGTATCGACCTCGTCGCCATCGTATCCCATGGTCACATAGGTTCCATCCGGCGACCTCCGGTCAAGGAGATTGTCAGCGATCACGCGCCGCAATCATCCGCTGTCAGCCTGATAGGACCTGCCGAAGAAACGCCCGCGCCCGCTCGCCGCGCGGGTGGGCGAAGAACTCCTCGGGCGCCGCCGCCTCGACGATTTCGCCGTGGTCCATGAACACCACCCGGTCGGCCACCTGCCGGGCGAAGCCCATTTCGTGGGTGACGACGGCCATCGTCATACCCTCGACGGCGAGCTGGACCATGGCGTCGAGCACTTCCTTGACCATTTCGGGGTCCAGCGCCGAGGTCGGCTCGTCGAACAGCATGATCATCGGCTCCATCGCCAGCGCCCGGGCGATGGCCACGCGCTGCTGCTGGCCGCCGGATAGCTGGGCGGGGAATTTCTCCGCCTGTTCCGGGATCCGGACCTTGGCCAGGTAGTGCAGCGCCCGCGCGCGCGCCTCGCCGGCGGCGAGACCGCGGACCAGCCGCAACGGCAGGGCGCAGTTCTCCAGCACGGTGAGATGGGGAAACAGGTTGAACTGCTGGAACACCATGCCCACGCGCATCCGGACCGCCTCGACGCTCTTCGGCGCGCGGGTCAGCCGGATGCCATCGACGCGGATGTCGCCGGCCTCGTGGCTCTCCAGGGCGTTGATGGTGCGGATCAGCGTCGATTTGCCCGAGCCGGAGGGGCCGCAGATCACCAGCCTCTCGCCGCGGGCGATGGTCAGATCCAGGTCGTTCAACGCCTGGAAGACGCCGAACCATTTGGCCAGGCCCCGGATCTCGACCGCCGGCGCGGCCCCCGCGGGCGGGTCAGCGGACATGGGCTCTGCCGAAGTGGCGCTCGATGCGGGCCTGGATCAGCTCGAGGATGATCGAAAACAGCCAATAGATCATCGAGGCGGTGACCATCATCTCGATGTGCCGAAACTCGGTCTGGCCCTGGGTGCGGGCCAGGTACATCAGCTCCCAGACCCCGATCACCGAAACCAGGGAACTGTCCTTGAGCATGGCGATGAATTGATTGCCAGTCGGCGGGATGATCACCCGCATGGCCTGGGGCAGGATGATCCGCCTCAGGGTGGCGCCCGGTCCCAGGCCCAGAGCGCGGGCGGCCTCCCACTGGCCTTTGGGAATGCTCTGGATGCCGGCCCGGAAGATCTCGGTCATGTAGGCCCCGTAGCACAGCGACAGGGCGGCGATGCCGGCCGGCACGGCATCGACCACGTAGCCGAGCTGCGGCAGCCCCAGATAGATCATGTAGATCTGCATCAGGAGCGGAATGCCGCGGAACAGGGAGGTATAGAAATTGGCGATACCCAGGGCGATGCCGTTGGACGACAGCTTGGCCATCGCGCCGATCAGGGCCAGGACCGAGGCGAGCATGATCGAAACCACCGAAATATAGAGCGTCATCACCAGGCCCTGGCTCAGCAGGAACCCGATCTTTCGACCGATGAACTCGAAACTGAGGTTGAACGAATAGAAGAACGCCATCAGCAGGGCCGCGAGCTCGATCCACACGATCCACACCTGCCAGCGCAGCTTCAGCCTCAGAACCACCGCCAGGTTGAACCCGACCATCGCCGTCACCGCCGCGGCCTCGGCCGCGTTCCCGCGCAGCCCGACACCCGCCAGGCCCCGGCCGATCGCCGTCGCCGCGATATTCCACCGCAGCAGAACAAGGAACAGAATGGCCAGCGCCGGCGCGAAGACGATCGGTCGGCCGAGGAACGGCGGATAGTCGATGTTGTCGGCGAAGTGAATCGCCGACACCGACGCGGCCGGACGGCCGGGGATCAGTGTGGTTTCAGGCACGGGAGACCGGCGGGATTCTTCCTCCCTCCCCTTCATGGCCAGGGACAGATGGCGAAGCCGTCAGGGTGAAGACGTGTGGATCATTGTCGATGTCCTGGACGCGATCACACCTCCCCACCCCGGCCGGAGCCTGTCCTCGGGCGCGCGCTTCGCGCGACCCGGGGGGCCGACCCTCCCCATGAAGGGGAGGGAGGAAGCCACCGCTCCAACCCCTCACCCCAGCCGCTCCCGCGCGAAGTCCATGGCCCGCATCGACCAGTAGGTCGCCTGGACGGCGGCGCGGCCGGCGAGGGCGCCGTTCCAGGTCAGGCCGAAGGGTTCGAACAATCGCCAGCGATCGCTCTCCCCGGTTATCGCTTCGGCGACCACCCGCCCGCCGATAGCCGTGGTGTTGACGCCATGGCCGCCGAAGGCGGTGCAGTACCACGGCCCGCCCGGCAAGCGTCCGATCTGCGGCATCCGGTGGCGGGCGTAGGCCATCAGCCCCGACCAGGCGATATCCACCGGCAGATCCTTGAGCTGGGGATAGGTCGAGACCATGGTCTGGCGCAGAAGCCGGGCGAGGCGCCTCGGCTCGCTCGTCCGGGTGGTGATCTTGCCACCCCACAGGATGCGCCTGCCCCCATCGACCAGCCGGTAATAGTCCCCGGCCCGGCGATTGTCGCCCATCCCGGCGGTGGTGCGGATGGCGCTGGCGATCAGCGCCTCGTCCGGCCCGGTCAGCATGACGTAGGTGGCGATCGGCAGATAGCTTCGCTCAAGTTGGGGGATCAGCGGGCCGGTATAGCCCCCGGACGCGATCACCGCCTCCCTCGCCCTCACCTCCCCGGCCGGCGTGACGACCACCTGGACGCCCCCTTTCCTGCTCAGCGCCCGCGTCGGTGAACCCTCGAAGATCACCCCGCCGAGCCGCTCGATCTCGCGCCCCAGCGCCCGGGCGTAGTTCAGCGGATGGAAGTGGAAGCCTTCCGGATTGTAGAGACCCTGATGATAGCGCGTCGAAACCAGTGCTTCCCGCATCTCGGCCCGGGAGCGGAACTCCAGCCGATAGCCGAACTCGCGCTCAAGCCAGTCGCGGCGGCCCTGGAGTTCGGCGCTGGCCTCGTGCCGCGAGGCCGACAGCAGACCGTCGCCGCGCTCGGCGCCGGCGACCGCCAGGTCCTCCAGATTAGCCGCCACCGCCCGCGCCCCCTCGATCGACAGACGGTACAGGCTCCTGGCGTCGTCGGCGCCGACCCGGCCCTCGATCGCCCGATAGGGCGCCGAATAGCCGGGACCGACGAAGCCGCCGTTTCGCCCCGACGCGCCCCAGGCGATCCGCCTCGCCTCGAGAAGGCACACCCCCCGCCCGCGCCGGGCCAGTTCCAGCGCCGTGGTCAGGCCCGCGAGCCCGCCGCCGACGATGCACACCTCCGTTTCCAGGCGGCCACTCAGGGCCGGCCGCGGGGCGGCGGCGGCGGAGCGCGGGGAGTAGTAGGTCTCCACATGGGTCACGCGCTGTAGTCCTTGCCGTACCACCTGATGGTCAGGGCGCGCAGGGCGCCGTCGGCCTTCATCGCCGCGATGATCCCGGCGATCCTCGCGGTCCAGGCCGGATTGCCCTTGTCGGTCACCACCGTCAGCGGCTCGCGGAAGGCGTATCCGCCGGCCAGGACGCGGATCGGATAGCCGTTCTTGATCGCCCGCAGCACCGTCTGTTCCGGCGCGATCACCGCGTCCAGGCGAACCCCGTCGCCGAGCCGCAGATCGTCGAACGGCAGCATCGAATCGGCATAGGTCCGCACCTCGCCCGGGACCACCACGTAACGGATCGGCGCCGCGTCCGGCGCGTCGATGTTCAGCCGGCGGCGAATATAGTCCTCCGACGTGGTGCCGGTCTCCACCCCGATCTTCTTGCCGTCCAGATCGGCAAAACCGGTGGCGCGGCTCATCCGGTGAACGGCGAATACATAGGGACTATAGTAATAGACGCCGGCGAAATCGATCACCCGCGCCCGCGCCCGGGTCGGCGTCACCGACCCCACCGCCATGTCCCATCGGCCATGCCAATGACCGCCGGTCATCACGTTCCATTCCGGGGTTTCGAAGCTCGCCTCGCGGCCCAGCCGGCGGGCGATCTCCCTGGCCACGTCGATGTCGAATCCGACCAGCTGGTTGTTGTCGTCGAGATAGCTCTGCGGCAGCCAGCTGCTGTTGGTCGCGACCACCAGGGCGCCGCGCGTCGCGCTTCGGTCATGCGCCTCGCCGGCCATCCTCGTGCCGACCACGAGCAGAACGATCACCCCGAGCGCCAGGGCCGTCCCGAGGGCGGTGTCGGCGATCCGTCCCTTCACCACGCCCCGATGTTCGGCATCGAGGCCCACGGCTCCGCCGGGGTCAGGGCCGCGCCCTTCTGCAGCAGTTCGATCGAGATCCCGTCGGGGGAGCGGACGAAGGCCATGTGGCCATCCCGGGGCGGACGGTTGATGGTCACGCCGCGATCGACGAGCCGGCGGCAGGTCTCATGGATGTCATCGACCTGATAGGCCAGGTGACCGAAATTGCGGCCGCCGACATAGGTTTCCGGGTCCCAGTTGTGGGTCAGCTCCACCGTCGGCGCCCGCTTCTCCCGCGCCGCTTCCAGATCGTCCGGCGCCGCCAGGAAGACGAGGGTGAAACGCCCGGCCGGATTGTCGATGCGCGACACCTCCTCCAGCCCCAGTCCCGCGCAATAGAAATCCAGCGCGCCGGCCAGATCGCCGACCCGGACCATCGTGTGGAGGTATCGCATGACCGGTCTTCTCCCCGCGGCGAGGCCGCCTTGTTGCCACATCATACACCGTTCGGGCGACGATTTGCGGGACTTCGACCGGGCGGCGGCTCGCAGCTCACGTCTTGATCCGATGCCTCGCCTGTCGATCGTGGCCGGCGGGCCGTGGCCGGCCCGCACGTCGGCGGCCGATTTCGGTGACTGACATTTGTTACTGAAATCGAACCCGGATGGCCGGGAACCGGCCGATCCCGGCGAGGTTATGTCGATTGCACGGCGACGGAGACCGGCCCTTTGCCCACCCGACGGTGGGTCCGGCCTACCCGTTCGAGCCGGGCGCCACCGACGCCGCGCGATGGCGTCTTCCGGAGGGACGTCGAATGGACGCGTTGCTGATCTTGAATGCCATGAAGAGGCGCGCCATCCGGCGCGAAGAGCGCCGCCAGTTCTTCCGCGTCGCCGGTGGTTTCGCCGCCGGGGCCGCCGGGGCCATGGCGCTGACCGCCTGCGGCGGTTCCAATTCGACCGCCGTGGCGTCGACCCCCCCCCCAGCTGGCCCCAGCGACGCCGACATTCTAAATTTCGCGCTGAACCTGGAATACCTTGAGGCGCAGTTCTATTCCTATGCCGCCACCGGCGCCGGCCTGGATGGCGCGCTGCTGACCGGAACCGGCACCCAGGGCGCGGTGACCGCCGGCCAGAAGGCAAATCTGACCAGCAAGGCGGTCATCGCTTATGCCAACGAGATCGCCGCCGACGAGCTGAAACACGTCAAATTTCTCCGCGGCGCGCTCGGAAGCGCGGCGGTGGCCCAGCCGGCCATTGACGTTTCCGCCGCCGGCGCCTTCACCACGGCGGCTCAGGCGGCCGGGGTGGTTCCCGCCGGGACCCAGTTCAATCCCTATGCCAACGACGAATCCTTTCTGCTCGGGGCCTACATCTTCGAGGATGTCGGGGTCACCGCCTATCACGGCGCGGCCCCGCTGATCACCAGCAAGACCTATCTTGCCGCCGCCGCCGGCATCCTGGCGGTCGAGGCCTACCACGCCGGCCTGATCCGGACGGCGCTGTTCTCCTTGGGCGTGGCGACGCCCGCCCCGGCGATCGATCCGTTCGTGGCTACCGCCAAGATCTCGGCCCTCCGCGCCAAGCTCGACGGGACCAACAGTGACGACCATGGCATCGCGGGCTCGGACCCGACAATCTCCAATGTCGTCGATGCCGACGGCGACGCCCTGGCCTATTCCCGCACCGCCGCCCAGGTGCTGAACATCGTCTATGGCAACCCCGCCGCGGTCACCATGGGCCTGTTCTTCCCGGCCGGCGTCAACGGCACTATAAACACCAGTGGTTGAGGCGGATCACCCGCGACCTTCCTTCTGCATGGAATTGAGGGGCATGCGTGCCGGACAGGTGTTTCGAAGGGCGAGGACTGTCGAGTGATCGGGCGAACCGTGCTTTGCCGCGGTTCGCCGGTCATCGATGCCCGTCCCGCCGGCAAACTCGCCGCACGGTCATGCCGGTGCGTCGCGCGGCGGGTTTCCTCGCCGTGTTCGTCTGCGCCGCGTCCGCTCTTGGCCCGGCGCCGGGTCGGGCGCAGGTTCTGGAAATCGGCGACGACGGCGTGGTGACGGTTTACGACCGGCCGACCGTATTCACCTCGGAAGGCGCCACGCCCATCGTCACGCCCGGCCCCCGCCCACTCGCCGGGGTCCGGATCGACGCCCTGGATCGCCGGGTGATCGGCGAGGCGGCCAAGGCCGCCGAACTCAGTCCAGCGCTGGTGGCGGCGGTGGCTTGGCGGGAATCGCGGATGACGCCCGGCGTCGTCTCCCGGGCCGGGGCTATCGGCGAGATGCAGCTGATGCCGGCGACGGCTCGCCAGTTGGGCGTCGATCCCCACGACACGCGCCAGAACTACGGCGGCGGCGCGGCCTATCTCAGGGTGCTGCTCAATCGCTACGACGGAGATCTGATACGCACCCTGGCGGCGTATAACGCGGGACCGGGGGCGGTGGATCGCTATGGCGGCGTCCCGCCGTTCAGGGAGACCCGGGCCTATGTCACGGCTATCATGGATCGGCTGAGCCAGCAGGCCAGCATCGTCGATGCAAACGGATCGGGCAGATGAAAATCACGGTCGGCGAGACCACAAGCGAGAGAATCCGCACCCGCCTCATCCTCGGAGCGGTGTTTTCCGGCCTTTGGGCCGCGGTCGCCCACGCCCAGTCCGCGGAACTCGATCCGGCCGGCTCCAACGTCATCCTGAACGCGGTCAATTGGCTGCAGGGCACCCTTCTCGGCAACGTCGCCACCGCCCTGGCGGTGATCGCGGTCGGCGCCACCGGCCTTCTGATGCTCACCGGGCGGATCGACTGGCGCCGCGGGGCCACGGTGATCCTCGGCTGCTTCATCGTCTTCGGCGCGGCCGCCATCGTCGCCGGCATCCGCTCGATCGCCTCGGGGAGCTGACCGAGCATGGCCCAGCTCGAGCGGGACACGGTGTTCGGCGCGCTGACCCGCCCGCAGATGTTCGCCGGCGTCACCTACAGCTATTTCGTGCTCAACGCGGTCATCGTCGTCGAGCTGTTTCTCCTCACCCATTCGTTCTGGGTCCTGCCGATCGCCCTCGTCATTCACTTCCTGGGCTATCTGGGTTGCCTCAAGGAGCCGCGTTTCTTCGACCTGTGGGTGATCAGGGTCAGCCGCTGCCCGCGCGTGCGCAATGCCAAATTCTGGCGCTGCAACTCCTATTCGGCCTGACCATGCCCACTCTGCTGACGCGCGCGCCCCGCCCCGACGAGCGGCATGAGCAGGCCGCCGGCAGCCGGCTGCCCTATGCCCGCCATATCGACGACGCGACCATTGAGACGCGGGACGGCCGTCTGTTGCAGGTGCTGCATCTGGCCGGCTACCCGTTCGAGACCGCCGACACCCTGGAACTGAACTACCGCAAGTCCGTGCGCGAGACGATGCTGAGGGGCATCGCCAATTCCCGCTTCGCCCTCTACCACCACGTCGTCCGACGCGAGGTTTCCCCGGAGCTGACGGCGGAGTTCGACGATGGCTTCAGCCGCTCGCTGGACGCCGCGTGGCGCGCCCGGCTGAGCGCCCGCAAGCTCTATGTCAACGATCTGTTCCTGACCCTCGTGCGCCGGCCGCTGCAAGGCAGGGTCGGCCTGCTTCAGAGCGCCATGGCGGTGCTGCGGGACGCCGGCCAGCGGCAGGAATCCGCCGCCGCCCTGGCCCGCGACCTCGGCGCGATCAACAATGCCCGCGACGGCCTGCTGGCGGCGCTGGCCCCATACGGCGCGCGCCTGCTCAGTGTCTATGACGGACCCCAGGATCTCTGTTCCGAGCCACTCGAGTTCCTGTCGCTGCTGTTCAACGGAGAGATGCGGCCGGTGCGGCTGCCGAGCGCCGACCTGGGCCTGTATCTTCCCTATCGGCGGGTGAGCTTTGGCGCCGACACGCTGGAACTGGCGGCGGCCGGGCGGCTGGCGCGCAGCTTCGGGGCCATGCTCTCGGCCAAGGACTATCCCAGCCAGACCACGCCGGGGATGCTCGATGACCTGCTGCGCCTGCCTTTCGAAATGGTGCTTACGGAGAGCTTCGGGTTCGTCGATCGGCAAGCCACGCTGGACCGGATGAACCTGGCGCTGCGGCGGATGCGGGCGGCCGACGACGAAGCGCTGAGCCTGCAGCGCGATCTGCACGCCGCCAAGGACGATGTCGCCGCCGGCCGTTCCGCCTTCGGCGAGCACCATCTGACGGTGATGGTCAAGGCCGGCTCCGCGGTCCTGCTGAACGAAGCCGCCGCCGACGTCCAGTCGGCGTTCACCGAACTGGGCCTCATCGCGGTGCGCGAGGACGTCAATCTGGAGCCGGCGTTCTGGGCTCAGTTCCCGGGCAACTTCAAGGACATTGGCCGCCGCGCTCTGATCTCCAGCGGCAACTACGCCAGCCTCGCCAGCTATCACAACTTCCCCGTCGGCGAGCCCGAGGGCAACCACTGGGGTCCGGCGATCACCGTGCTGGAGACCACCGCCGCCGGACCCTATTATTTCAACTTCCACCGCGGCGACCTGGGAAACTTCACGGTCATCGGACCCTCGGGATCGGGCAAGACGGTGGTGCTGGGCTTTCTGCTCGCCCAGGCGCGGAAGCTGTCGCCGCGCACGATCTATTTCGACAAGGACCGCGGCGCGGAAATTTTCCTGCGCGCCATCGGCGGCCGATACGACGTGCTGCGGCCGGGCACGCCGACCGCGCTCAATCCGCTGCTGCTCGCCGACGAACCCGGCAACCGCCGTTTCCTCGCCGACTGGGCGGCCAAGCTGATCACGTCCGGCGGCGCGGCTCTCGACGTCGAGGACATGGGGGCCATCGCCGAAGCCGTCGACGCCAACTTCGCCCAGCCGGCCAGGTACCGGCGCCTGCGCCACTTCGCGGAACTCTTTCGCGGCGGACGACGCCCCTCGAGCACCGATCTGGCGGCCCGCCTGGCGCCTTGGCATGGTTCCGGCGATTACGCCTGGCTGTTCGACAACGAGGACGACGGGCTCGATCTGGACGAGCGCACGATCGGCTTCGATCTGACCCAGATTCTCGATGATCCGGCCGCCCGCGCCCCGGCGATGATGTATCTGTTCCACCGCGTCGAGCAGCGGCTGGACGGCACGCCTTCGATCATCGTCGTCGATGAGGGCTGGAAGGCGCTGGACGACGAAGTCTTCGTCCAGCGCATCAAGGACTGGGAAAAGACCATCCGCAAACGCAACGGCATCGTCGGCTTCTGCACCCAGAGCGCCCAGGACGCGCTGGCCAGCCGCATCTCCAGCGCCATCATCGAGCAGGCCGCGACGCAGATTTTCATGATCAATCCGAAGGCCCAGGAAGCCGACTATTGCGGCGGCTTCGGCCTGACCAGCCACGAGTTCGAACTGGTCCGCACCCTGCCCGACTCCGCCCACTGTTTCCTGATCAAGCATGGCGCCGACAGCGTGGTGGCGCGGCTCAATCTGTCCGGCATGCCCGACATCCTCAAGGTGCTGTCGGGCCGCGAATCCACGGTCCGCGAGCTGGATGAGCTTCGCCGCCGGCACGGCGACGCTCCCGCCGACTGGCTTCCGCACCTTCTGGGGAGCGCCTGATGTCGGACGCCTGCCCCGCGCCGGGACCCGACGACCCGCTGGTGCGCAGCCTGTTGGGGGCCGTCGATTGCAATGTCCAGGAACTGGTGCGCGGCGGCTACGACGCCCTGTTCCAGCCGTCGGGGGCATTCGCCGGTGTGCTGACCGTCCTGCTCACCCTGTACGTGGCCCTGATCGGCTATCAGCTGCTGCTCGGACGCTCGCAGCTCAACATCACCGATTTCGCCCTGACCGCCGTGAAGCTCGGCGCGATCGTGGCCCTGGCCACCCAGTGGGGCGCCTATCAGTCGCTGGTCTATCACTTCCTGTTCTATGGGCCACAGCAGATCGCCGACGTGATCGTGCACGATTTCAGGGCGCGGGGTTCGACCTTCACCGGCGATGTGTTCGACGGACTGCAGCGCGCCTTCGCCGATCTGACCTCGTTCTCGCCGGCCACACCGCCGGGAGCCCCGGCCCCGATCGCCAGCGTCGGCGGCCCGCTGGGTCCTGGTGGGACCGCCGGGACCGGGGCGCTATCGACCCTGCTCAGCAAGGCCGGCTTCGATTCCCTGCTGTTGCTGTTTTCGGCGGTGGTCCTGCTGGTCTCGAGCCTCGGGGTGCTGCTGGCGTCCAAGATCGTGCTCGGCATGCTGCTGGCGACGGGGCCGATCTTCATCGCCATGCTGTTGTTCGACGCCACCCGCGGCGTCTTCGAGGGCTGGCTTCGCGCCTGCCTCGCCTTCGCCTTCGCGCCCCTGGCGGTCACCTTGATGCTCGGCGTCGCCATGACCCTGCTGGAACCATGGCTCCAGCAGATCGAGACCATGCGCGAGACCAGCACCTATCTGCCCGGCGTCGCCTTCGGGGTCATGGTCCTGGTGATGGTGTTCGCCGGCGTGGCCATCGGCATCGTCGCCGCCGCCGCCGCCATCGCCACCGGCCTGAAGCTGCCCGGACGGCGTGTCGCGGCGCCATCGATGCGGGGCGCCGCGGCCGCGACGACCGTGGTCCACAACGCCTTCGCCTTGCCCGCCCGCGCCAATCGGACCGCGGCCGCGGTCACCGCTCAGGAGCGGCGCGAGGCTCTGCTCTTCGCCCCCGCTCCCGCCGCGGCCGCGGTCCGATTGGCGCGGGCGGGCAAGGCGAAGGCGTTGTGG
>DASRLN010000137.1:0-11594 GCA_035648435.1 Caulobacteraceae bacterium
GGCGGGGTGAGGGGGTGGCGCGGCTCGGCGACGCATCCGCCGGACCACAGCGTCTCGCGGAAACACCCCTCACCCTGCCCTCTCCCCGCCAAGAGCGGGGCGAGGGTTCGTCGGGTGGAGGGTCTTCGTGAAATCGAGACAGGCCTCGAGCACCCTTGTCAGCACGCCGATCATCGCCGCCGCCCGGCCCTCGTCGAACGGCGGCGGCCAGTTGTCCGGGGTCGGAATATCCGGCTCGTCCATATAGCCCCGGCAGGCCAGCTCCATCTGGATGGCGTGGACGCCGGCGGCGGGGTTTCCGTAGGCGCGGGTCGTCCAGCCGCCGCGGAATCGGCCGTTGGTCACGCGGGTGAACGGCGGGGCGTCGCAGGCGGCCTCGACGCCCCGGGCCAGGGCAGGATCGCAGGCCGCGCCGTCGTGGGTCCCGATGTTGAGGTTCGCCAGTTCGCCGGCGAACAGGCGCGGGATGCGCGAGCGGATGGAGTGGGCCTCGTAGAGGACGACGGCGCCGTGGTCGGCGCGCAGGCGGGCGATCTCGGCGGCCAGGGCGGCGTGATAGGGATCAAACCAGGCGTTCCGGCGCCGATCGATCTCCGCCTTATCCGGAGCTTCATCGGCGTAGAGCGGCTCGCCGTCGAACGTGGTGTCGGGACAGAGGCCGGTGGTCGCCGCGCCTGGATAGAGCGAGGCGCCGGAAGGATCGCGGTTGACATCGATGACAGTGCGGGAGATCGCGGTGCGAATGGTGGTCGCGCCCAGGTCGGCGGCGAAGGCGTAGAGCCGGTCTACCCACCAGTCGGCGTCCTTGCGGGCAAGCCACAAAGAAACGAGGCGCTTCTCGATATCCGAGGGAATGTCGATGCCGGTATGGGGTATACTGACGATCAGCGGCGTATCCCCTCGCCGCACCTTGAGCCAGGGCGGGTTCACGGCGCCGCCAGCAGGGACGGGAGAGGGACGTCACCAGCGGCGGCCAGGACCAGGCCGCCGGTGACCAGCGTGATGGCCGCCTCGATGTCCGGCTGGAGATGGCGGTCCTCTTCCAGGGTCGGGACGACGGCGCGCAGGGCGGCGCGGGCCGCTTCGAGGGGGCGGCTGGAGGCCAGCGGCCGGTGGAAATCGCAGCCCTGGGCGCCGGCGAGCAACTCGATGGCGACGATGGCCTGGGCGTTGTCGATCATCGGCATGAGCCGCCGCGCGCCGTGCGCGGCCATGGAGACGTGGTCCTCCTGATTGGCCGAAGTGGGAATGGAATCGATGCTGGCCGGATGGGCCCGCTGCTTGTTCTCGGCGACCAGGGCGGCGGCGGTGACCTGGGGGATCATGAACCCGGAATTGAGGCCCGGATGGGCGGTGAGGAAGGCCGGCAGGCCGGAGAGCGCGGGATCGACCAGCATCGCCACCCGCCGTTCGGCCAGCGAGCCGATCTCACAGACGGCCAGGGCGATGATGTCGGCGGCGAAGGCCACCGGTTCGGCATGGAAGTTGCCGCCGGAAAGGGCTTCATCCGTATCCGGAATGATCAGCGGATTGTCGGTGACGCCGTTGGCTTCGGCGGCCAGGGTGATGGCGGCGCCGCGCAGGATATCGAGGGCCGCGCCCATCACCTGCGGCTGGCAGCGCAGGCAGTAAGGGTCCTGCACCCGCGCGTCGCCGACCAGGTGCGAGGCGCGGATCGCCGAACCGGCCATCAGGGCGCGCAGGGCGCCGGCGGTCTCGATCTGCCCCGGGTGGCGGCGCAGGGCGTGGATGCGCGGATCGAAGGGGGTGTCGGAGCCCTTGGCCGCTTCGGTGGCCAAGGCGCCGGTGACCAGGGCCGAGCGGAACAGGGTGTCGGCCTTGAAGAGGGCGGTCAGGGCATGGGCGGTGGAGAACTGCGTGCCGTTGAGCAGCGCCAGGCCCTCCTTGGGACCGAGGATCAGCGGCGCCAGACCAGCCCTCTCCAGGGCGGCGGCGGCGGGAACCGGCTCGCCGCCAACCAGGATGTCGCCGACCCCGATCATCGCGGCGGCCATGTGGGCCAGCGGCGCGAGGTCGCCGGAGGCGCCGACCGAGCCCTTGGCCGGGATCACCGGGCTGAGGCCGCGCTCCAGCATGGCCTCGAGCATGGCGATGGTCGCCGGCCGCACGCCCGAGGCGCCTTGGGCCAGGCCCGCGAGCTTCAGCGCCATCATCAGCCGCACGATGGGCGCCGGAACCGGCGGCCCGACGCCGGCGGCATGGGAGAGGACGATATTGCGCTGCAGCCTGGCGAGGTCGGCGGCCTCGATCCGCACGCTGGCCAGTTTCCCAAAGCCGGTATTGATTCCGTAGACCGGCTCGCCGCGGGCGAGGATGCGCTCCACGGCGGCGGCGCCGCGCGCGATCAGCGGCGCGGCGGCGGAGTCCAGGGTGATCGGGGCGCCGGACCACACGGCGCGCCAGTCGGCGAGGGCCATCTCGCCGGGCCGAAGGACGACGTCTCTCATCGGCCCTTCCATACCCGCGCGTGCAGCGAATTGAACCCCATGCGATAAACCAGCTCGGCCGGCCGCTCGATGTCCCAGATGGCCAGGTCGCAGCGCTTGCCGGCTTCCAGCGTGCCGGCTTCCGCCCGCATCCCCAGGGCGCGGGCGGCCTCGCGGGTAACGCCGGCCAGGCATTCCTCGACGGTCATCCGGAAGAGTGTGGCGGCCATGTTCATGGTCAACAGCAGGGAGGTCATGGGCGAGGTTCCCGGGTTGCAGTCGGTGGCCAGCGCCATCGGCACGCCGGCGGCGCGCAGGGCGGTGATCGGCGGGAGCCTCGTCTCGCGCACAAAATAGTAGGCCCCGGGGAGCAGCACGGCCACCGTCCCCGCCGCCGCCATCGCCGCCACGCCGGCCTCGTCGAGATGTTCCAGGTGGTCGGCCGAGAGGGCGTTGAATTCGGCGGCCAGCGCCGCGCCGTGCAGGTTGGAGAGCTGCTCGGCGTGCAGCTTGACCGGCAGGCCGTGGACCCGCGCCGCCTCGAACACCCGGCGCACCTGGGCCGGCGTGAAGCCGATTCCCTCGCAGAAGGCATCGACCGCGTCCGCCAAGCCCCGCATAGCCATCGCCGGGATGATCTGGCGGCAGACGAGGTCGATGTAGCCGTCCGCGTCGCCCGCGAACTCCGGCGGCAGGGCGTGGGCGGCCAGGAGGGTGGCGCGGATCTCGACCGCGCGACGGGCGCCGAGTTCCCGGGCGACTTCCAACGCCTTGACCTCGTCTTCGAGGCTGAGGCCATAGCCGGACTTGACCTCCACCGTGGTCGCGCCCTCGGCGATCAGGGCGTCGAGACGGGGGAGAGTGGCGGCCAGGAGTTCCGCTCCGCTCGCCGCCCGGGTGGCCGCGACGGTGGAGAGGATACCGCCGCCGGCGCGGGCGATCTCTTCATAGGACGCGCCGGCCAGCCGCGCCTCGAACTCCCCGGACCGGTCCCCGGCCCAGACGAGGTGGGTGTGGCAGTCGATCAGTCCCGGCGTGATCCAGCGCCCCTGGCAATCGATGCGCTCGCGGGCCTCGAAGCTCGGCGCGTCGGCCGCCGGCCCCGCATAGACAATCCGTCCGTCCGCGCAGGCGACGACGCCGTCGGCGACCTCGCCCAATCCCGCCGCCATCGTCGCCAGCCGCGCGCCGCGCCACAGCCGCTCGCAACGCATGGGGTCTCCCGGGGTCGGCCTCGACGAAATCCGAGGCGTCTCGTCTCTAGGCCGAAATGGCGTCCCGCCCAAGAACGGCGATGGCCCGACGTTCGACCGGCTAGGCGCGACTCCCGCGGCCATGCTAACCCCCCGCGAGGGTGCGGACGAGCGGGGATCGGCGTTGCGTGGGATCGGATTGATGGCCTCGGCCTGCCTGATGTTGGCGGCGGGAGCGCGCGCGGCGCCGGCGACGGAGTTGAGCCCGATCGAGGTCACCGCGACCCGCCTCCCGGAGCCGGCCGACCGCGTGCCGGCCTACATCACCGTGCTCGATGGCGCGGACCTTCGCGCGCGGCGGATCACCGATCTTCGCTCCGCCCTGGCGACGGTGGCAGGGGTCGAGGCCCCGCCCGGCGGCGACGCCGGACCGGCCAGCGCCGTGCCCTCGTTCTGGGGTCTGCACGAGTTCGACGCCTTCCTCCTGGTCGTCGATGGCGTGCCGCTGGGGGGAGCGTTCAATCCGGCCATCCCCGATCTCGACCTCGCCGACGTGGAACGGATCGAGGTGCTCAAGGGCTCGGCGCCGGTGCTCTACGGGGCCACCGCCTTCGTGGGCGTGATCCAGGTCGTTCACTACCCCGCCGGCCAGGCGGCCAACGCCATCACCGCCGGCTACGGCGGGTTCGATTCCTGGCGCGCCGCCGGCGCCCTCGCCCTGCCATCCATCGGCGATTTCGCGCAATCCTTGGCCATCGACGCCAAGCGCGACGGATTTTCCGACCCGAGGGAAAACCTACGCCAGGGCCACATGCTCTACCGCGCCGCCGGGCCATTGGCGGGCGGAGACCTGAGGTTCGACGTCGATATCGACATCCTGCGCTCGGTTCCGCCCAGTCCGGTGGAACGCGAGGGCTCGGTCCTGACCACCGCGACGCCGCTCGACGCCAACTACAATCCGTCCGACGCCAGGATCGACGAGAACCACTACCACGCGGTGCTCGGCTACGCGCACCCCACTCCGGTCGGCGAATGGGACACGACCGCGTCCCTGGCCTGGTCGCGGATCGTCGATATCCGCGGCTTTCTGGAGCCCAATCTGGTCATCGACGACACTCAGAATCAGGGCCGCGACATCGACGACGACTATTTCGACACCCATGTGACCAGCGAGTTCGGCCACGACGCGAGCCTCACCTGGGGCGCCGACCTGCTCTACGGCCGGGGGACCCAGGCCAGCGTCAACGGCGCCTTCATGCCGGCGCTCACCAGCGGCGCGCCGCTTCCGGCTACCACCCGCCTGCACGTCGATGAGGTCAACGGCCTCTACGACCAGCGGGTGTTCGCCGGCCAGTACGGCCAGTTCGACTGGAAGTTCGATTCCCCGTGGGACCTCAACGCGGGCCTTCGCCTCAACGAGACCTACGAGCACAAGCAGTCGAGCCACTTCGACGGTTTCGACGCCGCCAACGACACCTACGACGACGAGACCCGGCGGGTGACCAGGCTTTCCGGCATGGCCGGCGTCAGCTATCGCGCCTGGACCTCGGGGGCCGACGAGGCGGTGCTCTACGCCGACTGGCGCGACACCTTCAAACCCTCGGCCCTGGACTTCGGACCCGACAACACTCCGGCCATTCTCGAGCCGGAAACGGCGGCGAGCTACGAGGCCGGGGTCAAGGGGCGCCTGGCGGGTGGGCGCCTGGACTACGAGGTCGGCTACTTCCGGTTGAACTTCACCAATCTGGTGGTCACCACCACCGATGCGGCCGGAGACCAGATCTTTCAGAACGCCGGCGGCGAGCGACTCGAGGGGGTCGAGGCCGAAGGTCATCTGCACGTGACCGGCGATTTCAGCCTCTCGGCGTCGGCAAGCTGGCACGACGCGCGTTTCACCCACTATGTCGCCGCCGAGGGGGGCGAGAACATCGACGTCTCGGGCAACCAGCTCACCCTGTCGCCGCACATCCTCGCCTCGGCCGGGGTCATCTACGCCGCGCCCAAGGGCCTGTTCGGGTCGGCGACGGTGAACTATGTCGGCCGGCGCTATCTCGACCTCGCCAACACCGCCCCCACCGGGGCCTACGCCACGATCGACGCGGGCCTCGGCTATCGCTGGAGCCGCTACAGCCTGGCCCTGAACGCCAGCAACCTGACCAACCAGCGGCCGCCGGTCACCGCCAGCGAGTTCGGCGACCAGTCCTACTACCTGCTCCCGGCCCGCAAGGTGTTCGTGGATCTGACGGCGGCTTTCTAGACGCCGATGCCGGCGCTCTGGTTGTCCACGGCCCTGCTTCCACGAGGATGGGCCGGTTCCGTGCGGGTCAGCCACGCGGCGGGTGTGATCGTGGGGGTCGAAATCGGCGCGGCGGCGGCGCCGGGCGACGAGACCGCCGCCATCGGCGTCCCGGGGCTCTGCAACGTCCACAGCCACGCCTTCCAGCGCGGCATGGCGGGCCTGGCCGAGCGGAGGGGTCCGGCGGACGACGATTTCTGGACCTGGCGGGAGGTGATGTACCGCTTCCTGGCGGTGCTGGATCCGGACGATGTCCAGGCGATCGCGGCCCTGGCCTACGCCGAGATGCTGGAAAGCGGCTTCATCCGGGTCGGTGAGTTCCACTATCTGCACAACGATCCGCAAGGCCGTCCTTACGCCGATCCGGCCGAGATGGCGGTGCGAATTGCGGCGGCGGCCGGGGCCACGGGGATCGGGCTCACCCTGCTGCCGGTGTTCTACGCCCACGCCGATTTCGGCGGCGCGCCGCCCAAGGCGGGCCAGCGCCGGTTCGTCACCGATCCGGATGGCTTCGCGCGCCTCGTCGAGGCGAGCCGCGCCGCCGTCACCGGGCTGGCGGGCGCGGTGGTCGGCGTGGCCCCGCACAGCCTGCGCGCCGTCACCCCCGAGGAGCTGCGCGAAGTCACCACCCTGTCGCCGCAAGGGCCGATCCACATCCACGCCGCCGAGCAGACCGGCGAGGTCGATGCCTCCCTTGCCTGGTCGGGGCGCCGGCCCGTGGAGTGGCTGCTGGGCAACGCCGGCGTCGATCGCCGCTGGTGCCTGATCCACGCCACCCATCCCACCGACGCCGAGTGCGACGCCCTGGCGATGAGCGGCGCGGTCGCCGGCCTCTGCCCGATCACGGAAGCCAATCTCGGCGACGGGGTGTTTCCGGCCGGCCGCTACCTGGCGGCCGCCGGGGCGATGGCCGTGGGGACCGATTCCAACATCCTCATCGACGCCGCCGCCGAACTTCGCGCCCTGGAATACGCGCAACGGCTCGCGCTGCGCTCGCGCAACATCCTGGCCGGGGGCGAGGGCCATTCGGTGGGCGCCGCCCTGTTCGCCGCCGCCCAGGCCGGCGGGGCGCGGGCGATGGCGTCGGACGGGCGCGGGATCGCGGTGGGCGCCCCGGCTGATTTCGTCGCCCTCGGCGCCGACCACCCCTCGCTGATCGGCCGCGCCGGCGACGATTTGCTGGACGGCTGGATCTTCGCCGCCGGCCGCGAGGCGGTGTCGGGCGTCTGGCGCGCCGGCCGTAAGGTCGTCGCCGACGGCCGGCACGTCGATCGCGCGCGGATTCTCCGCGACTATCGGCGGGTGTTGGAGAAGGTGTTGGCCTGATCCGCCAGGCCAAGCTACCTTGCCGGGATCACGGCTCGATCCCCACCGGGGCGAGATGCACGGTTTCCGCTTCGGCGGCCAGCAGGCGCAGGGTCTCGCCGTGGCTGGCGCGGGTGATCTTGTAGCCGAGCATCAGGATCAGGGCGACCGCGTAGAGAGTGATCTGGACCGGGATATAGACTTCCGCCAGGCGGGTGATCACCGCCGGCGCGACCTGGCCGGGCGCGGCCCCGGCCGGGAAATGGACGACGCCCAGCAGCACTCCGGCGGCGAAGATGCCGACGCCGGTCACCGCCTTGGCGACCAGCGACGAGGCCGAGAAATACACTCCCTCGGAGCGCCGGCCGGTTTTCAGTTCGCCGTCCTCGACGACGTCGGCGATCATCGCCGAGATCAGGGTGGTGGCGGCGATGTAGAAGGCGGTGGCGACGATGGTCTGGAAAAAGATGATCGGGGCCAGGGCCGAGGAATGGTTGGCCGGCATCAGCCCGAAGAGCCGCAGGGCCATCGGCGCCAGGCTGATGGTCACCGAGCAGATCATCAGGGTGATGGCCGAGGCGCGCTTGCCGAACCGGCGCGAAAACCGCGGCGCCGCGATGAGGGCGATGGCCGCGGAGACCGCGACCCCCAGGGTGAAGGCGGAGATCTGCCGGGCCGAGAACTCCCAGTAGAAGGTGGCGAAATAGTAGTTCATCGACGCCCCCAGCCCCGCCGCCATCGACGTCGCCAGTCCCGAAAGGGTGATGAACAGAAACGAGCGATGCGACCAGGTCGAGACGATTTCCCTGGCCATGGCCAGGAGCCTGATCTTGCGCTTCGGCGGGACGGTGAAGGTCGGGATATAGCGGTGGGTGCCGCCGGCGGAGATCAGGATGGCGCAGAACATGATCGCTCCGGCCACCACCCCGTAGCGCGCGTAGCCGACCGGGTTGAGCTGGCCCACGGCATGATGGGCGTCGGGCCGCAGCAGGAAGAAGAGGGCGATGAGGTTGATGCTGAGGCCGCCGACCCAGCCGAAGAAATAGCGGTA
Organism: Caulobacteraceae bacterium; assembly: GCA_035648435.1. Classification (GTDB taxonomy): domain Bacteria; phylum Pseudomonadota; class Alphaproteobacteria; order Caulobacterales; family Caulobacteraceae; genus Acaudatibacter. The sequence continues at coordinate 8,293 of DASRLN010000137.1, forward strand.
GGAGAGCAGCACCGTGCGCTCGTCGTAGCCGGTGGTCAGCTCCGCCGACAGGGCCGAGGACGGCACCTCATAGAAGGTGATGAAGGTGCGGATGACGATGGCGATGGCCGTCAGGTACCAGAAGAGGTGCGCGGCGCTCCAATGTGGCGGGTTCCACAGGGCGATATAGGAGAGCGCCACCGGCAGGGCCGAGGCGTACATGAACGGATGGCGCCGGCCCCACCGCGAGCGCCAGTTGTCCGACACCTGCCCCACGATCGGATCGAGGAAGGCGTCGAAGGCCATGGCGATGAGGATCGCCAGCCCCGCCGCCGCCGCATTGAGGCCGATCACCTGGTTGTAGAAGATCAGCAGGAAGTAGGAGAACCCGGCGTCCTTGACCCCAAAGGCGATCGACCCCAGCCCATAGAACAGCTTGGCCTGAAACGGCAGGCGCGGCGGCCCGGTGATCACGGCTGCGGTCAAGGCGCGCTTCCTCTCCTCGGCGCCGCGATCCTGGGGCGGCAAGCTAGGGAAAGCAACGGGCCGTCGCCGCAAGTGGGGACATGTAACCATTGCGCCCCTTCGCAAAGGGGTACGTGTCCCCGACTTGCGCCCGCCGGCGCTCGCAAATGGGGACATGAACGAAGTTCGCCAAGAAGAGGCGAATTCGATCAAGTCCCAATTTGCGTCCCCATTTGCGTCCGACGCACCTTCCCCGCCACGCGGGGGAGGATAAGGTGCATTCATGGGCCTCTACGAACGCTACCTCCTGCCGCCGCTGCTCGGCCTCGCCTGCGGGGCGAAACCGATACGCAAGCAGCGCGAGAAGATCGTGCCGCGCGCGCAGGGCGTGGTGCTCGAGTTAGGTTTCGGGGCCGGCCTTAATCTCCCCCACTACGACCGCGCCAAGGTGACCCGCGTCTTCGCCCTCGAACCCGCCGCCGGTATGCTGGCCCGGGCGCGCAAGGCCGCCGCCGCCAGCGACCTGCCGGTGGAAATCCTCGCCGAACGGGCGGAGGCGCTCTCACTGCCGGCCGCCAGCGTCGATACGGTGCTGGTCACCTACAGCCTCTGCACCATTCCAGACGCCGTCGCCGCGCTCGAGGGCGCCCGGCGGGCGATGAAACCCGGCGCCCGCCTGCTGTTCTGCGAGCACGGCGCCGCTCCCGATCCCAAGATCGCCCGCGCCCAGCGGCGCATCGAGCCGGTGTGGAAGGTGATCGGCGGCGGCTGCCACCTGACCCGCGACATCCCCGCCCTGATCGCCGCCGCCGGCTTCGCCATCGACGACCTCGCCACCATGTTCCTCCCCGGCACACCCCCCTGGGCCGGCTACAACTTCTGGGGCTCGGCGCGGGCGCGGTAAACGATCGCCGCAAGTGGGCCGCAAGTGGGGACATGTAACCATTGCGCCTCTTCAGCAATGGGTACGTGTCCCCGAACTTGCGAACGCCGGCGCCCGCAAATCGGGGACATGAACGATTTCGCGAAGGCGCGCGAATTCGATCATGTCCCCATTTGCCCATTTGCGTCCGACGCGCCTTCCCCGCTTCGCGGGGCAGGATAGAGGCGATACAAGCCCCGCCATGTCCGCCCGCCGCCGCGCCAACGATGACCTCGACCTGATCGGCGAGCTGGACCGCAAGGTCCACTGGCTGTCGGCCTGGACGATCCACAACGCCAACCACCTGCGCGAGGCCCGTGATGGCCTCAAGGTCGGCGGCCACCAGGCGTCGTCGGCCTCGATCGCCACCATCATGTCGGCGCTCTATTTCGGGGTCCTAAAGCCGCAGGACCGGGTTGCCGTGAAGCCCCACGCCAGCCCCGTCTTCCACGCCATCCAGTACCTGCACGGCCGCCAGAGCCTCGACCAGCTCCAGCGCTTCCGCGGCCTCGGCGGCGCCCAGTCCTATCCTTCACGGACCAAGGACGCGGACGAGGTCGATTTCTCCACCGGCTCGGTGGGTCTGGGCGTCGCCATGACCGCCTTCGCCTCCATCGCCCAGGACTATCTCCTGGCCCACGGCCTGATCCCAGAGGAGCGGGCGGGGCGGATGATCTCGCTGCTGGGCGACGCCGAACTCGACGAGGGCAACATCTACGAGTGCGTCATCGAGGGCGCCAAGCACGACCTGCGCAACTGCTGGTGGATCGTCGACTACAATCGCCAGAGCCTGGATGCCACCACCCACGAGCGGATGTTCCTGCGCTTCTCCGACATCTTCGCCGCCGTCGGCTGGCAGGTGATCACCCTCAAATACGGCCGCAAGCTGGAGACCGCCTTCGCCCAGAAAGGCGGGGCGGCCCTGCGCGACTGGATCGACGCCTGTCCCAACGACACCTACGCGGCCTTGAGCTTCCAGGGCGGCGACGCCTGGCGCCGCGCGGTCCTGGCTGACCTCGGACCGGACAGTGACACCGCGAAACTTCTCGGAACGTACGACGACGGCGCCCTCGCCGAGCTGATGACCAACCTCGCCGGCCACGATCTCGGTCTGCTCCTCGACGCCTTCAACGCCGTCACCGACGAGGGACCGAAGTTCTTCATCGTGTACACCATCAAGGGTTTCGGCCTGCCGTTCCAGGGCCACAAGGACAATCACTCCGGCCTGATGACCGAAACCCAGATGGAGGCGTTCCGCGCCCGCATGGCCGTGCCGACGGGGCGCGAATGGGAAGAATTCGCCGGCCTGCCGCGCGACGGGTCAGAATACCGCGCCTTCCTCGCCGCCACCCCCTTCGCAGCGCGCTCAGCCGAAACCGCGCCGGCCCCGATACCGGTTCCCGCCGCGGCGGCCTTCCCGGCCCCCAAGGGACGCCAGTCGACCCAGGTCGCCTTCGGCCGGATCCTGGGCGATCTCGCCCGGGCCGGCGGGCCGCTCGCCGACGCCATCGTCACCACCTCGCCGGACGTCACCGTCTCCACCAACCTCGGCGGCTTCGTCAACCAGCGCGGCCTCTTCGCCCGCGACGCCCGCGGCGACCGCTTCCGCGAGGCCCAGATCGCCTCTGCCCAGCGCTGGATCATGGGCCCGGCCGGCCAGCACATCGAGCTCGGCATCGCCGAGAACAACCTGTTCCTCATCCTGGGGGCCCTCGGCCTCACCGCCGAACTCTTCGGCGCCCGGCTGATCCCGGTCGGCACGCTCTATGATCCGTTCATCAACCGCGGCCTCGACGCCCTCAACTACGCCTGCTACCAGGACGCGAGGTTCCTGCTCGTCGCCACCCCGTCGGGCTTGACGCTCGGCCCCGAGGGCGGCGCCCACCAGTCGATCCACACCCCCCTGATCGGCATGGCCCAGGCCGGCCTTTCCTAC